>JAHBWR010000006.1 GCA_019636875.1 Nitrospira sp.
CTTGGCCTCAGACTGCCGAGACTTCATCTGATACTGCAGGAAGTTGGGGATGGCGATGGCCGCCAGGATCCCGATGATCGCCACGACGATCATCAACTCGATGAGGGTAAAACCCTCTTGTTTGCGGAGCGACTTCAACATCGTACTGCCTCCTTGTTGATGGTTCACTGACGGCCCGGTTAATCATCTGCGGCGCCTTGTTGCCGCCTACCTGTGCCTATAGCAGGTTTGGTGCCGGTCAGTGCCAAGACCTAGCCTACCACTAGTCCCTTATGATGCAACAAGTTATGAAAAACCGGTAAAGGTGAGGCTGATGCAGAGCACTCCTGTCTTCCACAAACTGCTCGAGATTGCCAAGAATTGGCACTAAGTTTCGGCTATCTGGCGAGAACCGCATCCTCGATATTGGTGGATAAGAACGGTCTTTTAGGCAGGTAACGTGAGAGAGATTTCAGATAGGAAGAGGATTTAGTCAGCGTGAGTTTGCGGAGTGGTCTGAGAATTTTGGGCCTTCTCCGAAACACGGCGCTTGGCCTGTTGGATCCGGTCCTCATAGGCCGGGTTGGCCATGCCCTGCTCGCGGAAGCGCTGGAGCAATTTTTCGTTGGAAGGATCGAGTTCCAAGGAGTGAAGCCACGCGTCGCGGGCGTCGGTCGTCTTCTGCTGCTTCATGTAAATCTCTCCGAGATGCTCGTAGATCACAGGGTCGTCGCCGACGAGTGAGACGGCTCGTTTGATTTCCGTGAGTGCCTCGGAGAGCTGCCCTGATTTGTAGAATGCCCAGCCAAGACTATCGACGTAATATCCGTTTTCCGGTTTGAGCGCCACCGCTCGTTTCGTGAGGGACAGCGCCTGGTCGATCTTAATCCCTCGCTCAGCATAACTATATCCCAGGTAGTTCAAGGCATCAGCATGATGGGGATCGAGGGACAACGCTGTTTCCATCGCGCGCTCCACGTCATCGAAACGATTCAGCTTATCGTAGGCCGTACCAAGATTGAAATGAAGGTCGGCATTTTTGGGATTATGACGAATCCCTTCCAAAAACGCTTGTGAAGCCTTTTCGAACTCCTCGCTTTGCAGATGAGCCAAGCCCAACACGATGTGGGGTTCGGGCTGTTTTGGCATGAGACGAACGGCTTCGTCCAGATGTGTGACGGCCTCGGGAAATTGCTTGAGCCGATAGAGGAGCACCCCAAGATGAATGTGGCTGTCGACAAACCGTGGATCTAAGTGAAGATTGTAACGATAGGTTTCCAGTGCTTTGGGAACGTCTTTGCTCTCCTCGTACAAATATCCTAGATAATCACGAACTTTTAATTCGGCCGGTTTGGCCTTCAAAATTTCGGTTAACTGGTCGATGGCCTTTGAAAACTCTTTCTGTTCTCCATGGATCAGCGCCATGCGTAATTGGGCATCCAGATCGCCGGGGTTTTCCTCCAGCATCGTTTCCAATTCCGCAAGACCACCGGCATAGTCTTTGGTAGCGATGTAAAGCTGGACCAAATGCTGACGAACTTCTCGGTTTCTGGGGTTCACCTGTACCAAGTATTTTTTCAAAACGGCGATGGCCTTGTCTTTCTCTTGGCGCGATTCATGGACTGACGCTTGCGCCAGATACGCTGGTTCGAAAGATGGGTTGGCGGTGATCGCGCGGTCGAAGCTGGAGAGGGCCTGTTCAGAATTTCCGGCTTCAATAGAGATGCGACCTAAATAGTAATAGCCGACCGGTGAGTCTGGGGTGTATTGCAAACCTTTCTTCACCGCCTGTTCGGCTTCGACGACTCGTTTTTGATTGAGTAAGATAAGCCCTTTGGGAAAGTACGACTCTCCCCGCTCCGGATTGCGTGCAATCGCCTGATCCAATACGTCAAGTGCACGTTCAGGTTTTCCTGCGCTGGCGAGAATGCCCGCCATCTGCGTCAGGAGTTGAGGGTCTTGTTCGGACCCTTGTCCAACTTCCTCGGCGTATTGTACGGCCTTCGTCGTATCACCGAGTGCAAAATGCAGAGCGGCCAGTCTCGATTTGACTTCATAGGAGTGTGGATCGGCTTTGAGTGCAGCCTGGTACTCCTTCAAAGCTGTATCGAGATCTTGGGCGAGCTCCGCCTGATGCCCCATCATAAAATGATAGGTGGCGTCAGATTCTGGAGCGGTCTGTGGCGCTTGCTGCGTGGTCGTGGCAGAAAGCGGCTCCGTCATGTGTGGCTGAGTTGCGGTCGCGCACGCGACTAGGACGCAGGGCAGAAAGAGGATGGTCAGTCTGATGCCCTGCACAGTGAGATGATGACCAGGCGATCGAAGGCTCGAGGCCATGGGGGATGTCCCTACCGGTATTCGTTCGGATGTGGATATAGAAGGAACAAGGAAGATTATACCGAGTGTTCCAGTGTTGCGCAAACCGGGTTAGGCTTCGCGCAGATCGAGACTTTCAAATTTGGCAAAACGGTCTTGGAAAAACAGTTCTCGCTTTCCGATGGGTCCGTTGCGATGTTTGCTCACGATGATGTCGGCGATCCCCTTGCGTTCCGAATTCTGATCGTAAACATCTTCTCGGTAGATGAACATAACGACATCGGCATCCTGTTCAATCGCCCCGCTTTCACGTAAGTCTGCCAGCATGGGGATCGGAGGCTTGCGAGCCTCGACTGCACGGCTCAACTGCGAGAGGGCGACCACCGGGACATTCAGTTCCTTAGCTAAGGCTTTCAATGAGCGCGAGATATCGGAGATTTCCTGCTGACGAGATTCAGAATCGCTACGCCCTTGCATGAGTTGCAAGTAGTCCACGAGGAGCAAATCCAGCCCCTTTTCAGCCTTGAGTCGTCGAGCCTTGCCGCGCATCTGTTGAACGGTGATGCCGCCGGTATCGTCGATAAAGATCGGTGCCTGCTCCAGTCGTCCCGCGGCTTCAGCCAGACGCCACCAATCTTCTTTTTGGAGCTTCCCGGTTCGCAGCGCGTGCGAATCGACTCGTGCCTCCGAGCTCAGCATGCGGAGTACGATCTGGGGCTTGGACATTTCCAGGCTAAAAATGCCGACGACGGCGTTGGCGTGGATGGCGGCATGCGTGGCAAACCCCAATGCCAGGCTTGTCTTCCCCATGCTGGGCCGTCCCGCCACCACCACTAAGTCGGAGGCTTGCAACCCTGCCGTGAGGTCGTCAAGGTCGTAGTAACCGGTTGGGACGCCCGTGACGTGTTCCTTTCGTTTTGAGAGCTGATCGATGACATCCAAGCTTTCCTTAATGACCTGGCTGATCGGACTAAATGCGCGTTCCAGCTTCCCTTGCGCAATGCTGAAGACCGATCGTTCGGCAAAATCGAGAAGGTCATCGATAGAAGCGGTCCCTTCATACCCCCTGGTCAACACTTCCGTGGAGGTGCTGATCAATTGCCTCGCGACAGCCTTGTCGCGCACGATCTTACAGTGGTACCGAATGTTGGCCGAGCTCGGGACCATCTGGACGAGTTCTGCGAGATAGGCGGCGCCTCCGATCGCCTCAAGGTCCCCACGAGACTTGAGCTGTTCGGTCAGTGTGATTTGGTCGATCACTTCGCCGGTGTCCGACAGTTCCAGCATGGCTTGGTAGATGCGTTTGTGAGCCGTCCGATAGAAATCTTCCTCGACGAGGAGTTCCATGGCTTTCGGCATGGCGGCGTTATCCAGGAGGATGGCCCCAAGCACCGACTGTTCTGCCTCAAGATTCTGTGGAGGGAGTTTCGGTTGAGAGAGATCGACGGCGCCAACGGATTTCATGCCACACCTTCGTGGTTCGAGCTGAGGCTTGTAAGAAGGTCACGTAGCGACATCGCTTTTGTATGAGGTGGAGCGGCAGGTTTTCCATGACGGTCATGTCCGCGATGTTGGAGTACGGTCACGTGTCCATGGTGAATTGTCCCTGAACCGATGACGATCGTGGTGGGAACATCCGCGTCGAGCCCAGCTTCGGCGGCTACAGTGACAAGATCACGAGCCGATGCTGTTACGGCTCGTTGAATGACTCGAGCACCCGTCTGACGTAGTTGTTGGGCCACCGACAGGATCTCTTTCGTCCGAGTCACCGGACCGACGACAAGGATTGTCGACGTCCTAGTCTTTGGGGGATGAACGAGGTTCAGTCCACGAAAGACCCGATCTACGTTGAGCGCGAATCCAGTAGATGGAATATCTCGACCAAAGCGGCCAATTAAACGATCGTATCGTCCGCCGCCGCCTAACTCGATTCCGATGCCGTCTGTGAAGACGTCAAACACGATGCCGTCATAATATTCAAACTCTCGAAATTCTCCAAGATCCAGGAGCACGTCATCCTGCAATCCCATCGCACCAAGCAAGTCATAGACCGTCGCCAATCGGTCTAAGGATCGGAGCAGCTGTTGTTCACCCCTAGCCAAGACGCGTCCTTTTGCAAGGACGTCCGCTTTTCCGCAAAGCTCCAGCGCCTCCAAAATTGCTTGCGCGGATCGCTTGCCTACGCGTTCGTGTGAGAGAATTTCTCCGAGCCAGGGGAAATCCTTTCTCGCCGCGGCCTGCTCCGCCCGTTTCCGACCTTCCGGAGACAGTCCGGCGCGCACGAGCAGTCCTTTAAAAAACCCGACGTGTCCGAGCGAAATCTTAAAGGAAGGCAATCCGATCTGGCGTAGGGATTCGATCATCAACATGATGATCTCGCAATCTGCGGACGGGTCATCAGCGCCAATCAGCTCAGCACCGACTTGAAAGAGTTCTCGATCACGTCCGGCATGTTCAGGCTCATAGCGAAACACCGTGGCTCGATATGACAAACGCAGCGGCATCCGAGTGCCGAGCATACCCATAGCCACCGTTCGTGCAATTTGTGCGGTGACATCTGGCCTCAGCAGCAGAATTCGGCCAGTCGTCCGATCGACGATCTTGTAGGACTGCTCCAGTAAGGCCGGCTCAAGGCCAGGCGCGAGGACATCGAAATACTCGAACGTCGGGAGGATAATTTCATCGTAGCCATACCGATGAAAGCTGGTGAGAAGATCCGACTCGAGTTGTCTCAGGTAACCCGCGGCCGCCGGAAGGATGGTGGCCATCCCCACAGGGACTAATGAGTGTTCATGGGCAGGAGAGAGCTTCTCCGATGAAGGACGACGAGTCGGAGGAGCAAAGGTCATAACACCCTCATGACGAACACCGTTATGAGAGGTTTGCGATCTTGACAGAACGAATGTTCGAGCTCGATCGGATTTCGTCCAGAGCCGAGGCGGGAAACTCCGTGTCGGAACCGATGATCAGCAACGCGTCCCCTCCCCGCTTTTCCAACGCGCACTGCATCCGGAGGATGTTAATACCATGGTCACCCAAGACCTTCCCGACCATGCCGATCACGCCCGGTCGGTCAACATTGTGTATCAACAACATGTGTCCTTCCGGTACGACTTCGACTTTGAATTGGTCGATTTCCGTAATCCGTGATTCTTTCTTATGATAGAGCGTTCCGGCTACCTGGTGCGACATCTTGCCGGCTTCAACGCGAACTCGGATGAGACTCGTAAAATCACCGGCATCCGTGCTCTTGATTTCTTTGACTTCGATACCACGCTCCTTCGCAACGATCGGTGCGTTGACGTAGTTGACTGGGTGCTCCAAGATCGGCGTCAGCAATCCTTTCAAGACAGCGATGGTCAGTGGGGCGACCGACAGCGTGGCGACTTCACCGCTGTATTCGACGACGACTCGCTCAGTTCCTCCTTGAATCAGTTGCGTTTGAAGGGAACCGATCTTTTCGGCCAGTGTGAGAAAAGGTTGCAACCTGGGCAGTAGCTCCGGAGCGACAGACGGTATGTTCACGGCACCTCTCGCGACGCCTTTTGTAAAGTAGTCGACGATCTGTTCCGCGATCCCAATGGCGACATTCTCCTGAGCTTCGGTTGTTTGCGCTCCGATGTGTGGAGTGCAGATAAAGTTGTCTAGGGCCAGCAGAGGATTGTCCGGTTTTACGGGTTCCTCCTCAAAGACGTCAAAGGCGGCGGCAGCCACACGTTTGGTTTTCAAGGCTTCACAGAGGTCATGTTCATTGATGATCCCGCCGCGAGCACAGTTCACGATCAACACGCCTGGTTTCATTTTAGCGATTGCGTGCGTGTTAATGATCCCTCGGGTTTCTGGGGTCAATGGTGTGTGAACCGAAATAATATCGGCGCGTTGGAAGAGCTCATCGAGATCTACCATCGTCACGCCCATCTGTTCGGCTCGCTCCGGCGCCAAGTAGGGATCAAACGCGACGACACTCATACCGATCCCCTGCGCCATCTTGGTCAGGTGACTTCCGATCTGTCCCGCACCGATGATGCCGAGCACCTTGTTATAGAGCTCCACCCCCATGAATTTATCTTTTTCCCATTTACCGGCTTTCACGGAGGCGGTCGCTTGGGGAATGCGTCGGCTCATGGCGCAGATCATCGACATCGTATGTTCGGCGGTCGTGACCGTGTTGCCGCCAGGCGTATTCATCACGACGATTCCTCGCCGTGTGGCGGCTGGTGTATCCACATTGTCCAAACCGGACCCGGCCCGTCCGACGACCTTGAGCTTTTCGGCTGCGGCAATGAGTTCGGCCGTGACCTTCGTGCCGGATCGGACGATCAACCCATCGGCATCCCTGATTTCCTTGAATAACTCGTCCTTCGGCATCTTGGATTTCACGATGACCGTGAATCCTGCCTTCTCGAGCGCGTCGACCCCTTGCTTCGAGAGGCTGTCGCTGATCAAAATTTTCATGCCCGCTGCAGCCATGTTTTTCCTCGTCGTGGTTACTTCGCTAGTAAGAGTTCCTGGGCTTTCCCGACTCCGCTGCCTAACTTGACTGGATGCCCGAGTCCTTTTAAGACCATCTCGGTCGCAGCTAAGGCCGTGATGACATCGAAGGAATCGGCATATCCCATGTGAGAGAGTCGGAAAATCTTTCCTTTTAGGTGATCTTGGCCTCCCGCCGCTGTCATCCCGTACTGAACGCGGAGGTTCTTATAGATCGCCTGTCCGTCAACTCCATCCGGTGCGCACACTGCGGTGAGGGCATCGCTGGGAGATTCTTTAGGAAAGAGACTCATGCCGGCCGCCTTCACGCCTTCGCGCATGGCATGAGCCAACCGACCTTGTCGGGCAAACATCTTCTCGAGGCCTTCCGCTTTCATCATTCGAAAGACTTCTTGAAGGCCGATAATGAGCGAGACGGTCGGAGTATAGGCGGTCTGGTTTTTTACCTGGCTTTCACGTTCTTTTTTGAAATTGAAATAGAATGCGGCGTTCTTGGCCTTGTCGGCCAATCCCCAGGCTTTGTCACTGACGCTGACGAAGGCCATTCCGGGAGGCAGCATCAAGGCTTTCTGGGATCCGGTAATCACGACATCGAGTCCCCATGCGTCGGTCTTGATATCAAACACGCCCAGTGCGGTAATGGCGTCAACCACCAAGATCGTATTGTCATAGCCTCGAACGATGTCCCCCAAGGCTTTCACGTCATGAGAGACTCCGGTCGATGTTTCGCTGGCCTGTACATAGACTGCCTTGATCGATGGATCTTTCTTGAGAGCATCGGCCACTTGTTGAGGGTTGACGGCCTGTCCCCATTCGACCTTGATTTCGGTCGCCTGTACGCCAAATGTCTTGCAGATCTTCCCCCAGCGCTCACCAAATTTTCCGCCGTTGACATACAGTGCCTTGTCGCCCGGCGAAAGGAAGTTTGAAACGGCGCCTTCCATGCCACCCGTTCCCGAAGCCGCCAACATGAGGACATCATTCTGTGTTTGAAACAGCCATTTCAGGCCCTCACGCACTTCAGCGAACACCGGGTCGAATTCGGGAGCGCGATGATGAATCATCGGGCGGGCCATCGCCAGTAATACCTCGGGAGGGACGGGCGTGGGACCAGGGGCCAAGAGATAGCGCTTCAGCATCGATCAAACCTCCTCACAAAATAACACTGTAAATCTGGTGGGATACCCGTTTGAAGAGGCCGTACGCTATCATTTGGGGTGGGAGACTGTCAAGAAAACGAATTACAGAACTAGCCGTGCTATCAGGACTTTCTCTCTTTACGACCACCAAGCATTGCCTACAAGACGTCGTCGCCCTAAACGACGGAGTTCCCTTCTGAATCATCAGGATCACATCGTTGAGTGGGAACATTTTACCCATGCGATTTCTTGACAAGTCCCCAGCAGATCGATAGGCTCTCAACTGGTATTCTTCATGATACGGACCTGGAAACAACTGTGGGGTATGGACGTGAGGCTGGCAGTAATCCTTACGATGACTGTTGCCCTATCAGCCTCTCCATCGCTCGCTACGGGTCTTCGTCCTATAGGTTTGGCCCAGGCGACAGCTCCCGTCGAACAGAACAGTCCCGCTCAGGAGACCTCCTCAGAGACTGATCCCCATTCCCAGGAGGCGAAAGCGTCACCGGAGAACGAGGATGTCGACACCGATGCAGTGTCACCGGAGAACGAGGATGTTGATGCGAATTTGGTTCCGTTGGAACCTGAGCTGGAACCTGAATTGACGGCCTCCCCATCCGAGGGCGATACACAGGATAAGGGAGAGGCGCCTAAGGAGGACGTCGCCGAAGCGGTGGAGGCAGAGCGCAAGGAGGATCTCGGCCCAGTCTATAACATTCCGGTTGTCTTTGATCAAAACGTCCAGAGCCATATTCGTTTCTTTAATACGTCAATCCGGGACCGATTTGAACAGTGGCTCTTGCGCCTCAACCGATATCGCCCCTTGGTCGAAGACATTTTCGCTGAGTTCAACCTTCCGAGCGACCTTGTCCATCTGTCTCTTGTCGAAAGTGGATTCAATCCCTATGCTTACTCTCGCGCGAAAGCGACGGGACCATGGCAGTTCATGAAAGGAACCGGAAAGATCTACGGGTTACGCATCGATCACTATGTGGATGAGCGGCGAGATCCCATTAAGTCAACGATAGCGGCCGCGCGTTATCTCCGCGATTTGTACGATCTCTTCGGAACCTGGCCTCTCGCGATGGCGGCATATAACGCAGGTGAGGGAAAGGTCCAGCGTGCGCTCAATAAGGCTCGAGCGGAATCATTTTCTGAGATTTCGAGAACGAAACATATTCGGCGAGAGACAAAACAGTACGTCCCGCGCATCATGGCTGCCACGATCATTGCGCGGAACCCCGACCAATACGGATTTAACCAAGTTCCGGTGGCTCCGCATGAGTTTGAGGAAGTGATTGTGACTCGCCCGTTGCATTTCCGGGCGATCTCCAACGTCACCGGTATTCCGTACGACGAACTCAGGCTCCTGAATCCTGAACTTCGACGAGATGCGACTCCTCCCGATGATACGGCCTATCATTTGAAAGTCCCGGTCGGGACGAGTGCCAAGGTACTCAAACTACTCGAGCGAGTTCCGACGCACACGTTCGCGAAGGTCTCTCCTTCCAAGCGGACTCAGATCCGGAAGACTCGACAAACTCGGCAGGGGAAGGTCAGTTCTTCTCAGTGGTATCGGGTTCGGGGGGGAGATACGCTTGGGAAAATCTCCCGTCGGTTCGGTATTCCCATTCAGACACTCAAGACCCGCAATAACCTGTCCAGTAGCCTCATTCGTGCTGGGGATCTCCTCAATATCGCTCGGTAGCAAAGTGCGACCTTGGAGAATCGGTCTGCCGGATGGTCAACGCTTGGCCAGAGGGAATGAATCTCCTATGGCTTAGAGGGTGCTGGGGGAATAGTCACTTCTGTGGCGGTCGTAGCCGGTTCCGAAGTTTTCTTGGCCTCGAGGACCTTCACCCGCACGGCGGCCTCGCTGGTCAAGGGGGAGTCAGGGTACGTTTTGATCAGGTCTTGATAATGTTTGAGTGCAGCGTCAGGTTTTGACCGATTTTCTTCTAGCCGTGCCAGTTCAAACAGCGCATAGTCACGGTTCATTGCCCCAGGGATCTCAAGTATCGACGAGTACGTCTTCGCAGCTTGGTCGATGTCTCCTTTCAACAGGTAGGCGTACCCAAGTTTTTGCTGAACAAGCCCTAGAAGCGAGATGTTTGACCCGTACGTCGAAATAAATTGCTTGTATGAGTCGATGGCCGAGTCAAGGTTGTTTGCCTGAAGGAACGCATTACCCAGACTAAATTGCGCAAGTGGGGCGGTCGGTGTTCTCGGATATTCCTCTACCACCTTCTTGTAGAGGGCAATCGCTTCATTCACGTTTGCGGCCGCTTTCTGCGGATCGTTGCCTGGCCGTGTAAAGAGATGCAGGGTAGCCTCCCGCTCGATTTCTTGTGCCTTGCTGGCATTTTCTGCGTCATACCAAAAGACACCCCATATGCCACCGGCCGTGAGCAGCAGAAGAATGAATCCTACGATGATGGACCACCGATACCGTTGCAGTCCGAGCACCCAATGTTCTAATCCACTCACTAAGTGAGCTTCATCAACAGGTAATGTCCGAGGCGGAACTTTTATTCGATATGACATAAGGACCCATCACGTCAGTTAAACGGTTGTCACCAGCTTTCTGCTGCAGAACCGTTGTCTTATACTAGGGAATGAATTTCCTTGTCAATGCGATGAGGACTTGCAGACTCTGAAGGTAGAACGTAACAGAGCGGACCATGAATGATGCTGGGGATCAGAAGATGTTTCAAGAAAAACTTCAACAACTCCGTGAACAGTCGTTGCTCCGCGCATTGAGACCGGTGGAATCGGCGACCGGGTCGAGCATCCACTATGGAGGACGCGAGGTGATTTTGCTGTCGTCCAACGACTATCTTGGACTGACCATGCATCCAGAAGTTGTGCAGGCTGCGAGCGTGGCCACGGAACGGTATGGAACGGGGTCCGGTGCTTCCCGTTTGGTCAGTGGAACATTGCCTCCACACGTGCAGCTCGAAACGGCACTGACGATGTTTAAGGGAGCGGAAGCTTCCCTGCTGTTTGGAGCTGGTTACCTTGCCAATCTTGGTGTCATTCCTACGCTTATTGGAAGCGGTGGTCTAATTTTGGCGGATCGATTGTGTCATGCCAGTATGATCGATGCTTGTCGTTTAAGTCAGGCAGACTTTCGAATCTTTCGCCACGGTGATTGTGACCACCTTGAGTCTCTCCTTCGGAATCGCACCACAGATCGTCCCACCCTCATCATCACGGAGGGGGTATTTAGTATGGATGGTGATCTCGCTCCGCTGTCTGACTTGGTGTCGTTGGCCGAACGATATGGGGCGATGTTGTATGTCGACGATGCACACGGAACCGGTATTATGGGAAGGACTGGACGAGGTACTATTGAGCATTTTGACTTGGAGCACCGGATCCCGTTTCATATGGGCACGCTAAGTAAGGCGCTGGGCAGCTACGGGGGGTTCCTGGTCGGCACGCATGAGCTCGTTCAGTACGTAATCAATACCGCCCGCTCGTTTATGTTCACCACCGCGCTTCCCCCTGCCGTGGCCGCCGCCTCGTTAGCGGCATTGACGGTGATTGATCGTGAACCGGAACGTCGGGCGCGACTCTGGTCGAATCGACAACGCTTCTTCGATGGGCTGAAGGTACTTGGGTGTACGCTTCCTCCGACTGGTAGTCCTATTTTACCGATTGTGCTCGGTGATGCCGCCTCTGCCTCGACATTTGCTGAACGCCTGCTCGCGCATGGGGTGTATGCGACGGCTATTCGCCCACCGACCGTTCCGGATGGGACCAGTCGGATCCGCTTCACCGTGACCTCGGAGCATACCACCGACCAGATCGACGAAGCCCTCCATGCGCTGCGGCTCGTGATTCGTGAAACAGGCCTTGCCTGATCCTCACTGCCTCGGTTCGCATCTTCCGCCTATTTTCTTGCTTTCCGGGTTTGCTGTGGCATGATGCACAGGAAATGTTCACCTCATCTCTAACCCAGACGCACTGAGGATCACGGGCGATGGATATTTCTAAGCTGCTCACGTTTTCAGTCAAGGAAGGTGCCTCGGATTGTCATATCAGTGCCGGTGAACCCCCGATGATTCGTATTCACGGGGATTTGAAAAAGCTGGACCACCCTCCCCTGACGCCTGATGAAACCCATGCTCTCATCTATGACATGATGAGTGATTCACAACGAAAAACTTTCGAAGAAAAACGAGAGTGTGATTTTTCCTTTGAGCTCGGGGATATCGCCCGCTTTCGAGTGAATGTGTTCGTGCAACAGCGGGGACTCGGAGCCGTGTTTCGGAACATTCCGACCACCATTCTTCCGTTAGAAAAGTTAGGGATGCCGCCGATCTTGCGACAACTTTGCGATAAGGAAAAAGGATTGATTCTGGTGACGGGGCCGACCGGCTCGGGAAAGTCCACCACCCTTGCCGCGATGGTAGATTATCTTAATAGTACGTTTGAGGGCCATATCATCACCATCGAAGATCCGATTGAGTTCGTCCATAAGTCCAAAAAGTGTTTGGTCAATCAACGGGAGCTGGGTGTCCATACGTTGTCTTTCGCCAACGCGCTGAAGTCCGCGCTTCGAGAAGATCCAGACATCGTGCTCGTGGGCGAAATGCGAGATCTCGAAACCATCCAACTGGCGTTGACTGCGGCGGAAACAGGACACCTAGTCTTCGGGACGCTCCATACGTCGAGCGCTCCGAAAACCATCGACCGTATCATCGATGCATTTCCGCCGGCACAACAAGCCCAAATTAGGACCCAGCTGTCTGAAGCTCTTGAAGCCGTGCTCACGCAAACGTTGCTCAAGAAAAAGACCGGCGGTCGTGTGGCGGCCCTGGAAATTATGGTAGCCACAACCGCTGTCCGAAACCTCATCCGCGAGGCCAAGCTTCATCAGATTCCGGGTATCATGCAAGCCAGCCAAAAAGACGGGATGCAAACCATGGACATGGCGTTGCTGGAGCTGGCGACCCGTGGAGTCGTCCATAAAGCCGAGGCGCAGTCCCGGAGCATGAATCCCAATCTGTTCGGGGCCTCGGTTGCAGGAGCTGCGTAGAGTAGGCACAAAGGCGGAGTCTCATCATGGATGTTCGAAGTCTCTTGAAAGTCATGGTGGATCGCGAATCGTCGGATCTCTATTTAACCGTCGATGCTCCCCCGATCTACCGAATCCATGGAGTTACTCAACAGACCGATGCTCCGCCGTTCACCAACGAACAACTTGAGGCGTTGGCACTGGCTCTCATGCGAGGTCAGCAACGGAGCGAGTTCGAAGAAAAGATGGAGATGAACCTGGCGCTCTACTATAAAGAGTTGGGGCGTTTCCGCGTCAACATCTTTAGGCAAAAAGGAAATGTCGGGGTGGTCTTCCGTCACATCAAAGCCGAGATTCAAACGGTCGAGCAATTACAGCTCCCTCCGATCATCAAAGATATTGCGATGACCAAGCGCGGACTCGTGCTGGTGGTGGGCGCCACCGGCTCCGGTAAGTCGACCTCGCTGGCGGCCATGATCGACCATCGCAACACCGTGCACCAGGGCCATATCATTACCGTGGAAGACCCGATTGAGTTCGTCCATCAACATAAGAAGTCGATCATTACGCAACGCGAAGTCGGCTTCGATACCTTGACCTTCCAGAACGCGCTGAAGAATACGCTCCGTCAAGCGCCGGATGTGATCCTGATCGGAGAAATACGTGATACGGAAACGATGGAAGCCGCCATCACATTTGCCGAAACCGGTCACCTCTGCATCGGGACCTTGCACTCGAATAATGCGAACCAGGCGATCGAACGGATCATGAATTTTTTCCCGGTCGAGCGCCATGCTCAAATCTATTTACAGCTGTCTCTCAATTTGCGAGCCATTATTTCTCAACGGTTGATTCCATCAGTCGACGGCAAGCGTGTTCCCGCGTTGGAAATCATGCTGGATACCCCGCGTATCAAGGATCTCATCAAGAAAGCCGAGGTCGATATCCTCAAAGAAGCGATGGAACAGGGTGTAGATGAGGGTTGTCAGACTTTCGATCATGTGCTGTTTCAACTGTATAAAGAGAACAAGATCACGCTGGAGCAGGCGCTCATCAATGCGGATAGCGCCAATAATCTGCGTCTCAAAATTAAGCTCGAAGGGCTCAAAGGCGACGAAGCGGTCAATGCGTTGCTCGATAAGCAGATGGGAGATCACGGGACAGACGCATTCAAGATTCAAGGAGGTGCGTCCGGTAACGTGACACCGCTCCGGAAGCGATAAGCCGACCTCCTCTCACTTCTCAGGGGATTCGATTCTCTTCTCTTCTTCCTGATGTTCCAGATAAGATGCCATCTTTTGCAGCGCCAGAGCGCTGAGCTTGGATCCATACCAAGCCGGCATCGTATGCTCTGGGTACCCGTGGACGATGAAGTGTTGCGGCTCCAGTACAGATTCAACGATGTACTCGTGCACGGTCGTGGCGCTTCCGTGATATGTGGGGTCTCTGAGTCGTTCTCTGCCTGTCGTGCCGAGCCATAAAGGTGGGCCGACTTGGCCGTTGGCGCCAGGGATTCCGGGAATGAGATGACAGACTGGACACCCCGATCGGGTGAAGATGTCAATGATAGATTCATCACCCGTGACCAACGGAATCGCTTCCGGCGTGAGGGTGGGAAATACTGCGTCCTCAGATATCGATCTAGAGGATGGCGGCTCACGCAGTGCCCAAAACGCCGACAGCGCGACCACCCCGATGACTATACAGACAACGAGCCGATCCCGTGTGCGCATCCTCGTGTTGTGAGCAGATGGTGAACTGTGCGGTGTATGCCCTTCCTCAAGCACCCATCTTCCCTTGAACCAATTTCATGAGCTGATCGAGTCCACCCGCTTCGACTTTCCCATTTGGTGTCAGCTTGTCAATCAGATCCGGCAGGAGAGCAGAGAGCTGCGAGCTCGCGGCGCCGGAGGACAGTCCTGCCTTACCGGCGAGCTGGTTCAATAGATCTCCTCCTAGCCCCTGTTCAATTTGGCTCGGTGTGGCCGGCATGTTTTGTCCGGTGCTCACCCATGAGTTGACAAGGTCACCGAGTCCATTCTTTTGAAATGCCTGAACGAGACCTGCCAGTCCCCCGATTCCACTGTCCTTTCCGAGAAGGCCTGCCACCGCTTGCAGAAGAGGATTCTGTCCGGCCTGGTTACCCATCATTCCACCAACGGCTTGTCCCAATTGATCCATTAATCCCATGCTCAGCTCCTTCCTTAAAAGTGAAGTGACATCGGAATCTTATCGTCTTGCTGTATTCCCTAGGGCTTACACCATATGTCTTGCGGGCAGTCGATCTGTCAACTCCAATTTTCTCACATCTCCGAACTCTAATGAAGCTATGAAGGAATGCGAATATATTCTTAGTGTGTTTCTTTGCGGCGTTCGATCATCTGTGATGAAGGCACTATGCACACACAAAACTTTTGGTATGATGTCTCGAAGGAGCAAGAACATGCATGCACAGATCTCGGTAGTTGCTAGGCAGTTTCTTCTAGGAGCGACGCTCGTTACCGGCCTCATGAAGCCGATTTCTGCACCAGCAGAGATGTATGTCGCTGGAACTGCGGGGGTAAACTTTGCGGATCGCATCAACAGTATCGCTGGAACAGGATCTCAGGCGGGAGTGCCTGGTCCTTTTGTAGACTTCGATCTTCAGAACTCGATCACCTACGGTGCCAAGGTCGGATATTTCCCAGGGCATAGTTGGTATGGGATCGAAGGAGAAGTCTTGCACACCACGCCGCACATTAAGCAGTTAGATGCTGATCCTGGGATTCATATGAGAGTGACCACTGTGAGCGCCAACTTCATTGCTCGCTACCCAGGTCGGACGTTGCAGCCTTATGGTGGCGTCGGTGTAGGCGCTGCCATCGCCCACATCGGCGATACTGCAACAGTGCGGAGTGATACCGACTCAGCCGTGGTGTGGAATGTTCTGGCTGGATTGCGTGCGTTCCTCACACCTCAAATTGCCATCTTTGGAGAATATAAGTATATGGGTTCGACCTTCACATTTAATCAAGCATTCGGTGATCTTGGCGGGTTTAGGGGGAATTACCGGGCACAGCATATCCTTGGCGGACTGTCGTTTCACTTCTAAGAGGAGAATGACTATGTCTCGCGTGATGGTGATCGCTTCCCTGGTCGGTGTGGCACTCCTTGGCTCTGCATGTGCCGAATCGATCCATCAAGTACAACGCGACACGGAACTTCTCGGTGTTCCCCTGTGGTTAGAAAAAGAGATTGATACGAGCGTTCGGTTCGCGGATTTGAAGAGTGCTCCCAGTGAATACGTCGGACGAACGGTGATGATTGGTGGTACTGTCATTCGGGCAAAACGGAAAGATACGGGAACCGAACTCGAAGTCTTGCAGCTTCCGAGCGCAAAGGATGGGCCGTTGACGGAAGATCGTCTACATTCCGAGGGACGATTCCTGGCCGTTCGAGAAACATTTTTGGATCCTGCTAGTCTCCCTGAGGGGACACCAATTACTATTATTGGGACTGTAACAGGTGAGACCACCAGGCCACTGGACGAAAGTGACTATACCTACCCGATGCTGGAGGTAAGACATATCATTGATTGGAACAGCATTGCGGCACAAAGACGCCGGGACCGGAGTCCGTACTATGGAGCCTACTATCCACCTTATGCGTATAGCGGTTTTTACCCCTATGGTGGATACGGCAGTTTATGGGGACCATACTGGGGGTATGGTGGCTACTACGGCGGGCGTGGGTTCTATGGCCCCTCTCGCTCTTTTTCACCGAGGTCCCCGTCATTTTCGCCTCCGCCGCCAGCGCCTTCGAGTGTCCACCCACGGCTCAGGAGAAGGTAGTGACTGGCGCCTTTATAGGAGTTCTTTCTCGCCGTGAGGCACTGGTTTGGCTGGGAACCACGAGTCTCGCTTACCTTCTCGGACGGGGACGGGCCGAGGCTCATACTCTCACCAGCTTACCCCGCTCTCCCTGCATCGTCCGTCCGGAACAAACCGAGGGCCCCTATTTTGTCGATGAACGATTATATCGATCTGATATTCGGGTAGATCCGACCAATGGGCGACGCACCGCAGGGACACCTTTGATGCTGACCTTCCAGATGTCTCGCCTTCGTGCTGGTGAGTGCCACCCACTACCGGATGCCCAGGTGGATATTTGGCACTGTGATGCGGCAGGGGTGTACTCCGATGTTCGGGACCCAGGTTTCAGCACACTCGGTCAGAAGTTTTTGCGAGGGTATCAGACAACGGACGCCCGAGGCGAGGCTCGGTTTCTGACGATCTATCCGGGCTGGTATCCCATCCGAACCGTGCATATCCACGTCAAGATTCGCACGGCGCCGACGGCTCGCCGGGGCCTGGAGTTCACCTCGCAAGTCTACTTTCCCGATGAAGTGACCGATCATGTACAGGCCAGTCAGCCGTATGCGGCAAGGGGTCCACGGAGAGTGCGAAATCACCAGGATTTCATCTTTCGTCATGGCGGTGACCAACTGATGCTGGATCCTGTGGCCACGAATGACGGCTATGCGGCTACTTTCCCCATTGCTCTGGAGTATTCCTGATGGTCAGCCTCATGGCTTCTGCTTATTGACTGTCCCTTGCGAACCTCGATACGCTTCCCTGCCACCATAACCTTCTTGAGGAGGATGTGCCGATGAGATTATTGCGTGACGCCGGGTTGCTGAGTTGTCTGTTCCTGTTCCCTGTCATTGTAAGTGCGGCGCCTCCACCGGAAGTCCAGGTGGATTACTCGGCCGACAGCACGATGGAGACAGAAGGCGGCGTGGCGATGAAGGCACGCGTCTATCATGCGGCCAACAAAGACCGGATGGAAATGGGTGGATCAGACGGGATGACCACGATCATTCGGAAGGACAAGAAGGTGATCTGGCAGTTGATGGGGAACATGTATATGGAAATGCCGATGACCGATTCCAATACTTCCGGCACAGATGCATTCGAGATCGTCGAACAGACTGAGGTCGGCCAGGAGACGGTAAACGGTATGACAACCACAAAGTCCAAGATCGTCGCCGTGAAGAAGGATGGCTCGGGGAAGTTCGGAGGATTCTTCTGGACGACGAAAGAAGGCATTACCGTCAAGATGGATATGCTCTCCAAAGAGGGCGACAAGAAGATGCGCATGACCAGCGAGCTGACCAACCTCAAGCTTGAAAAACAAAATCCCGCCCTCTTCGAAATCCCTGCTGGGTACACGAAGAATGACATGGGTGCGCTGATGGGAGGGGCTGGTATGCCGAACCTTGAGGAGCTTCGAAAGAATGCCGAACAACGGCGGGCGAATCGAAAACAATCTCGAGAACCTCCAGACGGTGGGAACGGAACCGGAGAGAATCTCCCTGTCGATGTCAACAAGATGATGAAAGGCCTCTTCGGCAAATGAACGGAGGTCGTCACCGATGCGCCTGACAAGACTAGCCGGACATTCCCTGATTATTGTGGCCCTCATGGCTCCTGCCGTACGTGCGGATGATCCGTGTTTAGGCGACGATGAAAAGAACGCGGCCTTGGCCCAGTCGGCTGCTCTGCAGAAGGCGGAACAAGCGGGGCAACCAACTACTCTCTTTGCCGCGTATGTGAGCGTGGCGGCAAGTGATTGCATCGATCGTTATGATCAACAGGCGATGCGGAAATCTAAAGCGAATATGCCGAAACTGGGCCGGGAGTTGGCCAAGTCAGCTGAGGCGAAAGGTCTGCTCTACTCCAGTGAACCGGTACGTATAGACGGCCAGACCTCCGCGTTCCGATACTACGAAGCCATCGGCGATCACCAAGAAGCCAACCGTGTCCTCCTTAAAGCGATTCAGGCTAAGACGGAAGACCTTCGCCTATTCGAGACTGCCTGGAACATCGATAACGGTCGGTACGGTCCGATCGATCCCAACACCAGCTCACGACAGCCCTATAGTTCTCCACCGCCGTTCCGGCAAGAGCTGCTCAAGATTGCGACCGGCAACGCCGACCGATTGATGAAGGCTGAAGAAAAAGACGCTCAGGGGTTAACCGGCACTATTGCTGAGTTGGGCAAGGCGACGGCGCAGTCGATCGAGAAGCTCCGGGGTGCGTCGCTCTGGATGAAATATCTCCCTGGTGGAGACAAGCCTGCAAAGGATCGTGCGGAATCACGAGGCGACACCATCATGAAGCGTCCTGATCCGACGTTCACGCAGGGGCAGGCCATGATGTACTACGAGTTCTCCGGTTCGCCCAAGGCGCAGGATGTCGCTGCCCGGATCAAGAAGAAAGGCGAGCAATCCCACCAGGCCCTGCAGAAGGCCGGCGAGAGTATGAAGAATGCGATTACTCAGAAAAGCGAAACCGAGCAGAAGCAATTTGAGAAGAAGAAAGCGGATCTAGAAAAAGAACTGGGATTCTGATTTCTGAGAGGGCCTGTCTGTTGCGACCGCATCCTACGTGTTCACCTGCGTAGGATGCACCTCATCCGATAGAGTGAACGGCGTCCGTTCCACCAGTGCCCCTCGATGGTTGGGAGGAACTCACCGCATCGCCGTCCCGAGGAGTCGAGGTCCGAAGCGATTGCGTCACTTCTCTTCCCTGTGCGGGCCGGCCACGTTGCACGTCTGCTGGCTGCGTTGCCTCCTCCACGCGTGTTCTGTCGTGTTCCATGACGAGTTGTTCCACTGCGGCTGAAACGGTCAGCAGGCCTTTGGCGGCATCGGACGTTGGCGCGGCTTCGATCACGGGCAGAAACTTGCGGACCGCCTGCGTCACAGCCGAGTCCTCTGGGATTTCACCGAGCAACCTCACGTCACCGCCGACGTATTGATGGAGAATCTTGCGGAGGTAGAGCACGTTGACCTGAGAGTGACTTGATGTGCGATTGATGACGAGTCCCGGTTGGAATGACTTCAGCGCGGTGGTCGCGACTTCACGTCCGTCCTCATCGGTCGCACCGGCGACCTCCATGACCTCTTCCACACTGGTGAAATCTCGATTGGCCAGCACTTCTGCCATGGGGCTTCGCGCGAGAAAGCACGATAAGACACGGCGTATCGCGGCTAACTTAATGAATCGGTAGAGGTCTAGGACAGACGTTGGGTCAGGCGTGGCCACGGCGACGTGAATATCGGCCATCAGGAAGAAGTCGAGGGCATGGTAACTGGTACCGGCCCCGATATCGATGACCACGACGTCCGCACGGAGATCTTGAAAATGTTTCATCAGACGTTTCTTGCGGGAATGGGCCATATTCGCCGTTGCCAAGGTTTCACCGGTTCCGGCGATCAAGCGCAGATTCTGGTGGAAGGTGATCGGAATGGCTACGTCCTCCAGCCGTGCCACACGTTTTTCCAGGAAGTCCGTTAAGGTGACCGACGGATTCAATTCACCAAGGAGGATATGGGCATCGGCTCCTCCCACATCGAGATCGGCCAGCAAAACCTGGCGTCCTGTTTTTGACAGTGCCAATGCGAGATTGGCCGCCACCACGCTTTTCCCCACACCACCTTTCCCGGATGCCACGGAAATGAGGATCGCCATCAGGTGTGCCTTTTCGTTACGGAGGAGACACGTAGCACATGGAGAACGCACCGAGCAATTGAGCCACGCCTTATGATGAAATCATTTTACCGGTCAATCGAGGAAAGGAAAGGAAAATGCAGGAAATCAAACCGTACAGTCGAAGGGCCCTGGCCTTGCCGAACGATCAGGTACACTCGTTTTCTCCCGCTGGCCCTGTGAGAGAGGGATCTGTGGTATCCTCCTCTTGTTATTGAACCAACCCGCATCGGGAGATACCAATAGGACCATGCGTAAAGCGAAGATCGTCTGCACGATCGGCCCCGCCAGTAGCTCACCAGCCATCCTAAGCCGACTGATCGAGAGTGGAATGAACGCGGCTCGACTCAATTTCTCGCATGGTACCCATGAATCACACGCGGCCTCCATTATGGCCATTCGAGAGGCTGGTGCCAGGCATGACAGAGCTGTAGCCATCATTCAGGATCTGCAAGGACCTCGAATTCGGGTGGGGTTGCTACCTCAGGAAGGAGTCCTCGTGACGACAGGCCAAATGGTACGGTTGCGGCCATCGTCTGAACGTGGGGATCTGCCTGATGAGCCCCTCACTTCTCATGGTCAGGTTCCTGAACTCCCAGTCACGTATCCTGCACTTACCCGCGATCTCCGTGCGGGAGCAAGGGTCCTCATCAACGATGGGCGCATCGAACTCCGTGCTGACCAGGTCAGGGATAGCTGGGTTGACTGCACGGTCGTCATCGGCGGCACGGTCACCTCACACAAAGGTATGAATCTGCCTGGTACCAACGTCAGTGCCCAGACGTTGACGGACAAAGACCGACAGGATCTTCGATTTGGCGTGGAACATGGTGTGGATTATGTAGCACTCTCATTCGTTCGAGGCGCACAGGATATTCAGCTTGCGCGCAGTCTGTTAGCCGAGTGCGGTCGTCCCGTTGCTATCATCGCTAAGATCGAACGGGCGGAAGCCGTTACGGCATTGGACGAGATCTTGGAACAGGCGGACGGCGTGATGATCGCGCGTGGAGATTTGGGCGTCGAGTTGGAGCCCGAGGCCGTGCCGGTGCTGCAAAAGCGAATCATCCTTGAGGCAAATCGTCGGCGTCGTTTGGTCATTACCGCGACGCAGATGCTAGAGTCCATGACACAGGCGACACGCCCGACGAGGGCAGAAGCGTCGGATGTGGCCAATGCTGTCTTTGACGGCACGGATGCCGTGATGCTCTCAGCCGAAACGGCAGTCGGGTCGTATCCGGTCGAAACCGTGCGGGTTATGGACCGCATCATTCGGGCGGCCGAGGAAGAAGTCGAACCTGGCATCATTCTCAAACGCCAAACCGATTTGGAAAACCTGTCCTTCCCGGAAGCTATCTGTACTGCCGCTGCTTCCGCAGCCAAAGCGATCACCGCGAGCGCCATCGTCGCGTTCAGCGAGCGCGGGACCACCGCGCGATTGATTTCGAAACAACGCCCATCTGCCCCCATTATCGCGTTCACGCCGGTTGAGCCGGTCAGGCAGCAGATGACGCTCTATTGGGGCGTACTCCCGTATACCATGCCACCGATCGAGCAGACTGACGCGCGTGTAGAGGAAGCGGAACGACGCTTGAAATCAGAGAGGTTGGTAGTGCCTGGTGGAAAAATCGTGATCCTCTCAGGGACGCGCGTGGGACAACCGGGCGGGACCAATCTCATCAAACTCCACGAAGTCGGTTAAGTCATCCTCCGTCACGATTCTCACCACCGTTGCCTCTTGACCCTTGATTCTCCTTGCTTGAAGAAGCTAATGTTGAGATCAATTGTCTATGTGATGCACGATGGGATTCTTACTCGCGGGCATCCTTATGTTCATTCCTTTGGGCGTTCACGCATCGGTTCTTGGCAATGCGGATGACTTTGTCCGTGCTCTCCCTGCCCTAACGAGTCTTTTTGCTCACGATGAAGCGTATTCATTTTTCGACGATGGAGGACTGTCTCGTCACTGTCAGCTGGACTAGGGATATGTCTAGTAGGCACGATCCGAGCAAACGCTAATCTCATTCAACAAAGGAGGACGCGCTATGGGGCACCACAAGATCGGTCTCATCATTCCTCATCCTGAAGATCAGAAATGGGACTCGGTCTGGAAGCTGTTCCGTACGCCCAACCTTAACCTGCCTACCCTCGCCGCCCTGATCCCGGAGGATGAATGGGACATCGAGATCCAAGACGAAATCGTCGGACCGCTCAACTTCGAGGCTGACTACGATTTAGTGTTCATTACCGTAACGACGGTGGTGGCTATACGGGCCTATGAGGTCGCGCGTCTCTTCCGCGAGCGCGGCGCGAAGGTGGTGCTCGGTGGCATCCATCCTTCGACCATGCCCGACGAAGCGATCCAACACGCTGATGCGATCGTCATTGGCGAGGGCGAGCTGACCGTGCCTCGGCTCCTAGAAGACTTCAAAAAAGGCAAAATGCAGCAGCAGTACCGCATGCCACACATGGTGGAGAAATGGGATGAGAAGCCGCCTCGCTGGGATCTCTTGCCGCAGGGCTATATGTTCCGAGACGCGCTGACGGCGACAAGAGGGTGTAACTACCGTTGCACGTTCTGTTCGATTCACTTGGCCTTGGGAGGCGGTCAGTACGGATTTCGGAAAAAACCACCGGCCGATGTCGTGAAGCTCGTCGAGAAAATGAATGGACCGATGGTGATGTTTTGGGACGATGATTTGCTCTCCGACCCCGCATACACTCGTGAACTGTGCGCGGCCATGAAACCGCTCGGCAAAAAGTGGATGAGCCAGATGAGCGCCACCTATGTCGCCCACCACCCTGAATTGCTCAAGACGTTGAAAGAAGCAGGTTGCTCGGCGATGTTCTTGGGAATCGAATCCATCAACCAGGATTCGCTCAAGTCGGTCGACAAGCAAAACTCAGCCAAACTCTATGAGGAGATGATCAAGCGCATCCATGACCAGGGCATCGACATCCATGCCGGGTTTATTTGTGGACTAGACCATGAAGACGTCTTCGACTTTGAACGGACTGCAGAATGGGCAACGAAGATGGGATTAGCCGGCGCGCTCTGGCGGATCATGACACCCTATCCTGGCACGAAACAGTTTGCTGAGCTGAAAGCGGCCGGCCGGATTCTGACGGAGAACTGGACGGCCTACACCGGGGAACATGTGGTCTACAAGCCAGCAAAGATGACGGTCGAGCAATTGTACTGGGGCCACAAGTGGGCGAAGGGGCAATTTTATTCGTTTAAGTCTATTGGACAACGAGCGATTCAACGGGCTTCTCAGAACGGATTCGGAGAGTTGCTCAATATTACCGGCTGCGGATTGGGTTACCGCTCCATGTTCCACTTGGCCGCAGATTCGGCTCCGGTCAATGTCTACCGCGACATGAACCATTTGCCACCGCAGGAGGAGCCGATCGCCTATCGGTTTCCTTATCCGCCGAAGAAACGGTTCAGCTTCGTCACCGATCGATTGGATCAACTACGCTCCAAGGTGCAGCCGAGACCTAGAATCAATAAGTGCTAGCTCACCACCGCACCTGCTTGCCACGCATGGGCTCTCTGGAAACACCGGAGGGCCCGTTCCTCTATCCAAAGACGGTTGGTAAGATGGTCTCCATAGGGAGGTGGCCATGCCAGGATATAGGGTTGGTTTTTGCCTACTGGTCGTGTCATTGTTGATGTTGCCTGAAGTGGGATGGGCTGAATGGGTAGCCCTTGATGCACGGTATCAATCACACCCGTTGCAAACGGCCTATATCGATTCCCGTATCATCCGCCGAGACGGGCAACTTTCCACGCTTTCTATGTTGATCGACTGGAAAGCGATGCAGGGCGGACGAACTCCTACCAGGTTCTATTCCACTAGAATGACCAAACAATTCGATTGTGCCGAAAAGCTGGTTCGAACTCTAGCGGCCACGGATTACGACCATCACATGGGGACGGGTGAGGTCATCGGCGGCGGCGTTCCGGCCAGTGAGGGGCATTGGGTGGCCGTAGAGATGGGAACGATCAATCAAGGCTTGTGGGAGGCGGCGTGTGCCATTCACTGAATGCGATGCAAGAAATGCTGTTATCTATGTGCTGGAGCACATTTGAGATTTACGGCTGAGTTATCCTAGAAACTGTTCCAAAATTTCTTGAGGTTTGAAGATCCCTCGCTCTGTGATGATGCCCGTAATGAGTTCAGCGGGAGTCACGTCGAAAGCGGGATTGTAGACTGACACGCCTGTTGGTGCAACGGGATGGCTGCCGTGGATGGTCGTCACCTCGATGGGATTGCGTTGTTCGATCGGAATCGCGTCTCCCGATTTTGTGTTGAGGTCGATGGTGGAGTATGGAGCTGCAACGTAAAAGGGAATGTTGTGGGCCTTTGCGAGGACTGCTACTGAATAGGTTCCAATCTTATTCGCGACATCGCCATTTGCGGCGATGCGATCGGCTCCGACAACGCAGAGATGAATCTTCCCCTGTCGCATGAGCGAACCGGCCATGTTGTCTGTAATCAGTGTGACGGGAATCTGATCTTGCATCAGCTCCCATACGGTGAGGCGAGCACCTTGAAGCACAGGGCGAGTTTCATCGGCAATCACATTGATTTTCTTGCCTTGCTCCCATGCCGCGCGAATGACTCCGAGTGCGGTGCCATAGCCGGCCGTCGCAAGTGAACCGGCATTGCAATGGGTCAACACGGTGTCTCCGTCGCGGATCAATTCTGCACCATGCCGCCCCATGGTTCTACAGAGTGCAATGTCTTCTTCAAGGATCGCTTGAGATTCTGAAAGTAGAGCACGCTTGATCGCTAAAACGGGTTCTCCCCTCAGCGACTCGAGTTTCTGTTTCATCCGTTCAATGGCCCAGAAGAGGTTCACGGCAGTCGGCCTGGTGTTTGCCAGTTCATCACAGATTTTCAAGGCTGCCCGTGAAAAAGTCGGATAGTCCGTTGAGCTGATGCTCTGTGCGCCCAATGCGACTCCCATCGCCGCGGTGACTCCGATCGCTGGGGCTCCACGAACCTTCAGCGTGCGGATGGCATCAGCAACGGTGTGATAGTCAGGGCAATCGAGAAACTCGACCGCTCCTGGCAGTTTGCTTTGATCGAGGAGGCGGACCGCACCCTGTTTCCATTCAACAGTGGGAACCATAGGGAGATCTTCTAGTGGGAATGAAATGGAAATGCAAGCCCTACCTGCGGCGACCGCTGATCTCCAGTACGGTGAGCATGGCGGCGACTAAGCCGGCCTGAATGAGGAGAAGAATCGCTTCCGTCGTACCGGCATGGCGGAGTGCCAGTGCGGAAAGTCCCAAGCAAATCGTAAAGAGAAGGATCATGGCGACACTCGACTGACGGGACCCAAGCGCGCGTTCGAGACGGTGGTGGAGATGGTCTTTCCCTACATAATCCAACCATTCCTTTAGGGACCGCACCTTTCCCGTCAGGATGCGTTCGACCGTAATGTGGATCATGTCGTAGATGAGTACTCCAAAAATCAGCAAAGGATTGCTGAACGACACGATGGGGTCCGAATCAGCCCAATTGCCCCTCACGGCCAAACAGGCCAGCGTGAAACCGATAAAGGTCGATCCTCCATCTCCGAGAAAAATGACCGCAGGTTTCGTTCCTCGAAAATTATACGGCAGAAAGCCCAGGCCCGCGCCGATCATGGCGATGGCGAGCCACCCCAACGCCGGTTGTTTCGTTTCAAATGCGATGACACCCATGAAGCCGGCCAACAGAATCGCCAGACCTGCGGCTAATCCGTCCATCCCATCAAAGAAATTGAACGCATTCGTGATTCCGACGATCCAGAGAATGGTCAAGAGCATATTGGCCATCTCTCCGAGCGGACCAGGCGGAAAAAGTGTGAGGACTTTGCCGGATGCCGTGACGATGCCGGCTGCCAGCAACTGTCCGAGAAGCTTCGCCCAGGCCGGTAGTTCGCAAATGTCGTCGAGGACACCGATGATCAACAGTAAAGAACCGGCGACGAGAACGGCGACCATCCAGTCCGGGACAATCGAGTTTAAGAGCAGAGAACCGATAAACCCGGCATACAGCGCGATCCCTCCAAGCCGTGGCGTGGGGACGACATGGATCTTACGGTCGGCTGGAATATCGACGAGATCCCATCGATGTCCTATCCAGACCATTAACGGAGTTAAGGCTCCTGTTCCGAGAAATGCGAAGAGAAAGATGTACAGCCATCGCAACCCTTCGAGTTGAAAAAGTTCCCGAACCGGAGGAATGGCCAACGCGATTGCCCCGAGTGCCGCACCGCAGACCACCGGCGTAATCCAGCGCCAAGTCGTCGTTGAAAAGGGAATGGCCAGGTCTGTTTCAGCTGTCTTCATGACCACTCCGCACGTAGCGCCAGGAGGATCTGTGCCACCTCTTCATCCGTTAGCGCCGGGTACAATGGAATGGAGAGTGCGGTTCGTTCGGCCTCCTCGGCGGCAGGAAAGCCTTCCATCTCCAAGTAGCGATGCAGTGAACGGAAGACCGGTTTGCGGCAGTGAAGCCCTTGAGTCTCAAAGCGCCCGATGAGGTCTTGAAGTTCATCAGGATGGTCGGCAAGATCCGGGAGGCGTACGACAAATCGATAATAGGTATGTGTATAGCCTGATGGGACCAGCGGTTGGATGGGGGTGGCGCCGCTCAGTGCTGATCGATACTCATCGGCTAGGGCACTCCGGCGTTCCAGGAACGACCCAAAACGGTTCAGCTGGGCCAAGCCGATTGCGGCATGGAGGTCCGTCATTTTCAGGTTGGTCGCCGAGGGATAGAGTGATGGCGTTTCGTCATATTCTCTGAGTCGGCGGGCTCGTTCCAGGAGGCTTTCATCACGTGAGAGCACCATGCCTCCTTCGCCGGCGCAGAGCGGCTTGGTGGCGTAAAAGGAACAGACCGTGATCACGCCGGCTGATCCCACTGATCTCCCCTGTCCTACTGCGCCCAACGTTTGCGCGCAGTCTTCAATGATCGGAACGCCTAATGCGTGGAGATCTGAGAGCGCGGCGGAAAGTCCGAAGAGATGCGGAACGATGATCGCCTTGGTCTTGGATGTGACAGCCTGGCGGGCGGCTGATGGATCGATGTTGAAGGTATCGAGGTCGATATCGACCACTCGCGGCATGGCACCGACGCGCTGGACTGCCAGCAGCGGGGCGGCGCACACGTAGCTTGGTAGGAGCACCTCATCCTGTGTGCCGATTCCCAATACTCGGAGGGCGACCTCCAACGCAACCGTTCCTGACGTGACTGCCACCCCACCGGGTAAGCCGAAATAGGCGGCCATGCCTCGCTCAAACTGGTCGACGATCCCTCCCTGTGCGAGCTGGCGAGACGTAAGCACGTCCGTGGCTGCTCGAATGTCGGCTGCTTCGATAGAGGGTCGTGAGTGTGGAATCATTCGCGCCGTGCCAATCATATTCCGATGTTGATGAACAAACGCAGCGGGAGAAACCCCTCGGCCGTCCGAACTCGACCTTGGATGCCTCGGAAATGAGCCGATGATTTCACCAGATCAGCGATGCTAAGCCCTTCGATATTGGTTTTCTTCACCTGTGACGCGTGAGCTTCCAGTGATTGAATCTTTCGATCCAATACTTGTTGGATATCGACGAAGACCGTCGGCGCAAAGTTTTGGGTGGTCGGTCCTTCATAAAACAACACGTTCTTGGTGTATCGCGTGGCGGTAATCGTGCTCATGGCCAAATGTCGATGATCTTGATGAGTGTCGTCGTGGTAGTGGACAAAGATGAAATGTGGTTCAATTTTTCTGACGATGCCCTCAACGGTTTGAATCAGATCACGTCCGAGCGGGACTTCGGTGTCTTCATACCCACCCCAGAAGACCTCCTCGGCTTGGAGTAGCTTAGCCGAACGTTCCTGCTCCTGCTTGCGAAGCACCGTGTTCCCACCAGCTCCTCCCTGGGTCATCACCATGAGAAAAATGCGGTGGCCGTTATCCGCATACTTGATCAATGTCCCCCCGCATCCCACTTCGATGTCGTCCGGATGAGCCCCGAGCGCGAGGATGCGCATCGGTTCCTTGGTGTTGATGACCATCATGTGTCTTCCTCCTAGGCAGTGGTCACACCATGTCTGACAAGTCTGGCATGGCGCAGAGTCTCCAGCGCCTCAGGTCCTTGCAGCAACAAGAGATCGAGCGCGGAAAGGTTTGCTTCGAACGGTTCATAGATCTGTCGATAGGATGGATGCTGAAACGTCTGTCTTTCGAGCCGTATGCCGGAGGCCTCAAAGCGTGGTTTGTCCATGTAGCGCTCTGCCCCTGCCCCCGCGAGATACTCCGCGGCGCCGACTGCTCGGCAGAGGTCGATCAACCGGTCCGTCGGTTCCTCGCGAGCGTTAAATTCCGATGCGCAACGAACCGGGGTGAGAATCCCGTAGGCCTTCAGCAACCACTGCACCGTCACCTTATTGAGGTCGCTGAGTTTTGTCCATGGCCTGGTGTAGAGCTCACGCAGCTGCGGAAGATAATGATCAAGATAGGGTGCACGAGCATAGTGCATTTCCAATGCGCGGAGATGCTGAACCTTCCAGATGGCGGTGGGGTTAATCAACACATCGTCAATGCGTTGGCCGAACTGCTGCAGCACCGGGACTGTCAGCCATTGCCAGCCTTGAGACGTTCGAATGCGATTGCGGTTTTGCCACTCATTCTTCTTGAACTGGACGGTATCAAGAATAAGAAAGAGGTCAGCTTGATCCACTTTGTCCAGATACCCCAGCCAGGGCATAAATTGCGGTTGGTGAATGGTCACACGCATGATGGCTCCTCACTATGAACGCACAGCGTCACGTCTTGATCGTATTGCCAGAATCAGGGCCCGGTCGTTGAGCAGATTCCGTGTGTGCCTCAGGACGTGGAGCGACATAAATTGGATTGGTCAGCAGCTCGCCGCTTGGCCCCACCAACTCCAATCGATATGATTGCCATCCACTCCGGTTGGTCTCATGGTCGACGAAGTCGATTCGCACCGGCGTGGCACTCTCAAACTGCTTGATCACATGGCCTGAGCGGATGATCCGAAGTTTGGTCAGGTGGCGTGCTCTATCGCTGGTTGAGACACCGACGTGGATTCGGAGCTCTCCGCTTGCGGTGGCTTCCAGCGTGTCTCCCATTCCTGCTACGTGATTGGCAGTCGACACCGTAAACTCGTCAAGTTGAAGGAGCGTTGTCTGCTCGCCTCGTGCGACTGCGTAGGCGTGACCGGCACGGAGGGCCGCGAGAACACTCTCTGCCGTTCGTTCAGAAGCGTTGATTACGGTGTAGACTCGGTCTAGGTCCTTCCCGGCATCAGTTGTTCCATGAAATGCGACTTCTCCGATCAGGGTGGGAAAGTCTTTGTGGTCTGCCGTGAATCTCGATGCCACAAGTTGATCCCATATTCCACCAGGAGTCACCGCTCGTCTAGCTTCTTGATACAAGCCGCCAAAACCAGTGTAGTGCTCCGTCAAGACTAAGGCTTCCGGATGGGGCTCGGTCTTCACCGTGACTGTCCCAAGTGGGCCAAACGCGTGTTGACTGAAATCTCGCGCCTCCGTCATGGACCAGAAGACCAGCGCACCCCGGTCAATTGCGTGGTCGATCAAGGCTTGATACGGCTGATATCCCAGCCCACCGTCGTGAGAACTATAACGAGGCGTTTTGATCGGCCATGCATGGACCAGAAGCCCACTGCATATCAGTAATAACATGGCCGAAAGAACCCATCGGAAACGAGGAGTGGACGTGGTGTGTGTTGAAAATGTGTGACGTAGAGGGTTCAAGAGTCCGACAAGGGGAATGAGCAGGAGCAGTGGAAGTCCATTGGCCAGGCTCTGCCAGCTCCACACAAAAGAATCGGCGTTCCCTCGTGATGGGAGGCCTTCATAATCTTCGGCCTTCTCAAGACCGATGACCAGGAGATTTCGCTGCGCATTGTGCATGGTGAGATTCCCCTGTAGGAGTGAACCGGTCCAGTAATAGTGGGGGGCGACCTCCACACCTGGAATAATGATGAGATTGGGGTGACGCTGTTGGACCGCGCGAACTTCATCGAGAAACTGCTGAACGCCGAATTCCATGACTGAAGGAAAATTGACTCGGTATGCCAAGAATCCGTCGAACGGATGAACACCATAATCATAGCGAAGCGTAAAGTTTTCAGAGAGAATGAGCACGTCCAATTGTTGCTGCTCAGCTCGTTTGGCGAGCGATTCAAGACTGAGCGTTCCGGTGCTCATTACGCTATGGACATGAACGGCGGCTCGAAGCGATACGGGAGATGTTCCTGTGGTTGCAGCGGAGACCGGTGCGACTGCGGTGAAGCCCATCACCGCCAGGCAGAGCATGCTTGTGATGAGTGCCATGGTTCTATGCATATCCGGTTAGTGCTTTCCTGTACGTGGACTCAATGGATTGGACCATCGCCGGAATTCCATAGCTCGCATCAATGGAATCCCTTGCCTGCGTGCCCAATTCGACGGCCCAAGCCGCATCCTCTAGGACTTTCCGTATGGCATCGGCCAGTGCCGAACTGTCTCCGGCCGGAATCAGAATCCCGTTCTTCCCATCTTCAATGAGGGCTGGAATGCCACCGACCCGGCTGGCGATAACGGGAAGCCCAGCTGCCATAGCCTCTACCAGGGCTCGTCCCATCCCTTCGTTGAGCGACGGCAGGACAAAACAATCAAAGCCAGCCAGGCACACCTCGATATCCTCCCGATGTCTAAGCAGGTGTATGACTTGGCTGATTCCCGCTTGTTCGGCCCGGCGCAGGAGTGCGTCATGCTGATCTCCTGTTCCGATAATAACCAGGTGGAGGTTCTGTTGCTCGTTGTTCAGGTGAGCCAAGGCATCCACCAAAAACCGATGCCCCTTAATCTCGGTGAGCCACCCGACGGAGCCAATGATTCGTGCGGTCGATGGGCAGCCGAACCACTCAGGGATGATCTTTCCATTTGCCCGGGCCTTTCGAAATCGATCACGATCGATGCCGCTTGGAACGACGGCGAAGCGATCGGCCTTCCCGACACCGCGCTCAAGGTGTTCCAGTGTCTCGGCGGGCGTGAGCCCGATGAACCAGTCCGTGATCCCTGCTAATGCGCGTTCGATATGCAGGAACACCCATGAGGGCAACGCGCCGAAATGTCCATAAAACACGTGCCCATGTGGAGTATGGATCACTACCGGGACTCCGGTGATCCATGCAGCCAGCCTCCCCAATACTCCGGCTTTGGATGTGTGGGTATGGACGATGTGAGGGCGCGCCTGTCTCAATAGTCGAACAAGATGCCAGAGTGCTCTCAGATCGGAGATTGGATCGATATGACGAACCAGCGATCTCACGATGTAGTACGGGATCGACTCTTTCTCTAACAGCCGGAGGTTGTGGATGGTGGCGGGGTATCCTCCTTGTGTGTCACAGCTACTCGCCTCACCCGTGATCACTACCGGCTCAAAGTACGCACGATCATGTCCGAGCACCGTGAGCATGGTATTCTGGGCGGATCCTCCACGATCAAGCCGAGTAATAATATGGACGACTTTCTGAATTGCCATGGTTCTTAGGCTGCGAGCTGAGCCGGCATTGCGCTGTCCAGTATCCTGGCGAGCTCGCTACAATGTTGCGTCCAGTTGTAGCGTCGCTCAACGAGTAGGCGCCCTTTGTTCGCCAGTCGGGCTACTTCCCCCGCGTTCTTCAACCGTGCTAACACCCGTTCGAGAGCTCGAGCGAGTGATCGTCCATCAACCCCTTCGGCAACCAGGATCGGGTCGACCTGGTTTAAGATTTCAGGAATCGCTCCAACCGGTGTGCCAAGCACAGGTGTCCCGCAGGCGAGGGCTTCAACCATCACGAGCCCGAAACCTTCCAGTTGGAGACTTGGCATCAAAACCAGATCGGATGCTTGATAGTAGTGGCTGAGTTGTGATTCAGGTATGAAGCCTACGAGGCGTACGACGTCCTGCAATTTCTTGTGTTGGATCTCTTCTTGAAGTCGCGCCCGTAACGGCCCCTCTCCACCGATGACGAGCGTCAGTCGCGGTTGCGTGGCGACCAGTAGTTCAATGGCGCCGAGTAAGTTGTCCAACCCCATCCTTGGGACAAGGTTGCGAACGGTGAAGAGGATTGTCTTGTCGGTCGGGAGCTTGAGTGTTGCTCGTGCAGTCTGGCGCTGCAGTGATGGTTTGAAGAGCTCCGCGTCGACCGCTCCAGGCACCAGCCCGATCCGGGCGGCTGAAATTCCATGTGCCGCCATCACTCGTTGACGCATGAATTGACTCAGGACCACCACGCGGTGACATCGTGACATGACCACGCCTTCAACCGACTGCCTGGCTCGAAGATTGGTGTGTCGGCGTAGGCTTGCCAAGGTCGATTGTGCCGGGGCCTGTCTTGTTTCGTATTCCTCGTGGGCAAGTGAGTGGCAAACATAGATCCACCGAGAGGCGGCCTGTCGGCGCGAGAGAATCGGCCCAAGTCCTGCCAGTGATTGATGGATGACAACGGCATCGATGGGTCTCGTCACGCTAAGCTGGTCGAATCGTTCGACCGATCGGCGGATGGATGACCACAGGAAGGCGGCTTCATGTTTGCGGCTCACGGGATACCGCCATTCTTGAATCCCATGCATCTCAATCACACCTTCGAATCTTGGCTCGGGCGCCCGAGTCAGGATCCTCACATGATGACCCAATGCGGCTAATCCGATCGCCTGGTTCCGAAGGACCCGTTCCGCCCCGCCGATCACTCGTGCCGAGGAGACTTCAGCCAGTACAAGGATATTCATGCGACAAGCCCTACGGTCGTTTGATCAGTGGAACGAGTGCTCAACCCTCGATGCCACAATTCCAATACGATGAGTGCGTACAGCTGGTCGGAAAAGTTTCGGCGCCCACTGTCGTGCTCGTTGAGCAACCACTGAACATACGCCGGTTTGACGTAACCGCGTTGTTTCATCCGATCACTCAACAGGAGATCATGAGCCATCTCACGAAGGTCTTCTCGGAGCCATCGAGCCATGGGGACCATAAATCCTTGTTTCGGTGCCTTAAGAATCTGATCCGGCAAGAGACTGCCCAGCATTCGTCGCATAAACCCCTTTAACTGCCATCCGGAAAAACGAAGTTTAGAATTGACAGCAAGGGCCGCATCAATGAGGAGATGATCGCAGAATGGCACGCGCAGTTCGAGAGAGTGCACCATACTCATACGATCGGCCATGCGTAGGAGGTCGTCTGGCAAATAACTCTGGAGGTCGACGCCCATGGCACGATTTGAAGGATCTTCAGATGGCCACTGATTGAAGAGCATGTCCGCCGGGCCCAATGGTCGATCATTGACGAACGTGGCCTCTAGTGCGTCTCCCCACAGAGTGCCCTCCCATTCATGAGGAATAAAGGTCGTCCAACGCCGGTACTGCTCATGAAGCGGGAGGTGCCCATCTCGAAGAAATCGTTTCAGACGCCCGCTATAGTCCCGACTCGTTCCGTGTTCGTTGAGGCATGCACTCCAATGTGCCAGTTGTCGGCGTAGCGCGCTGGGCACATACTGATAGTGGGCCGCCCCACGAAGGCCGAGATAGCGAGGGTAGCCACCGAAGAGTTCGTCACCACCGATTCCGGAAAGGGCCACCGTGACAGATTGCCGTGCAACCTGTGATACCAAGTACGTCGGAAGCGCGGATAGGTCAGCGAAGGGCTCGCCCATTCCTGCAGTCACTTGTTCAATCAGAGATACGACATCCGGTTGTAAAATGGTCTCTGAGTGAATGGTCTTGAAGTGAGTCGCCAAAAGTCGGGCGGCCGCCAGTTCGTTGAACGATTGATCGGAAGGATGCTCATACCCGATCGTGAAGGTGCGAATAGGATCAGGCTGCACCTTAGCCATGATCGCTAAGAGAGATGCGGAGTCCAGGCCACCGGAAAGAAATAACCCGAGGGGCACATCACTGACAAGATGAGCGCGGACAGCGTCCTCCAGCGCGGGAAGCACCTCGTGAGCCGCTTGCTTGTAGTTCCAGGTGGTCGTGTCGGCAACTTGGTTTTCTAATCGGTAGTACTGGATGAACTCAATACGACCACCTGACACTTTCATCGCCTGGCCTGGCCGCAGTTGATGCACTCCTCCGATGATCGTGTCAGGTCCCGGCACGTAGAGATGCGTGAGATATTCGGCAATGCCTTCCACGCGAAGACGCCAATCCGGCACGGCTTCGAGCAATGAGGGAATCTCCGAAGAGAAGACAACCGATGCACTCCGGCCAGGCATATGTTGTCGAATTGTGTAATACAGTGGCTTGATGCCGAGGCGATCACGGACGAGCCAGGCAATCCGCCGTTCACGATCCCACAGGGCGACGGCGAACATGCCTCGCAACCGCTGGAATGCATCGATTCCCTCGTCTTCATATAAATGGACGAGGACTTCCGTATCACAATGGGTGGAGAGACGGTGCCCTTTGCGCACCAGTGCGTTTCGCAACTCACGATAGTTGTAGATCTCACCGTTCATCACCGCCCACACCGTTCCGGTCTCATTGCCGATCGGTTGGTGACCGCCATCCGGATCAATGACCCGGAGCCTCCGAGCGCCAAGCGTGATCTCGGGTTCACGATAGATGCCCTCGTCGTCCGGTCCACGATGAATCAATCGACGGAGCATCGGCTCGATCACCCCACCCTCATGTTCACCTATGACTCCGCAGATTCCGCACATGGAGCTATTTCCCCTTTTCAAGCACGAGCCGGTCACGGCGTTCCAACTCTTGTCGCTCACGTTCGTGTTGCGGTGACACGGAGTGTGGAGGGACGTCAACCGGTTCATAGCGCGTATGTTTCGCTGTGCCGACCGATTCAAGCAAGGTACGTATGCCCAGCGCTGCCAGTGCCCCCGCCAGGCAAAGGAACAGTATCGCACCCCATCTGCGGGCGGTCCGTTTCCACGATCGTTGATGAGTGAGATAGGAGCTCATCGGGATCCCCTTCGTTGCGCGATGATTTCAAACGAAGGCGCCCATACGAGATGACCGCTCGTCACGAAATAAAGAGTCTGAGAAAGTAGCCACAACACAGATCGGCTGAGAGTCCATTTCAATCGACTGAACCACGGATGTGCCGGTGAGAGAGGGCCTCGACTCGGTACCGAGTTGCGGACACTCAGTACCGTGAGCCCGGCGCCTTCCATCAAGACCGAAATTGCCCTGGGGCTGTAGAGGTACCAATGAAATGCTTGGTCATATTGGGACCCAATCCAGCGTGCAGGAGTTCTCATGGACACATGAAAGGAGCCGTTGGTCGCTCGTACGATGACAAGTCCACCAGGCGCCAGGAGAGTCCTAGTGTGCTGCAACATGATCGCCGGATCAGCAACAGTCTCGAGTACATTGATCAATGTCACGACGTCAAAATGCTGGGCCCATTCACCACCCTCCATCGCGTGTGGCGAAAGAATCGGTACACCTTTGTGCGTCGCGCGCAGTGCCGCCTGTTTGGACAACTCGATCCCTGAGCAGTGCCACCCCGCCTCGCGACAGAGCATCAGGAACTCTCCATCTCCGCACCCAATATCTAACAAGGTACCTGGAGGAGAGCGATAGGAAGAAAGATGACGTAAAACACTTTGGAAAACCGGTTGCCGGTCATCTGAAGCCTCGACTTCTCCATAATCACGGTCATAGTCTTCTCGGAAATACTCTTCCAAGGTTTCGTGAGTTGGACGAGGATCGCGAAAGACAAGATCGCAAGCAGGACAGCGCACGTATCGTCTCGTCGGGGTATGAAACGCTTCAGCCAGTGGCTTACCGGCTCCACAAGGGCACCTGATGCCGACGGCGTGCTGATCGATTACGGTAGTCATGCCGCTTCCCGTTGTGTTGCTGGAGGAGCTCCGACGGATGCCTCGCGTAAACCGGGCATCGCTTCTTCGAACACTCTGACAGTATCGTGAATCATTTTGTCGACCGTAAAAGCAGTGGCCATCTTGTGTCGCCCGGCTTTGCCCATACGCGCTGCTCGTATGGGGTCGCGAAGCAAACTCCGAATGGCACGCTCTAATGCGTGGGGATTCCGAGGCGGGACGAGTAGTCCATTGACACCGTCTTGAATAATTTCAGGTACGCCGTTGACGCTGGAAGCGATCACTGGACGGGCCATGGCCATGGCTTCCAGGATAGCGAACGGTAGTCCCTCCGAAATCGATGGCAGGACGACCACATCTGCCGCTGCATACCAATCATCGACATTCTTCTGAGCTCCAATAAATAGACAGGCTTCCGTAATTCCAAGTGTTCTGGCTAATACCTGAAGTGTCTCTTTCGATTCACCTTCTCCGACGAATAAGCAGGTAAGCGACGGCCACTCTGCCAACAGCCCCGGCAGTGCTTCGATGAGGAAGCGATGGCCTTTTTGATCCGTCAGCCTCGCCACGACAAGGAGTGTGGGACCGTCGCCGACACACCACTCTTTCCTGATCTTATGAGGATCGGTATTTCGAGAGAACCATCGTTGATCGAGGCCGTTTCGTATCGTTGTTGTCTTAGCCTCGATACCGGGGCAATCCGCGAGGACATCACGCTTGATCGCGTCCGATACACAAATAAGTCGGTTGGTCAGCGGTAGTACGACTCGCAGGATTGTGAGGTAGAGGTAGCGCCTGATGCAGCTCACCTCATAATCTCTGATGGAATTGTGTATTGTTGCGACAACACACGGGACTCCAGCCAGCCATGCCGCGAGACATCCGTAGACATTGGCACGTGCTCCATGGGTTTGAAGGATCGTGACGGAATTCCGTTTCAGGAGATGTGCCAGCCGTATGACCGCGAGCGGGTTGAAGAGCGGTGTCAGATGAACAATATGAGTCGGGACGTGCTGCGAGACCATTTTGTCCACAAATGGGCCTGGTTCAGGGCAAATGAGTATCGGGTGAAAACGGGATCGGTCGATGTGACCGAGGAGCAGCTCTAAGTAGCGTTCCCCTCCTCCATACCCAGCCGAACCGGCCAATTCGGCAAGAACATAGGGCTTCATGGTTTTCTTCCCACGATCAAAAGACTTCCGCGTAAATGAGGCACGATGTAAAAGGGCAATTTGGCTAAATTGATACCCTGTTGACTGGCCCCTTGACGACAGTCTTGCGTGTCTTCACCAAGGAAGTATCGTGATTCTACGATCGCAAAGCCCGTTTGACGAAGCATGTCGGCTAATTCGTGCATAGCGTACTCACGTGCATGCGGACGCCATTCATCATCGGGGTTCTGATAGCCTGGTGGTGCTAATCGGTCGTTTGGAGAGCGGCCGATCAGAAGTTTAAAGACATTTCCGATTCGCGTCACATTTGGTGTGGTCAGGACCAGATGTCCTCCGGATTGAAGTATTCGAAAGGCTTCAGTCAGGAGATGGAATGGTGAGGTCAGATGCTCAATGATTTCCAGAGCGAATACCAACTGCGCCGACTGATTCGGAAGCGGGATGTTTTTGGAATAGCCCTTCGCTTGAAAGTGACCTCCTATCGGGTCGAGGTCGACCGTCAGAATATTGGCCTGAATGTCTTTCTGCATGAAGCTCATGAACTCGTCGGAGATCATGAGCCCGGCACCATACAACTGTGCAGACTTGGTATAGTCGATTCGGCGAAGGAGCCGTAATAGACTGCCAGGGAAAGGGCCCAAGTCGACGATGGTTTGTCCGCCCGATGGGAGGGTGCGTAATCCGCTCCTCAATGCAACGTGCAAGCGGTCGCGACATTTTTTTGCATGGTGCATGGAAGTGGTAAAACGCTCATCCTTCTGGCCGAAAGATTCGTACATAGACGGTTGGTACGATTTCAGTACGTTGAGAAAGTGGCTTTTTGTCAGCTCGTAGGTCATCATGCAGCCGTCATACGGGTGGAACCTGGTCTTTGGGAAAACACATCTGTAGACTCTTTAGATAAAAGACTGCAGCCACAGATAACAGCATCAGACAAGGTAATACAGGTAATGCGTAGCGACCTGCCTCTACAGTAAACGGGACATATCCTGCCGTGAGGCCAACAGGAAATAGATAGAGTGGCAAGAGAGTTTCCCATCGTTCTCGTTGCATCCATGCACTGATGCACGCGAGGACGATGAGTCCTGGGATCAGCAGTAATCGCTTGACTAGACTGTACACAGCCACTACCCATCCTCTCTCATGGGCATCCGTCCATAACCCAAATCCGTCCTCGTGCTGCTCATCAAATAAATAGTACGAGTTGCCGATCCAGAAGTCCCAGATTCTCCCAAGTGTTAGCCTCAGATAGTTCATCGGATCTGCTAAGATCCGTTCGATGCCCTTTTGGCGCAAGCGCTGGTCTGTCCCCACGTCATACATCGCATAGGCGTGTGGAAGTGGTGTGATGTTGGCACTTTCCCAAATGGTATGTTCTTGTTCCAGTGGCATTGGCCAGCTGCCTCGTGAAACGGGGTCACTTCCCATCCAGAATCCGACGCCGACTCCAGCCGACACAGGAATGAACTGATGGAATTCGACATAGTTCCTCACCGACCAGGGTGCTACCAGTGTGAGGCAGGCTGTTGTATACATGGCTCCGCGTGCAAGCCTTTGCGAAATCCGGTCGGAGTTCATCCCTGCAAGTGTGGCGAGCAGGATGGCCAATACTAAAACGACCGGTTTACATAAGACGGTCAGTCCGGCAACCAGCCCCATGAGGACAAATCGAAGCAGAGAAGGTTTCTTCATCGCTAAGACAGTCGTCCACAACCACAGACTAATAAGAAGCGTCAAGAGTGCCTCGCTCCGTATTCTTGGGTCATAGGTCCAGTACGCGGGATAGAGAAAAAATAGAGCAGCCGTCCAAGCTCCCACTCGGTCGTTCCACAAGACAACTCCAACTCGATAGATTCCCCATGCGGCACCGAGATCGAACAGGACGTGCAGCATCGGCACCCACTCTGGTCGGTGGCCCATCAGGAAATAAAAACATGCAAGTACTCCTGGATAAAGAGGCCCTACATGCGCAGCGGGGTTTACTCCATCCAGGGTAAACCGTCGTAGCGACACAAGATTCCATGCCAGTGTATCGAACAACTGATCAACCGCGAACGACTCAGTGGGAGCTTTTGAGATGACCCATGCCCGAGCAAGCAGTCCAAGACCAACGGCGGGCAGCAGAATCATGGCAGCCTGGGTATATGGCAAATCCTGACGTCTGATCATTTCACGCAGACCCCGATCAAATTCGTGTCCTCGGCAATTCCTTCCGCATACTCAATATCGGTAGGCACAAGGTCCTGTAGCTGAGGTCCCCCGTGTAGTCGACTCATCACGCTACCGAGCCAATGGCGCACCGGACGCGGAATACAGGTTCGTAATCCGAGCGGGTCTAACGCGCGGATGCTGTCCATCGACCGTTCTGCGGTCTTGAGGCGCTCGCCTTGGCGACGGCCATACCAGCGGATGGAGGTGAAGTGAGGTGCGAGCAACGCTCGGAATTCCTGTGCCGTATATTCTCGAATGTGGTACGGGTCGTTGGGCACGATCTCTTTGCCTTTTCCATGAGGGGTGAAGATGATGAGTGTGCCTCGAGGTTTGAGCACTCGGGTCAGCTCGGTCACGAAACGACCATCGTCATGGATATGTTCGATAGTATCTTGTGACACGATGCAGTCGAACGATTCATCGCGGAACCCAAGCGAACATCCGTCCATCGTGAGGAAATGCACATTAGTTCGTGGGTAATCGGCTCGACTTTTGGCCACGACCTCCGGTACACAATCGATGGCTACGATCTGGTCTGCACAGGTTCCAAGGTAGTCCGCTCCATATCCGGTCCCGCACGATAAGTCTAAGATCCTCTGCCGGTGGAGGCTGCCGAATTGGCCAGCTGCCCATACATAACCAGACAAATTCACGATATGCTGTGTGTCTGTAGGATAGGCGGCTCGACGTTCCATGGAGGTGCTCGTTATCTTCGACCGTGTCCAGCACAGACATATTCAGAACCTGCTCGTCGATCTCCGATCACAATTCGAGAGATGATCGACAGGTAGATGCCGAATGGTGTGTTCTGTGTGATGGACTGCGGTTTGGCGGTGGCGCTAATCAATTTCACAAATGTGCCGGCTGCGATCCAGCTTTTCATGACCCAACGCTTCCACCAGGGGAAATGTTTTTCTACGTATCGGATACGACTGAATTCCCAGACGAGGTTTAACTGAGCCCGATTGCCCTCTCCACTACGACCGATCAGGTGTATGACGTCTCCGTCAACCAGGTGTCGAATCCGATAGCCCCGCTTTCGGATTGCTTTACAGAGGTCGATATCTTCAAAATACATGAAGTACTCCTCATCCAATCCTCCACAGGCGTTCATGACGTCGCGGCGTACCATCAGGCATGCCCCATTGATCCAATCGACATCCTGCGAACGTGAACAGTCGATGACCCGCTTTGAAGCCACGGCAGCCTGCACGGTGGGGACCCATCGTCGAAAAGGTGCTGCGTAAAGAAGGTGATCTCGAACGGATGGAAACGGAAAACATGATTGATACATTCGCCCGTCTTCCGTCCGCTGCATGCACCCGACGGCTCCAATGTCCGGATTTCGATCGAGGCTGGCGACCATGTGTTCCAATGCTTGGGATTGAAGACGCGTATCACTGTTCAACATGAGAAAATAGCGCCCTCCACTGATCTTGAGTGCCTGATTGACTGCTTTGGAAAAGCCTCGATTCTGCCGATTCACGATGAGGTGTACCGTCGGGTAGTCGTCTCTCACGGCGTCAGCTGTCCCATCGTGAGAGTTATTGTCCACAAGGATCATTTCGAATGTGACGTTCCCAGCAGTCTCAAACACTGATCGGAGACAATCCAACGATAGCGTTCTCGTGTTGTAGCTGACAATCGCGATAGAGAGGTTGAGCGTATCTGTGGAGCTCATGCGTGTACACCATATGATTGATAGTTCCATAAGGCATTCAGCCGCGGTCGCTCAATCCACCAGAGATAGCCGATGAATAATACTGCGAGCACAAGACCAAGAATGTCCGCTGCCCAGGAGGTCAGGACTCGATGCTGGAAAGGGAGCGTCGTGAGCACAATCCCTACTATGAGGCCAAGCGCTCCGATGCGGCTCAGTGACAAAAATGTGTCCTGCGATGATGACCCAAGGAGATGGCCAGATATCCATGCTTGTAAAGCAGTTCCGAACAGGTAGCTGATTGAGAGAGAGAGAGCAGCCCCAACTATTCCGAACGAAATGGTCAGTGGAACGATCACGGCGAGATAGACAAGGCATTGTCCAGCCCAGCTTCGCATCTGTAGATCAGGACGTCTCATCCCGTAATGCAAGGAGGCCATGACACTGGCGTAGCCACTGCACACGGCATAGAGGCAGAGGACTCTGAGTGGGTCGACGATGCCGATCCATTGCGAACCAAACGTGAGAGGAACAATGATCGGTGACAGCATGCCGATGATCATGCCGAGTGGTATATAGATGATTCCGACGAGGCCGACTTGAAGATTAAACACACGAGCGATCCCGAGCTCGTCCTGTTGCAACGAGGCATAGGTCGGCACACTGATCTGCTGCATAAGGGACGTGGCTCGTGCCCCGATGAGGAGAGGAATGGCCAGCGCCACCTGATACATGCCCAGGGCCTCGGCTCCAAGAACACGACCGACGACGAGTTCTCCGCCGGTCATCACCACGAAGGTGCAGATCGTCGTGAGATTCAGACGGCTTCCGTAACGAAAGAGGTAGGACAGAGCCGACCTCTTCAGTGACCAACGAGGAATAAAGCGTGAGATCCAGAAGGACAGAAGACAGCCAACCATCAGACCGACCAATTGGCCGATGACGAGTGCCCAGACTGTTCGGTAGGTAATGGCGATGGTTACGGTGACGCTTGCCTCAATGCTGCGCCGGACCGCGTCCATCGTCACGCGACCTTTGAGGTCGAGCGTCTTCATCAACATCGCCATCGCCGGACTGTAAAGGCCTTGAATGATCAATGCCCAGGCGTGGACCCGCAGCAGCGGTTCGAGTAGTGGCATACGCATCAGATCACTGATCAGTCCTGCCAATAGCCAGACCCCGCTTGCCATCACAATGCCTCGAAGAGCCGATAGGGTCCAGGCTGTCGCAAGATCATCTTCGGTGACATGCTCTTTTGCAATCAGAGCCGACTCGAGTCCTAACTCGCCGAGCGTGAGAATCGCGAGCAACACGGCTGCAGATGCAGCCATGATTCCGAAATCTGCCGGGGTCAGGATTCTCGCAAGTACGACCAGTTGGATTGCAGCGACGACCTTGTCAAAAAGAAATCCTCCCCCCACCCAGCCACCGGCGTGGAGGATTCGGTCGCGAAGGCGTGGGGTGGTTGAGGTTTCGTTGTAAGTACTCATCACGTTCGTGCTTCGATGGTGTCGTCAGCCCCTAGGATCTATTCATGCGGCCAGCGCTGTTTGTTCGATGGCCTGCTGGCAGACCTGTTCGAGTTGAGCGGCTCGGGCAGACCAGGTGTGAGCTTGCACGACGGCCGATCGTCCTCGTTGTCCCATGTTCTCCCGAAGTTCGGCGTGGTCCAATAACGCGATGATCTGACGAGCTAGATCGCCAGGGTCATCAGCTTGAGCCGAGAGCCCGCACCCGAGGGCATTTACGGTATCGCCATATCCCGGTCCTGCTGTTGCCACAACAGGACGCCCGCAGGCGAGATATTCCCACAGTTTCATCGAATCACCAGGATAGGATCGGGTCTGTCTATGTAACACGACACAGATATCAAAGGCGGCAATCCACCGAGGGACTTCAGTGAAATCGGCTCGCCCAACGAAAGAGATCGAGTGGGACAGGTGTAAGCGCCGTACCTGTGCTTCGAGTATCGGTTTCATGACGCCATCGCCGACGAGAAGACAGCACACCGTGGGGTAAGACGTCGCGACAATGGCGATGGCATCAACGAGCGTATCGAGGCCGTGCCATGGGAAAAACCCACCCACAAAGCCAATGTATGGCCCTTGCTCAGGCAGACCCAACTCACGTCTGGCCAATTTCTGTGGCAACGGGGAGAAATGTATCGGATCGACACCATTCCTGATAACCCTGAGTTTGGATGAATCTACCGATTCACGAGACTGGAGACTGTCTAAGAGCTCGGGACAAACACTGACGATCGCAGCAGCGCTCTTCACGGCAAGATGGAGACAGTAGACTAAGAGCGCGAGAAGCGGTGGAATACGCCATATACCCCGGACCTCCTCGTTCGGAAGTCCGTTCACAAAGTACACGACTGGGCATGAAGTTTCTCGCAGCGCCCAGAGAGGGGCAATTTGGCCTGGTGAATCAAACCACAACACCACATCTGGGCATTGTTCATGTATGAGTGTTGTCAATGTTTGTGTGGAGTTCATGAGAAATGATAGTGGGCGGAACCCTCCCCACCTCATAACGTGCACGAAATGCATCTGTACCCGTGGACTCATGCTGATACCTGGGATGGTTCGTTCAGACTGAGGGGCAACGACGCATACATCGTGGCCACGCGAAGCCAAGGCTTTGGTGAATTCCAGTACCTGCCGTGACCCACCGGCTGCAACCCCTAAGTCTTCATCACAGTACGTGAGAATGCGCATGAGTCTTCACCCTAGTATCCGCATGAATCCATTGCCGAAGTTGTTGTGCGATCACTGCCCATGAAAAGGTCTTCTCGACAAAGCGCCGACCGTCCTCCCCCATCGCCCGGCAACGGTCGGGGTCTTGTACGAGAGCAATGATGGCATTCGCCAGCAGACGTGGCTGATCAGGGGGTATAAGGTGAACGCCGCATTCAGCCGTGAACGTCGACACCACCGAAGGGATAGCGCTGGCCACCACAGGCCGACGACAGGCCAGATAATCGAAGAGTTTCACCGGTGATGTCTCACCACGATCTCCCCGAAACGGAGCCACGCAGAGGCTCATCGCCCCAATCCACACAGGAACGTCGACATAGGGGACACGTCCGGTCCAGGTAATGCAGTTTTCCAACTCCAGCCGCTTGGCTTGTTGTCTGAGTTCTTCCCGTACTTCCCCATCGCCAACCAGGAGAAGGTGCAAAGCCGGGCAGACCTTTTTAACCAACACCATGGCGTCAAGAAGACAGGAGAGTCCTTGATATCTATAAAAACTACCTATAAAACCAATATATAAGAGTGATTGGTGTAGTCCTAGTTGAAGTCTTGACGACACGGTGTCTTGGGGTACAAACCGTTGCACATCCGTGCCGCTAGGGAAGACCTCGATGCGTTCGAGGGGGACGTGATAACGCTCGTGAAGCAATGATCGCAAACCGCTCGTCAGTACGACCACATGTTCACAATGTCTCAATGCGAATCCGGCTAGAAAATGTTTCACACCCAGACTGAACCGTGATTTTTCTGTGAACCAGTCAGGAACTGGTTCGCCGTTCACTTCACAGACGCACGGCACTCGGAGCAATTTGGCAAGGATCAATGCATGCGGGCTATCCATCCATCGGTAGTACACGACATCTGGTCGTGTCTGGACTGCACGAATAAGTCCATGAACAAACGAGAACAGCGCGTATGACAGCGGCCGAATCAGGGGTAAGAATATGAGACGGATTGGTACGACCTTGAAGGCAAAGCTATTTGAGGCTGAGCGATATCGAGGAGGAAACAGAACTACCGCATCTCCGGCTTGAGTGAGGGCATCCGCCAAACTCCACACGCGAACCAGTCCCACTGGATCCTGTGGGGCGTCCGGTTCGTACCAATAACAGAAAATAAACCAGGTCACGTGGCCATCTCCGTCCTGTTCGCTGGCTCAGCTGAGGGAGACAGCGTGGGCAATAACATGACAAGACCTGCACAAAGCCAAAATGGCTCCATGATCCGTATGATGATAAAGGTATTCGCGCCAACACCATGAGCCAGCATGGCGACCAATCCTAAGAGGAAGCCATGCGCCAGTCCTTTGGCGAACGGATCGGTTTGTGACAGAAACGATTCTCTGGCACATCGCCAGAGGCGATAGATGATGAATCCAAAGGCCACTAAACCGGTAAGGCCCGTCTCACCGAGGATTTTCACGTACTGGGCGTCGGCCCACGCGTACCCGGTAATGCCTCGCCCGAGGAGCGGATCATGAACCCAGTCGTCCAGAACATACGCCCATGATTTCAGTCGTTCGGTTGTGGACAGATCCAGTCCGACTCGGCCCACCTTGATCTCTCCTCCATATTGCCGTCCGAAGAAGGTCTCACTGACTCGTTCCTTCACATTGGCAGGCGCCAGGAGTGGAATGAGAGCCATGATGACCAAGAGAAAGGTGAGGACCCGAGGCCGTCTCCATTGGGTGACACCCACTGTCAGGAGCAGTACAAAAGCCGAAAGATAGGATGAGCGTGATAAGGTGGCCATCAACGCTAAGATGGCAAATCCACTTAGGACTAAGAGGGCGACACGAATTGGACTGATCTGAATATGTAGCAAAAGGCCGGTCATAATCGCCAACAGAAATACGAGATACCCCCCGAGCGTATTCGGTTCGCCGCTTTCGCCTTCAAACGGGGCCGACGCACGTTGCCCGCTCGGTATTTGGTAGATGGCGTAGAGACTGACGATCAGGCCAACAACGAGCAGAGCCATCACGAGCCCCACCACATGCTGTTCTGAACGCACGTGATTCACGACCATGAAAAACACAAAGAAATACTCAAAGTATTTCAGGACAAAGAAAAATCCGGCGATCGGTCTGACATGGCCGTTCAAGACGCCGATGAGTGTTGAGATGACGCAGATGACCATGTAGACCGCGATCGGTCGGTTCAGTGGGGTCTCGCGAAACAACGCCAATTCTCGGTAGAGGATATTCTTGACCAACCAGCTGACGCCGATGATGACTAACAGAATATCGTCCATACGGAATGACAATTCTCGCCCACCGACACCGCGACCTTCGATCCGTCCAATCGCAATCTCAGGCGATAACAGCATCGAGGCAATCAGCAGGTAGAGTGCTGCGGACACAGAGGTGAACGCGGTGAGCAGGATTAAGAATCCAAAGGCCGCTTGCATGCCGGTCGTCGGTGTTGTCAGGGTCAGACCTAAGGCGAGGATGAGCGCAAGCACCGAGACGACGAGGCTATCGTGTGTGGTAATGGCAACCGGTTGCATGGCGCAAAAGCTCCGCGGGTCACGTCACCGATACTCGTAGCGATAGAGTCCGTACTCAGGCGTCACTTCTGACTTGACGTTGGTGAGCACGACACCAAGAACATTAGCCTGAGCATGATCGAGTAGGAACTTGGCACGCTTCAGTGCATTGCGACCGATCCGACCCACCTGGTACACCAAGATGGTCCCGTCGACACGAGAGCTAAAGGCGACCGCGTCCGTGACGGGAAGGATGGGGGGGGTATCGATCAGCACAATATCGTAGTCTTCCTGCATTTCTGCGATGAGCGCTTTGATCTTCGTAATATTCAGAAACTCGTTGGGATTTCCCGATTCTGAACCACTCGTGATCACATGGAGATTATCCAGACCGGGAGTGCTGAGGAACCGATCGACACCGACTGTTCCAAGCATGAGGTCCGTTGCAGACCGCACGTATGACCGCCATGACGTCGTCCCCAACAAGGCATCCACCAACCCCGGTTCTCGCTCGATCCCCAATCGTTGGTGGACAATCGGTTTCCGAAGATCGGCATCGACCAGCAACACCTTTATGCCCTCTTGAGCCATGGTGATAGCCAAATTGATCACGCAGGTGCTTTTGCCCTCCCCAAGCGCGGCGCTGGTAAAGATGATCGACTTCACTCTACGATCCAGACTGGCGAACTGAATATTGGTTCTGAGCGAGCGAAGGCTTTCCGATAAGACGGATTTCGGATCAAGCAGACAAATCAATTTCGAGAGGCTTTCCGCTGCCGACGGTGGTGTGTCCGGCGGCAATGTCTCCAGCGCCATCTCCTTGAGTACCTTATGGTCGAGCTGTGGAATAATTCCTAAGACGGGTACGTTGAGAAACTCCTCGACTCCTTCGATCGTACCAATCGATGTATCGAAGGACTCTCGACCGAAGGCGAGCACGATGCCGAGAAAACACCCCATCAACCCTCCGATCATCAAATTCATGGTGATGTTGGAGCCGTTGATAGGCGTTGAGGGCGTGATGGCCGGAGCGATGATGGAGACCTCTTCAATCCGTTCAGCCCCCTTTATCAGCAACTCCTGATGCTTCGCCTTCAGCGTTGCGAGGAGGTCGGTGTTCACCTTTACTTCCCGCTCCAAGCGGCTCATTTGAATAGCTGCTCGAGGGTATCCCAAATAGCGTTGTCGATAATGTCGTCGTTGCTCTTGAAGCGCCTCTTCACGATCCATTAATGTCGTGACCTTGGACTTCAGCTCTTGGATCATTTCAGATTTAACGTTGTCGACCTTCTTCTGTTGCTCGACGACCTGAGGGTGATCCGGTGTGTAATTGATGAGCAAAGTATCGCGCTCCTGGATCAGGTCCAATAACCGTTGGTTCAGGATCGTGAGAAGTGCGTTCTGTTCTTCGGTAAAAATCCGGCCGGTCTGATTGCCGATCACGGCGTCTGAGTGTTTCAGTACTTCGATCTGACGTTCGCCCTCCGTGCGTTTTCGCAGCACGTCGTTGTACTGTTCTTCCAACTTGGTGAAGGTATCCAGCGCAGCTCGGGCTTCATCGGCAAGAAAGACCCGGCCTTCATTCTCTTTGAAAGTCCGAAGAGCGTCCTCGGAATCGTTCAGTTGCTGTTCTAGACTTGCCAATTGTTCTTCCACAAACCGTTTGGATTCGGTGACCAGACGGTTACGGGCAGCGATGTTTTCCACGCGGTACGCTGAGGCTGCCGAGTTCGCCATCCGTTCGGCGAGTTCAGGCTCATCGGAGGTAGCGGAAATACGAATTATGTTCGTATCTCCTTCTCGCTGGGCGGTGATCTCCTGACCAAGGTTATAAATACTGTTCAGGTAGGTCGCGGACTTTTTGTCATCCGGCGCCGCATTTTCATCCACCCGTCCAAGGTCCACCGCTACACGTTCCATGACGGGAAAACTACGAATAAATTCAATCTGGGTCCCGAGATCATTCATGCTCGAGTAGGATAGAGATTCCAGCAGTTGCTGGGCTATCGTAGTGCTCCGCTCAAACTTGACTCGTGCTGAGGCTTCATAGAGAGGGTCGGGACGAAGAAATTCTGAAAAGATCACGGTAAAGACCACCACGAGGATGGTCGAGAGAAGGATGAGATACTTACGTTTTTTAAGAATCAACCAGTAGTCGATGACATTGAGTTCGTACTGTGCCATGGAAGTCCTATATCAGCTCATCGCGCTACGGTTTGAATGATGTAAATGCCGGGATCAGATATGCCGGGTACAGTGGCATGATCGCGGCCTGCACGACCGGCATGATCTTCTTTGCTGCTTCTGAAGCGTCTCCCAACTGTTCGCGTGGTACGAAGATGACATCATTTTCCTCGAGCGCGATATTCCGAGAAAGGTCTCCATAGGTGAAGACACGAGCAAGGTCCGCCGTTAAGACCTGAGGGCGTGAGAAATCTCCACCTCGGACAATCCGAATTTCCTCGAGCAGCGCCGTTTCATAGAAGTTATCTGCTGCCGCTACCGCTTGGAGCACCGTCATATCCCTCGCCATCGGAATCATGCCAGGCTTTTTCACGTCTCCGAACACAAAGACCCGTTTGATTTTAAGCAGTTTCTTTTTGAGCGTCACTTGGGCGCGGGGCTCTCTCATAAAGGGCTTGGCTGCATCCTCGACTCGGCGTTCCGCCTCGGCGACTGTTACACCCCCTACCGGTACTTCCATGAACCCAACGGAAACCGTTCCGGTTTCGCGCACCAACCCACTGTACTTTTCTTCACCTGCACCTCGTCGGATGACGACTTCCAGCGTGTCGCCTGTTTCAATCGGCGTCTCTGTCGTGGGAACCGTTTCGTCAGCATACACATCGCCCTTGGGAAGCGGTGGAAGTGAGACGGGATGTGTGCTCACTGCCGAAGGGGGCAAGGTGGATTGTCCAGGATTGCGACACCCTACCATGTGAAGCAGGGTCATCTGAGCTATGCACAGGACAATGACGATCGGCACGTTACGAATTGGCTTCATCGAGTCGTCTCCTATGATGCCATTCTGGCGTGCACGACACCCACGATATGCGCCGACAGGCTTTGCGATAGATCCAAATCGCTCGGTTCACCAAATTTGGAGATCTCCACCACAGGACGAAGCGGGTGTCGGGGATTGGTTTGTTTCACAGTCCCGCTCTCTCCAGTGTTCAAGCGCACCTCCGTTCCGACCGGATAGAGGGTAATTTGATCGCCGATTGCTTTGAGTACCGGAAGGGAAAATAGAGTCTTGCCGTGAAGTAGGAGATCGCGCATGACGTCATGAGGTGAATTATTCATGCGATAGGGTCTCGTCGTGACCATGGCATCGAATGAATCGACAATTCCAATGACCTGTGCCGGCTCGGCAATCTGTTTGTGCTTTAATCGGCATGGATAGCCGCTGCCGTCCCATCGTTCATGTTCCTGCGCGCAGATACTGGCTACCCACTCAAAGACGCTTCCCTGTCCCGCGAGAATCCGTCGACCTCGCTCCGGGTGAGCGCGAATGAGATCCCGCTCCTCTTCAGTGAGCGCACCTCGTTTCGTGATGAGTAACTCTGGAACCGTCCACATACCGAGGTCATGGAGTAAACCGGCCAATGCCAGCCGCTCTAGATCTTGCTCTCGGTATTGCAGACCGATTCCTACCTTTGTTGCGAGGATGGCAACATGCAACGCATTATCAACCAGATAGTCATCAGTCTGCCCGTTTAATGCCCATCCGATAAGGTCATCACTCTGTCGCAGGAGGTTGACTAATTGCTCAGCCGGACCGGCGCACCGTGTCACGTCCGGGATCTTACTGGCATGGACTACTTCTTTGATCCGATAGAGCTCTTGCCTTGTTGAGGCAATCCATGAGCGACAGCTATTCATCGCCGATGCTCCCGTGCGAGAAGTCTGTGTGACACCGCTCTTTGGATGAGAGGCCTGTTCCCGGATCAAATCAGATAACCGTGCCACTGGTTGGTGCTCCCTCTTGAACTATCTCGTCATTTGCTCACCGGTTTGCGAAGTCCAGATTCCTGCCTGAGATCAAGCTTGCTCAGCTCCCGTTCCAATGTGGCGCGGATAAAGCCGCTTGTTGTGTATCCCTGCTGTTTCAGGACATCGAGTTTTTCCTTGAGCTCGACTGGAAGCTGAATGACGATGCGAACAAGCTTAGCCATGATCAGGACTCCCTTGAGACAGAGCAGGTTTCATGGACAAGTAGCCTGCACATGCTGTGCCTTGCTAGCAATTAGCTAAGCATGTGAAAGTATTGATACTCTTGTAGTGATCTATTAGCGTCTAGGCCAAGAAGAGCCAAAAACTGTCCTTCCTAACCGGTCTTGTACGGTGGAGAGGATCGAGATGAGGAAGTCCTAACTGCTGAAAAGGAGTGGGTTCTTCAGTTAAATGACGCAACCAGTCGGTTCCAGTTGCGGTATTCACAACGCCAGGGACAGTTCACTAGGTCAACGGGTTTCAGGATGAGATCACGCATGCGTCCCACGGTGAGCTCAGATGTCGATAGTCGACCCGTGACCCAGACGGCTCCGTCAAGATCCGTGCGATAGATGCTCGCCTCCTGATCCATATAGGCTTGAAGCACCGACTCTACGGGATGTCCATATGGGTTCCCCGCTCCAACCGATATGACGGCATACCGCGGGTGAACTTGTCGGATCCAATCATGATCAACAGAGCTGCGTGCTCCATGGTGTGGTACTTTCAATACCGTCACAGGATGTCGACCGTCGGCCGTTAGGCGGCTCAAGCCTCCGGCTTCAATATCGGCTGCAAACAAAATCGAGGACGCACCGCAGTGTAGTTTTGATACGATGGACTGGTTGTTCAATGAGGTTCCGCCTTGGAATGTGATCACATTAAGCGCTGGGGAGCGTTCGGGTGGGTTGAGAATGGTCAAACGACAGGGGCCGGAAGGCAACAGGTCTTGCCCGAGCGTTGCGATGTGTTCATCGATTCCTCGAACACGAAGAGCGGATCGTAGCTCCTGGGAGAATTGCTCGGATCGTACAATGCCACTTCCCCAAAACTGACCGATGGAGAAATGACGAAGTATCCAAATGAGGCCGCCCACATGATCGACTTGATCATGCGTGGCAATAATCAAATCAAGATGGGAAATCCCGCGGTTCCACAAGAAGGGTGCGAGGACCATTTTCCCTACATCAAACTTCTCGTGACGCGTCCCCCCGTCGATCAGCACAATCCTTCCGTCGGGGAGCTCGACGACGGCACTATCTCCTTGGCCAACGTCGAGAAAGGTGACTCGCCACCGGTCTCCATCTCCACGCAAACCGGGATGCATCAACCACCAAATGAGCAGGAAGACCAATGTGCCGGCACCTACTAGCCGAGCACGATGCGGCAGCGTTCGAATAACAAGAAAGAGACCGCCACAGTAAAAGAGGACCATCATGGGTATCGAAGGTGCCGGTACATACCACTCCCCTCCGGGAATACCAGCGCACCACCGTAGGCCCGTTACCATATAGTGGAAGAAAGGTGCGAGCCAATCTCCCATGATCAAGAAATTGTTCCCGGTGACAATAGTCCATACCGCGGCCAGTAAACCAAGAGGGACAAGGACCAGACCTGTAAAGGGGACAGCCAGGAGGTTCGTGATGACTCCCATCCATGGAACTTGGTTGAAATAGAATGCGACCAAGGGAAGGGTTGCCAATGTGACTGTTCCACTGATCATGAGGGTGCTGAGGATAGCGCTCGTGATACGAGAGTGAGGATGCCGATGGGGAGCTGTTTCGTCCTTATTCTCAACTTGTATGTGAGCAAGCAAACTGATTATCGCTAGAACGGAGAGAAAGGAGAGTTGAAAAGAGATGTCAAAGACTGCTCGAGGATCATGCAACACAATGATCAGAAGAGCCGCTGCCATCGCATGTCCGAGATGACGTTGGTGCCCAAGCCAGACCGTCGCCATTCCTAAGGTAATCATGATAAGCGAACGGATCGTTGCCAATTCGGCTCCCGCCAATACTGCATACAGGGCAACCGCTGGCCAGGTGAGAAGAATGGCAATCTGAGATGGCGTGATTTTCCGAGATATCGTTAACAAGAGCGCAGACGGAAGCCATAGGATGGATCGTTTCACCAATCCAAATAATACGACGGCGACTAGCCCGAGATGGGAACCGGAGATCGAGAGGAGGTGAACGGTACCTGTGATCATGAACCATTCCTGAATCTCCTGCTCAAGATAGCCACGCTCACCGATGATCATGCCGAGATAGACTCCCAATGCAGGCTGACTCAAGGTGTGGATGGCCGCCTGTCGTACGATGTTCCTCCACTGATCAATTTGGCTCCAAATGTGCCATCGACCTGTGAGTGGCCGTTCGATGAGTGCTACTGCGTCAGGACCACTCAGTGCAGCGACAAAATCGATGCCCTGATGCACCATATATGTGGCATAGTCGAATCCAGATGGGTTCCAAGATCCTTTGGGGCGGTGAATAGTTCCCTGGAACCTAACGCGATCACCCTGATGTAGTGTCAGGCTAGGATTGCGCCATATCACGCGTATGCGGTTGCACATTTCTGACGTGTCATCGGTATCGACGATCACGGTCTGACGTCCTACTCCATGCTGAACTGGTAGAACCACTCGTCCGGAGATGCTAGCCCTACGGCTCTCTTGAAAATCCAAGGAAGTTGGATGAAAAGTTGGTGCGGGAATGAGGAGACTCCAATACACCACCCCTGACAAAAGACTCAGATACAGAGGGAGTGTTCGCTGTATGTCCAGGTGGCCGCCCCGTTCAAGGAGAGTGAACCCAAAGGCGGTGGCAGCCAATAGTGTGATTGAAGAAATCGGGAAAAGGGGAAGCTGAGATCCAACCAGAAGACCAACGAGAAATGCTACCGTGAGGAATGGGAGCATGAGCGGCTCTCGTGCTCAAGAAGGAACGATCAGCAGAGATGATCACGTATGATACTGGCGAGGTCGTCAGCAATCTCTTTTACGATCGTAGAATGTTCCCCCTCTACCATGATTCGGAGTAAGGGCTCAGTGCCGGAATATCGAATCACGACACGCCCGCTTCCGTTCAATCGTCGACTACTTTCTTGGATCGCTCGATCAATGGCAGGAATAGTCTCCAAGACTGGTTTCTGTTTGACATGGATGTTGACCAAGATCTGAGGAACGGCTGCCATGGCTTTCGCCAACTCTGACAAGGGTTTCTTGGTTCGTTTCAGTAAGGACAACAGCTGGAGTGCTGAGATGAGGCCGTCTCCCGTCGTGTTATGGTCGAGAAAAATAAAATGTCCGGATTGCTCTCCGCCGAAGTTATACCCTTCAGCCAACATGCGTTCGAGCAAGTAACGATCTCCGACAGGTGTTCGTACCAGCTTAATCCCTGCTTTGGCCATCGAGAGCTCTAACCCAAAATTACTCATCACGGTTCCAACTAGCGTCTGTTTGGTCAGGAGCCCATTCTGGTGAAGATCGAGCCCCAGCGCAGCCATCACATGGTCTCCGTCAATGATCGCCCCTTGCTCACAAACAAATACGGCCCGATCGGCATCCCCATCGAGCGCAATACCAATGTCTGCCTTCTGACGCAGCACGGTCTCTTGTAGAAGCTCTGGATGAACTGCGCCGCAACCAGCATTGATGTTCATTCCATTTGGCTTACTCCCGATGACTTCCACGGATGCTCCCAATTCTCTGAGGACGGTCGGAGCGACTTTGTATGCGGCGCCGTTCGCGCAATCAACAACAAGCTTGAGTCCTTGAAAGTCCAAGTCTTTCGGCAAGGATCGCTTCGTGAATTCGATATACCGTCCTTCAGCATCATCTATGCGGTATGCTTTGCCGATCAGATCTGCCGTCGGACGGAGATGACGAATTTCGTCGGATACGATCAACTCCTCGATCCGAGCTTCAACGTCGTCCGGAAGCTTGAACCCATTGCTGGAAAAGAACTTAATGCCGTTGTCTTGGTAGGGATTGTGTGAGGCAGAAATCACCACACCGGCATCCGCACGGAGGCTCCTGGTTAAAAATGCAATCGCAGGAGTCGGCATGGGGCCTACCACCAATACATCGACACCCATGGAGCAGATCCCAGCCATAAGAGCGGATTCCAACATGTAACCAGAAATCCTGGTATCCTTTCCGATCACGATCTGATGACGCCCAGCACGTCGCATGAAGATGTGCGCCGCCGCTCGACCAAGTTGCATTGCCATTTCGCTGGTCATGGGATCAAGATTTGCGACCCCTCGTACCCCATCCGTACCAAATAATTTACGCATTGTACTCCTGTCCAATAGCGGTCCAGTGAGGGCTTAACGCAGCCGCCATTTTAACGACGTCGATGGTCATTGCAACGTCATGAACACGGATAATGTGAGCGCCACGATCAACAGCGAGAGCAACAGCTGCTGCCGTTCCCCACTCCCGGTGTTCCACAGATTTCCCGACAACATTTCCGATGAAACCTTTCCGTGATAGTCCAACGAGTACAGGACAATTCAACACCAAGAAAGCGGATAGTTGTTTTAGTAGATCGAGGTTATGGGATACGAGCTTACCAAAACCAAATCCTGGATCAAGGATGATGTTGGTTCGGGCAATCCCCGCCCGAATAGCGGTTTGGACACGTTCGTCAAGGAATTGCAACACGTCTGCGCCAACGTTGAAGTAGTGGGGAGACTGCTGCATGGTCTGCGGGGTCCCCTGCATGTGCATCAAGACGACGGCAGCGTGTGAGCGCGCGATGACAGAGGCCATGGCCGGGTCCTCTCGCAGGGCACTTACATCGTTGATGATGGAGGCGCCACTCTCTAACGCGCGTGCGGCCACGTGCGATTTGGTGGTGTCAACCGAGATAGGAGTTGTCACTTGGCGAGCCAACCCTTCAACGACCGGGATGACGCGGGCCAGTTCCTCTTGCTCAGTGACCGGGCTTGCACCAGGCCTGGTTGATTCCCCTCCAATGTCGATAATATCTGCCCCGTGTTGGATAAGTTCCAGGGCATGCGCAATGGCGAGCTCCGGTGATGCATATCGTCCACCATCATAGAACGAGTCGGGAGTGACATTCACGACTCCCATGATCAATGGACGTGTCGCACAGTGTATCTTGCTTCCTTTGGCAAGAAACCAATGCCCTGGTTGCAATGGATGTTGATGGCGTGAGACCTGATCCAACTCTTTCACCTAGCGAAGAAAAATCCAGCATAACGGTTGGCTGATGCGAGACGGCCTCTCATGGATCGATTAGAGCATCCGTGTACGTTGCTGTCTGAATAGGACGGCTCCCACATCAGTGGGAGCCGTCGCTGAATGTCTCTGTCAATCTAGGCAGGAACGGTTTCAGAGGAGGATTGCAACAGAATCTGGTCGATTTCTGGGGCGTCCAATACTTCTTTTTCAAGGAGCGCCTCTGCCAAAGCTTTGAGGCTTGTCATCTGCTCTGTCAGCACGCGCTTTGCGCGATCATAATTCTCAGTCACAAACCGCTTGACCTCAAGGTCTATTTCAAGTGCCACCTGATCACTGACATCTCGTTTGGCGGTAAAGTCTCGACCGAGAAATACTGAATCTTCTTTTTGCCCAAATGTCAGAGGCCCCAACTTTTCGCTCATACCCCATTCACAGACCATTTTTCGAGCAAGTTCGGTTGCACGCTCAAGGTCGTTGCCGGCTCCGGTCGTGACATGCTTAAACACGAGCTCCTCTGCAACCCGTCCACCCATGAGAATGGCCAGTGTGTTGTAGAGAAACTCTTTGGAATAGTTATGCCGGTCATCGGTTGGTAGCTGCATTGTGACACCGAGTGCCCGACCCCTTGGAATAATCGTGACTTTATGCACCGGATCGGTACCAGGCAAGAGTTTTGCCATCAGTGCGTGGCCCGCTTCGTGGTAGGCCGTGACTCTCTTCTCCTCGTCAGTGAGAATCATGCTCTTGCGCTCGGCCCCCATCATGACCTTGTCCTTGGCCATTTCAAAGTCGATGTTTTCAACTTCTTTTTTGTTTTGCCGAGCCGCCCACAGGGCGGCTTCATTGACCAAGTTTTCGAGGTCAGCTCCTGAAAACCCAGGTGTTCCTCTGGCAATCTTGTCAATTTCCACATTCGCTGCGACGGGCACTTTCTTGGTATGAACTTTCAAGATTTCAGAGCGTCCGCGGAGGTCGGGGCGATTGACGACGACCTGTCGATCAAAACGGCCAGGTCTGAGCAACGCCGGGTCGAGTACGTCCGGTCGGTTCGTCGCAGCGACCAAAATAACACCCTCGGTCGTATCGAATCCGTCCATTTCCACGAGTAGCTGGTTGAGCGTTTGTTCCCGCTCATCGTGACCACCACCAAGACCCGCTCCTCGCAACCGGCCAACTGCATCGATTTCATCGATAAAAATAATGCATGGGGCATGTTTCTTCCCCTGCTCAAACAGATCACGAACACGAGAGGCTCCTACTCCGACGAACATCTCAACGAAATCTGAGCCGCTGATACTGAAGAAGGGTACACCCGCTTCGCCGGCGATGGCTTTCGCCAGTAACGTCTTTCCGGTTCCGGGAGGCCCGACGACCAAGACACCCTTTGGAATACGTCCTCCGAGCTTCTGAAACTTCCTCGGATCTTTCAGGAACTCGATGATTTCGAGAACTTCTTCCTTAGCCTCATCGACACCGGCGACGTCCGAGAAGGTAACCTTTTTTCTTTCTTCCGTGAGCATGCGTGCACGGCTCTTCCCGAACGACAGCGCTTTATTCCCACCAATCTGCATCTGCCGCATCAGGAAAAACCACAAGCCCAGAAAGAGAATGAACGGACCCCATGTCACTAGAAAGGTGATGTACCATGGACTTTCATCTGGTGGCTTCACTTCGATCTGAACGTCCCGTTCCCGGAGGATTTTGACAAAGTCAGGATAATCGGCTGAGTAGGTTCGAATGCGTGTCTTGTCCTTCAGGACACCACTCATGTTGTTGCCCTTGATGATGACTTTTTCAAAATCTCCCTTATCGAGCTTCGCCATGAAATCACTGAATATGACTTCTTCTTCCGGCGCGTGAGTCGGTACACTAAACAGATTGAAGAGGAGAATCATGAACAAGCCGACAACTACCCAAAAGAGCAAGTTCTTGACCCGGGAATTCATCCAGTTCTCCTTGGCCGGGATGTTGGAAGCAACGTGTTGAAAAGTCGTAGTGATGTTAACATAGCCTTGCGCAAATTCACAACAGCTCGTGAAAAAACGAACGTGCGAAACAGTTATGTCTCGTGCTCGTTCAACTGATCGAGGACGGCGAGATAAGGAAGGTTGCGATACTTCTGCTGGTAATCAAGTCCGTACCCCACGATATACTCGTTCTGCACTCTGAAGCCAACATAATCCACCTGCACGTTGACCACTCGGCGTTCCGGCTTGCTCAGTAACGTGCAGATCTTGATGCTGTTCGGTTTCCGCTTTGCCAACGTTTTCATCAGATACTGGACCGTCAACCCTGAATCGACAATGTCCTCGACAAGGAGCACATCCTTGCCTTTGATCTTTTCGGTCAGTTCCGTGACCAACTTCACCTTCCCGGAGGTCTTTGCCCGAGTCCCGTAGCTGGTCACGATGATAAAATCGACACGGACCGGAATTCGGATGGCGCGGGCGAGGTCGGCAAAAAAAGCGTAGGCGCCTTTCAATACCCCGACAAGTACCAGGTCTGTACCAGCATAATCGGTGCTGATCTGCCGTCCTAGTTCTCTGATACGACTCCGCATTTGTTCCTGGGTGACGATTGGGCGTCCGAACATCCGTTCCATCTCACACAGTTCCTTCCCTTAAAGGTGGATCCTCAACGGTGAATACAAGGCAGCGTTCCGTCGCGGCGGTGGGGAGCCAGCGCTGATCTTGCCGATAGCCCACGACCCACACGATTCCTTCCGGTGCCACGACCAGTGGAATACAAGAACGGACGGACTTGGGAATTTTGAGATCAGTAAAAAAATCCTGGAGCTTCTTTGAATGCCCATCCATACCGCATGGTTGAAATCGGTCACCGGGTACCCAATTTCGCACCATGAGGGGTTGAGAGATGCGAGCAGCGTCTACCACGATCCGATTCCGTTCCGGTTGTGCCGGAGCGTCCCTGCATGCTTGGGGTTGTACATGAAGTCGCTGACCCGTTCCGGGCCACATGAGAGAACCAGGTACACCCATGTCGTGTCGGAGGCAGAAGGACTGATCACGATCAGGAGCGATCAAAGGCTTGTCATGGGGGACAAACCGGAGATGGTGGTCAGTGACGATCACATGGCCACCCCGAACGTCAATGCGAGAGCCAACCCTCCCACTTGCTGCGATCTGGAGAACTTGATCCACGGTTCGGAGTCCGAAGGCGTACGGTTGATTGAGGCTCTGTCGAATGACATTGCGGATCCCGCGCCGTTGAAGAGAGCGGGGAAATGTCAGGAGATGGGTTCGATCGACGGTCCAGCCTCCTTCTGATTCCCATGTCAGAGAGCCTGAGAACAGAGCAGCAGCCTGTTGATCTAGGTAGCGATCATCTTCACGGCAAACGTTCGCGAATCGGCGGAGTGCTCCAAGGCTTGTCGGCGCCAACTGATTGAAGACCGGAACCAGCTCATGTCTAATTCGATTTCGCAGGTAGAGGGGTTTCGTGTTGCTGGAATCCTCACGGAATGGTAACCCGGAATGCAGGAGATAGCTGAGAATGTCTTGACGTCCGGTTTCGTACAGAGGTCGGATGATCCAGCCATCTCGATCAGCCGGCATACCAGCGAGTCCGGTGAGCCCGGTTCCGCGAAGTAACCACAGCAAGATCGTTTCAGCCTGGTCATCTGCTGTATGGCCGAGCACGATACGGTGCGCTCCACACTGTTTGGCAATTTCCGAAAACGTCTGATAGCGAAGGTGACGAGCCATGGCTTGGAGTGAGGATTGCTTGGACTGCTCATGCAGATGGAGCCGTCGGACATGGAGGGGAATGTTCAATTCTCTGCAGCGGGCTGTGACGAACGCTTGGTCACCCTCCGACTCGGATCCGCGCAGTCCATAGTTACAGTGAACGGCCGTCAGGGTCAGCGACCATTCCGGACGGAGGCTGTCCAGCAGCGACAACAACGCCATGGAATCGGGCCCACCGGAAACGGCAACCAAGAGGTGGTGCCGATGGTGAAACAGATCTGAGGCCCGAACGGTGCGGACCATGCGATGAAGTAAGGGCGGCCAAGATTTACGGGGAGAATTCATGACGGCTGGAGGCAATGATTCGCTACCCTCGGATGGCTTGGTGATGTCGACGAAGAATCGTCTTGGCAGACTCTACATCAGATGCGATCTGACGACTCAGTGCCGTTTCCTCGTCGAACTGTGCGTCTCCCCGAATACGTTCAAGAAATTGAACCGTCAGGGTTTGTCCATACAAATCATGGGGTCCATCTAGAAGGCTCACTTCCAACAGTCGTTCTCTCCCGGCAAAGGTCGGTCTCGTTCCAATGTACGCGACAGAATCGTGCCGTTTATGATCGACGTTCGTGATGGAGGCATAGATCCCGTCGGCTGGCGTGACACGGTGGGAAGGCAATTGAATGTTTGCGGTTGGCCATCCTAGAGCCCGGCCCCTCCCCTGGCCTGGGCTGACGATGCCACGAAGTGTGTAGGGGCGTCCGAGAAGATCAGCCGCCAGATCAACCTGCCCGGACAGAATGAGTTGCCTGATTCGGGTGGAACTGACCACTCCTCCGGCCATGATGACGGGTGAAGTTGGGTGAACGGTGAAGCCGAATCGTTTTCCGAGGTCGGTCAAATCGTTGATTTTCCCAGCTCGTTTATGTCCAAAAGCAAAATGTTCCCCGACGAACACCTGTTTTAGTCCCAAGCATTTGGCGAGAATTTGGTCAGCAAATGATTCTGGAGAAAGGGAAGCAAACGCCGGGGTGAATTCCAAGAAGACAACTTCATCGATGCCTGCCCGTTCAAACAGATCAAGCTTCTCCTCCTCATCGGTCAAGAATCGTAAGTCAGCGTGAGGCGCCAGAATTTTTACCGGGTGAGGATCAAAGGTCAACACCACGGCAGTTCCTTGCGCCTGGCGTGCCGTCTCGACAACCAGCTTCAAGAGTGCCTGATGCCCTCGGTGGTGCCCATCGAAGTTGCCGATCGTACCCACCGGATACGGTCGGACAGCCTCGGTACGATATCCTCGTGTTACCTGCATGGTCGATCAATGGAGCAGTTTAGCTGCGTCTTTTGAGAAGTACGAGAGGATCAGGTCCGCCCCTGCTCGCTTGATCGCCAAGAGCGATTCCATCATCGCACGTGATTCATCGAGCCATCCCGCTTGTGCCGCAGCCTTGATCATACTGTACTCGCCACTGACCTGATAGGCCGCTAGAGGAAGCAATGTGCGACTGCGAGCAGCCGTGATGATATCCAGATAAGGCAGGGCCGGCTTGACCATCACGATATCAGCTCCTTCCTCAATATCCAGCTCGATTTCTCGGAGGGCTTCACGTGCGTTCGCCGGGTCCATCTGATAGGACTGGCGATCGCCGAATTGTGGACTCGAGAACGCCGCATCACGAAAAGGTGCGTAGAAACATGAAGAAAATTTGGCGGCGTACGCCAGGATTGGTAGATCTGAGAACCCGGATCGATCCAACTCACTCCGAATGGCAGCCACTCGCCCATCCATCATGTCTGATGGTGCGACCATGTCGGCTCCAGCTTCGGCATGCGTCCGAGCCATGACCATGAGGCACTCCAGCGTTTCATCGTTGAGGATCTTGCCGTTCTTCACAATGCCGCAGTGCCCGTGACTGGTATATTCGTCGATGCATACATCGGTGATGACCAGCAACTCTGGCACTTGTTGCTTCACGGCGCGGATGGCCCGTTGCACGATCCCATTGGGGTCCCATCCTGAGCTCCCACGCTCATCCTTGTGGTCGGGAATGCCGAATAACATGATGGCAGGAATACCGAGCGCCAATATGTCTCCAGCTTCTTTGATAAGCAGATCGACCGACAGCCGGTACTGACCCGGCATCGATGCGATTTCTTCACGACGAGCGGTCCCCTCGACGACAAAGAGTGGGTAGATAAAATCTGCCGGGGACAACGTGGTCTCACGGACCATTCTTCGCAAAGATTCATGCTGTCTAAGCCGTCGGAGACGGTGAATGGGAAATGCCATTGCCCGCCCTACTTTCTCGGAAGGTTGGTCAAAAAGACGACGAGGTCTCGAACAGAGATGATTCCGACCAACTCACCCTCGCGCGTCACGCCTAAATGCCGAAGGTGGGACTGTGCCATCAGATCATTGGCATCCAAGAGCGTTTTGCTTTCTTCGATCGTCATGATCGGGGCCGACATAATTTGCTCGACTGTTGTTCTTGTCGCGTCGGCTCCGGCGGCAACGACCCGGCGCATCATGTCGGTATCCGTGATGATTCCGATGATCTCACGATCATTGGTCACAAATAAGCTACCAATTCCACGATCTCGCATGATGCGAGCAGCAGTTTGTGAGTCGGTGTCTCGCGGAACCGTCACGAACTTCTCTCGAGGTATCATAAAGGACTTTACAGGGACCATCTCACCCTCCTCTTCGTAAACTAGAGATGTATGACATGTCTATCAGTTGGCATTAGACCATGGTTCCCGTTGCCACCGCTTTGCGGTGTTCGAAATGACGGGCGATCGAATCCACCAGTGCGGGAATCGTGTTCTCTCTTGGCATGATCGAAACCGTCAAACCATACTCCGCGGCAGTCCTTGCCGTGATGGGTCCAATACACGCGACCGTGACGGAGTGTAGAAGCGGCCTGACTCTATCGATCCCACCAAGCATTGCCATAAAATTCTTGACCGTCGATGAACTGGTAAACGTGACCACATGGATTTGATGGTCCATGAGTTGCTGCCGCCATTCCGCGTCGTCTTGAGTGGGTGTGACTGTTCGGTACACCGGAACGACGTCGACATGCGCACCATGAGCGCGAAGCTCGTCCGGCAAGATCTCCCGAGCCACCTCGGCACGAGGGATTAAGAAACGGACTGTCCTGATATCCTGCTGCGCAAATGCCTCCAGTACTCCTTCCGCCTGATACTCGGCCGGTATCAGATCTGTTTTGACCCCAAATTTTTCCAGCTCCTGTGCGGTGCGGGGTCCGATGCAGCAGAGTCGTCGTCCTGCCAGGCAGCGGGAGTCAAGTCCCTTGGCCCATAATCGAGTCATGAAACGATCTACACCGTTCACGCTTGTGAAAATGACCCAGTTGTAGGTTCCGATCTCTGCGATGGCGCGATCGACAGGTGCCCAATCGACAGGGGGAACAATCTTAATGGTCGGGGCTTCGACAGCCTCAGCCCCATAGCCCGCCAGAAGAGTAGCTAATTCGCCGGCCTGTTCCTTTGCGCGAGTCATCAACACCCGCTTGCCGAAGAGCGGACGGCGTTCGAACCAGTTGAGCGTTGGCCTGAGTCGCACAACTTCACCAACGACGATCACCGTTGGAGGTTCAAGTCGTGCTGCGTCAGCCTTGTGCACAATATCGGCTAAGGTGCCGACGACGGTGTGTTGGGAGACTCTTGTGCCCCAACGAGTGATTGCCACGGGAGTTGATGGTGCCAGTCCTTCAGACATGAGGCGTGTGGTGATCATGGAGAGATTCTTCATGCCCATGAGAAAGACTAACGTACCGTGGCTGCCAGCGAGGCGTGCCCAGTCCAACGACGTGGAAGGTTTTTCTGGATCTTCATGTCCGGTAACAATCGTCAGTGTCGAGGCTAAGGTTCGGTGTGTGACAGGGATCCCAGCATAAGCGGGTACTGCCACGGCTGCCGTGATTCCAGGAACGACCTCAAACTCTATCCCCGCTGCTGCCAATGCTTCGGCTTCTTCACCACCTCGTCCGAACACGAACGGATCCCCTCCTTTGAGGCGGACAACTACTTTCTGAGCTCGTGCACGTTCAATGAGGAGCCGATTGATCGATTCTTGCTCAGGGTAGGTTCCCTTTCCACGCCGTCCGACGTATAGTCGTTCCGCTTGGTGTGGAGCGTAGGAGAGTAATGCGGGATTGGCAAGATAATCGTAAAGAACCACGTCAGCCTGCTCAAGGCACTCCTTCCCCCGAACCGTCAAGAGACCAGGGTCGCCAGGACCAGCCCCGACCAGGTACACTTTGCCATTGGTCTGCTTGACCTTTGTCATATTGATCCGTAAATCTCCCTCAGGATCGTATCTCCTCCTCGCGAAAGCAACCGTTCGGCCAGTCGAACACCAAGCGAGTGAGCCTCCTGATGCGTTCCTATGATCTGATCGCGAATCACCGTTTTTCCATCGACGCTTGCGATAAGGCCATCCAAGACTAGCTCGTGATCGGAGAGGATGGCATGGGCGGCGATAGGAACCTGACAGCCGCCTTCTAGACGGTGTAAGAAAGCTCGCTCCGCCGTCACAGTCGTATGAGTCGACCGATCGTTGAGTCGCGATAAGACGGACCGCACAAAACCATCATTGGTCCGTCCCTCAATACCAAGGGCTCCCTGACCTATGGCGGGAAGACTCAGAAGAGGAGGAAGATACTCCGTGATGGTCTGGGACCATGCCAATCTGTGTAGACCGGCAGCGGCCAGGATAATGGCATCGAACTGTCCTTCCTTGAGCTTTCGTAGGCGGGTATCCAGATTCCCGCGGAGCATCGTAATCTTGAGATCCGGTCTGGCATGTAACAGTTGGGCCTGGCGTCGAAGGCTCGCCGTCCCAACGGTGGCGCCAATCGGAAGATCGTGAAATGAACATCCTTCGCGGCTGATGAAAGCATCCCGAGCATCCTCACGCAGGGGAATGCAGAGAATATCAAGCCCGTCCGGCAATTGCGCGGGAACATCCTTCATGCTGTGGACGGCGAAATCAATTTCGCCGGCGAGCAAGGCATCCTCGATTTCCTTAACGAACAGGCCTTTCCCTCCTATTTTCGCCAGCGGGACGTCAAGGATCTTATCACCGGACGTCTGAATCTTCCGCAGGCTCACGTGAACATCCGGCGCTACCTTCTGAACCTGAGATTGGAACCACTCGCTTTGGCAGAGGGCTAACTTACTTCCTCGTGTGCCAAGAACCAAGGTCCGGCGTGGAGTGTGTTGTGTCGACACGATGAGATCCGTTTCCTTTATTGAATGGTCACTGAGCTTGTTTGCGCATGGACGGCTGTTGATCAGGCTCTTCAGTTTCTACGCTATCAGATCGGTCGCTGAGGTAGCGCGGCAGGTCTCCACACTCTTCTGTCTGTCGATTCGCTGGGGCAGGTCGGTCAAGGTGAAAAAAACGGCGGGCCGCTTCAACAAACGCAGGGCCGCTTGAGGAGTTTACTTCCGTTTTCAGCGTGATCATGGTGCGATGAATCAGTTTATTCACGATCGATGAGGCGAGCCCTTCAACCAACTCGCGATCTTGTTGAGAGAGATGTCCCAAACGCCCTAAGACTTTTTCGACCTCCGCTCGCTTGATATCATCCACCCGGTTTCGGAGGGCAACGATCGTCGGGGTAACCTCCAAGGATTTCATCCATTCCAGGATCGTGGCGACTTCCTCAAGGACCATCCGCTCTGCCTTTTCCGCCTCTTGGACTCGCTCAGCTCGGTTCTGTTCAACTCGATGCTTGAGATCATCGATATCGAAGAGAAAGGCATTGTCGACGTGACGAACAGCAGGATCGATATTGCGAGGAACAGAGATATCAATTAAGAACATCGGACGATTCATCCGTTCTCTCACGGCACGATGGACATCCTCTGCACCGACAAGATAATGCGACGCGCCTGTGGAGACCAGGACGATATCTGCCGATGCCATATCGTCCTTAAACTGATCAAACGGGACCGCTGTGCCACCAAATTTGGCGGCCAGATCGACGGCATGCTGCGGGGTTCTTGTCGTGATTCGTACGTGCTCGACCCCGTGTGCGATTAAGTGTCGGGCCGCCAACTTGGCCATCTCACCGGCTCCCACCAACAGCACGGTTTTCTCGTGAAGATTCGAGAAAATCTTCTTCGCAAGCTCGACCGCGGCGTAGCTGACTGAGACTGCCATTTCAGCAATTTTTGTTTCGGTCCGCACTCGCTTAGCGACCGAGATGGCCTTCTTGACGATTTTGTTCATGATCACGCCGGTCGTCTTATGAGCCAGGGCGACCTCGAAAGCGTCTTTTAATTGCCCGAGGATTTGCGATTCCCCAATGATCATCGAGTCGAGGCTTGCCGCGACTCGGAAGAGATGAGCGATGGCTCGGTCTCCGGTATGCCAATACAGATGTGGGGTCAGCTGCTCTGAAGACAACGAGAGATGCGTGTCGGCGAGAAATTCTTGAATCCGGCCATAGCCCGTGTCCACATCGTCGACGACGGAGTACACCTCCACTCGATTACAGGTCGAAAGAAGAATGCCTTCCTTAATACCGGAATAGGACGACAATCGAGTGAGAGCTTCGCCCAGGCGACTCTCGGGAACGGCCAGCCGCTCTCGGATCTCAACCGGGGCTGTCTTATGGCTTAATCCAACGACAATCAGATGCATGGGACGACGATACACATGTTATGACAATGTAGTATGCCCCTTGAGCACAACACCCACGAGTGTGAGAATGACTCCAGCAAAACCGATGACGGTGAGGTACGCCGCTCGTTTGGCCCTCCACCCTACCGTCAATCGTCCAAGCAGCACAACGAAGTAGAAGACCCAGGTGACGAGCGCCCATGTCTGTTCCGGGTTCCAGCTGACATAAGATCCTCGGGAGAAATCAGCCGAGATCGCACCAGTCACGATGCCGAGTGTGAGCAAGGGGAATCCTAAGACGATTGATTGTTGATTCAAATGATCGAGAAAATCGAGCGCAGGCAGCTTGCTGTAAAGGACGTTGAACTGTTTGGACTTGAGAAGCCGATCTTGAATCAGATACATCACGCCCGCAACAAACGCCACGGTGAATCCCACGGTCCCCAACATGCTGAGCGTCACATGAAACCATAATGTTTTCAGGACCGGTTGCAGTGTGGGGACGCTTTCGGGTAATGCTGCAGCCGAGACTAATGAAACGAGAGCTAAAGGTACCATGAAGGAGCCAAGTACATAGATCCGATGGCGGAATTCGACGACCAAGAACACGAGGATGATCATCCAGGAGAAGAAAGAAAGGGCCTCGGAAAAGCTGGGCGGTGTAGAGGAAGAGGCTCCGAGCATTCTGATGGCGAGCGCAATCGTATGGAACACGAAACCACCGGCGGTGATGCCAAGCGAGACCTTTGAGAGGGCTTCGGACCGCCGCAGTGAATAGGAAAAAAACGAGACCGTGGCCACAATGTACAGAACCAGGGTCATCATGAAACAGACGGCCGCCATCGGGAATTCCCCTGCAGTGCTCCAGGAGGTTAAGTCAACAGGATAAGTGAGAAATTATATCGATGCCTGGCAAACGGAGTCAACAAAACCTCAGTGCTATGACGGGTTCAGCGACAGGGCTTGCTCAAAGCGGTCGGCTCTATGTCGTAGCAGTACCGATTGGAGATCTGGACGATTTCACGGTTCGCGCGATTCGAATTTTGAAAACAGTCGATGTCATTGCTTCCGAAGATCCTCAAGCCACCAGGCGACTTCTTGCGCATCATCAAATTGAAGGAAGGGTGATCAGCTATGGCCCATACAATTTGAAGGAAAAGGTCGAGGTTCTGCTGCAACGTCTCCGGGAAGGCACGGATGTGGCGCTGGTATCAGACTGTGGCTCCCCACTCATCGCCGATCCTGGCCATCTCCTTGTGGCTGCCGCCCATACCAATCACATCCCTGTCGTCCCGGTTCCTGGACCATCGGCCGTCACTGCCGCCTTATCTACGACTGGATTACCGTGCGACTCGTTCTTCTTTTTGGGACACCTGCCGAATAATTCCGCACGTATCATCCGCTGCCTGACCGATGCGTTGAAACGGGATGTTCCCACCATGGTTTTTTGCACGGCGACATCTGTTGCTTGCGCAGTGCAGGCTCTGATACGCCTGGCCCCACGACGTCGTATCGTCGTTGCCTGCGACATGACTAAGAAAACTGAACGTATTCTTTGGGGAACCGCCCACCAAATGAGTCAGGACCTGCCCGGATTACGGGGGCAAGATATAACACTGATCGTGGCGGGAGGAAAAGGTCGGTGAGCGAAAGTGCCCGAAGCGTGTTCTCTAGTCGCTGTCTTCCCGACGAATCAACACCCGGTAGGCGTGATCCATTCGTTCTTGAGCTAAGACTGTATGTCCTTCATTCTCAACGCTGCGTGGTACGTTCCTGATCGGGTCACCATCGTCTAGCAGAATCGAGAGAATTTCGCCTTCCTTCATCGTTTCCAGCTTGAGCTTGGTCTTCACAAAGTTGTAGGGACAAATTACCCCTCGCAGATCGAGCTCGGAGGTCGGTACATTGTGATCTTCACTCATAATTCCCTGCTACCGTCCACAAGAAAAAAGGGGCAGCTCTCGCTGCCCCCTTCTGCATAGCCCACAGACGCCGACTGTTCTTACTGCATACCCTTCACAAGATTCGGTTTTGCGGCATCTGTGCCATAGTCCGACTTTGATTTTCCCTCGTAGCCCCACCCTGGCTGAGGTTCGCAGTTCCAACAGGGTGCTGACCCGGTGTATTCACCGATCGTCGTGTCTATCGTTCCACTGATTTTTCCTGGGAGGACGGAACCTGCCATTCCCCCGGTCATGCTCCCGTTGCTGGTTTCGATCGCTCGCTCAGTGGCGGGATTTGGGCGCTGTCCCAACCCCCCAAACCCGGCGAGCCGCTCATTTCCACGCAGCAAGTAGACCTCTCGAACGACCTTGCGGCCCGTGCCATACTCTTGATTTGATGAGGTGGCTTCCACAACTTGAAGCGAGATATCATCGCCATTGTTCAACACCTTGAGTTGATCCATGTTGGTCTTTTCATCGAAGTAGACTGTCATGGAACTCATCGCACCGGCACCCGCGCGGCCTTCGTCATGTGAGCTTCCACCGCTTTCCAGCAGCATCTTCCCCGCGGGAAAATCGATCGCCAAGACACGACCGTAAATTGTCTCAGGGAGAGAGAGACGATCGAGGAATGCATTGCGATCATAGGTTTGAACACGATTGGCGCTGCCGGATACGTCACCGACACCGGTTCCGACTCCCATTGCGGATCCACCGGATGATTGCTGGAGTCGCTCTTGAGCTACTGCAACATTCAAAGAGCCAACGCAAAGTATTGCGGCTCCTAATGCCAACACTGTACGCATGTGCTGCCTCCTTAATAAGTTGACGGCGATGTCATGACAAGAAATCGATCGGATATTCTGAACAGAGACTCGGATGATATCTTGAAAATCGATGGTGCTCATACGTTATTGAGAAATATGGCAGAACCTAGGCTAATAGCGCGCCGCTGTCAAGAGGGTACTTGATATTGCGTGGTTGGCCTATTTGACCACACGCGACTCCCTCAGCAAACTCGTTCGAGGCCAACATACCGTGAATCGACTCTAGCTCTATACTCGATGGTGCCCGGAGGGAGGGTCGAACTCCCACTCTGTCGCC
>JAHBWR010000060.1 GCA_019636875.1 Nitrospira sp.
CCAGTCACCGGCGCGAGACAAGCCACGGCATGACGGCGAAGAGAACCAGACTCACATAGTAGGCGGTGCCGGAAACAGGGTCTCGGTTCAAGAAGACTTCTGCTGATGACATGCCTCGGAGTCCGATGCCGACGGCCAGCTCTCCCGCCAGCATCAGGCCCAGCGCAATGCCGCCGATGGACAATCTCGCCGCGCTGGTGCGAGGCTCGGGCAAACGACGGATGGTCCACCGTGCTGCGAGCACCGTTGCGATCAGCATCAGCGGCATCTCCAGGAGTTCAGCGGTTCTGTGGCCGACAAGTGGAACGATGAGGAACACGCGAACGGTTCCCAGAAGGAATCCCGTCCCGAAGACCAAGAGAAAGTATACGAAGCCCGGCTTCAGCGCTTGCATGATCCATCACCCTAAGCACGCAAGCCTTTCTGTGTAAAGGCCGTCCTCGTGTCCAACTCCAAGCAGGTCTGGTCTCTCGTCCAACATCGTGGGACGTATCCGTCTATGCTGGCGACAGCCTCAATTCCATTGATCCTTGTGCCGTTTCGATTTTCAATCGATGGATCGCCATGAGGTCTTGACCTTCCAGTCACACAGTATCTGTCGAATCTTGAGGAGGACCATGCTAGCTAGCAATTCTGGTTGTATGCAGCTGCCGTCGGGTCGGGTATCGGAGCCTGGTTTCCGGCGTTTCAGGCGAGAGGGGAACCGCGGGACTCGCTGTGATATATATTCCTAGGCAGGCCGATGCTAGGCGCTGTGGTGGCTGGACTGAGCATCACTGATGCAAGGCGACCGTGACGCTGGGGGTTACTTCCGATGATGGCACAGGCTGTGTGGATGTTCGAGACTCAAAGATTTGGAAATCTGTGGCCGCTGGGGATAGACCTTTTTCTTGTCCTGGCTACGTCATCCATTGCAACGGCCTCTCTCGGCACGCTCTTAAGGCGGTAACATGGCGAACAAATTACGTCGAGGGTCAGAGCTTCCCAAAGCGGCGGTGGAGGCATTGCGGCGCGGAGACTTGATCGAAGCGATCAAGGTGGTTCGTCAGGAGCGGAATATCGGGTTCAAAGAGGCCAAGGAAGTGGTGGAGATCCACATCGCCTCTCAGCCGGCGCTCAAGAAGAAGATGGACAAGGTGCTTGTCTTGGCCCAGCAGAAATTTATCCGCTGGATGGTTGGGTTTCTGGTAATTGTTGCTGGGGTGGTACTACTCGTGATGCTGGGACGATGAACCCAACTAAAAACGACAGCGTGACGGTTTCAACCATTGCGGAGCCTGATGCCTCTCCCACTGGTATAAACAAAGGTCGAATGGTGTGAGGAAGCATAGGAGGTTCTGTGGACCTTATGGAGGGCCTGTATGAAATCTGAACGAATGGTAGCCGCCTTCCTTTCGCTGAGCTTGGGCTGCTCCTATGCGCTCGCTCCTGTTGCGGGGTTCGCCAAGGTGCAGGTGCTATCGGAAACGACGTTGTTGGCGGGTGGGAAGAAAGTGACCGGACAGAACGAGCTGACCACTCATCCGATGGTGAAAGGCCTGCTCGCGGCATTTGACCGCGCGGAATCGGCCTTGAAGAAGGAAGATCTCAATGCCCTGATGCAGTTCTATGCGCCGACCTATGACTACCATGGATTGAAAGCGAACGATGTACGGCGAATCTGGGGTGAAGTGTTCGAGCACTACAAGGCCCTGGAATCACTTCATTTGTTCTCTGATATCAAGATCACGCAGGAAGACAATGAACTTCGCGCGGAGGTCACCTGCACCGGTGGGTTGTATGGCACCGACGAACGCACTGGGAACCGCATCACGCTCGACAGCTGGTTTCGTGAGGTTCACTACCTGGTGAAGGTAGACGGGGTGTGGCGATTTCTTGGAAATGCCGGCGAGGTACCGACCGGTGCGCCCTTTGCCTCGGTGCCACATCACCCACTGTTCTGATACATCGTGCCGTATCTGGTGAGATAATTGTGTTTCGGCACCATCGAAATCAGGAAGACGCAGACAGTGTGTTTCTGGTACACTCCCCTCATTATGAGCGAAGGAACTATTCAGCAGACTCTTCCCAAGAAGGCATTAGAAGCGCTGTCGCAAGGCGATAGGGAGGACGCGATCAAGCAGGTGATGCTTGAAGGAAACCTCAGTCGGGAGGATGCGAGGGATGTGGTCGCAAGTTTTTTGCTCACACAACCTTCCTTACTTCGGAGAATGAAGGACACCCAGTCCGAGACGAAATGGGGGCTCATGCGTTGGCTGATCTTGCTCCAGGCCATCGTAGTCGCTATTGGGTACTTTCTCTTTTTTCGAGATCAGTGGTGAGTCAGCCTGCCTTCGACGGCAGCGTGATGGACTGGTCTCTAGCTGTGCTGCTTTCCGATCTGGCTCATCCTTGACCATGACAGGAGATCCTATGGCTACTGTTTCTCGTCAGCGCCGGAACGGTTGTCTTCACCGAGTTCAAGTTTTCGCCCTATGAGGGCTGAGCAGAGGATGCAGTCATCCAGTGAGATGAAGAGAGCGAGGCCACTGGTATACCAGCCCAGGGAAAGGGAGGAGGAGTAAGCCTCTGCCGGCAAGCCGGTCGCAGAACTGTCATGATCGTGGATGATTCTAGGAGGACTGCAGTTGGGATTGCTCACGGGTTGGGTAGCCTCAAGCTGATGAGACAGCTTTGCTCGTTTCTGGACCCAATGGCTTCGCTGATGAGAGACATGTGCTGACCATGGTACTGTGCCAATTGGCCATTGTCCAAACGGAAAAATGGTTGGAAGGGAAATCAGAGAGGCCAGTTGGTCATACCTAGATATGTAGGAATTAGGCGTTGATTTGGTCCCCTACATAAGTTTTATTTCACATCTTCGGTGATTGTAGTACCAACCATCGATAAAGTCCGTAGTCCTTGCGCCGAGGATCCTGTCCATGCTGCCTGGTGAACCAACGCGACAAGCGGCCTTTCCGAGGTTGGGAAGGCTGCTATTGGGAATTGGTGTCTTTGGGGCAACCTTTTTATTCGTGGGCGAGCTCTTTCTGCGGCTTGTATTTTGGGGGGGAGACTCTTTTAGTCGTCACTATGGACCGATCGTTCAACGGTTTGAAAGGGATTTCAAGTTTAATCGATTCGATGGTCCCTCAAGAGGGCCAGAGCCGCCTGGTCCCAAACTTCCTGACAGCGTCAGAATAGTGATTCAGGGTGATTCAATCACCTGGGGTCAGGGAGTGAGGAATGAAGAGCAACTGTTTTCCAGTCGGTTGCTCACCAGACTCCGAGAAACGGACATGCCGGTTGATATGGCGGTATTGGCTCGGCCCGGGAGGGAGATTGACGAGCACCTACAGCAGCTCCAGAAGTGGGGGCAGGAGTTACGGCCCGATGTCATCATTTACCAGTGGTATATCAATGATATGGAACTGGAGAAGCAGGATCGGCCCCGGACCGATAGAATCTGGAGACATGTGTTTTTCCATCCTATTCTGCAACAGAACTCCTATTTGTGGTTTTTTTTAGACTTCAGCCTCGATACTCTGCTTCCTTCTGGTACGGTCCCTTACGAAAGTTATGCGAGGTATATTGCAGATAACTTCAATGAAGGTAGCGCCGGGTGGTCCACCTTCGAAAGATACTTTTCAGAATGGGCTACGTTAGCGAAAGAACTGACGCCCCATGTCATTGTGGCTCTGTATCCCTATATGTCATTGAAGGATGGGTCCCCTCCTGCTATTAGACCGGAAATCGTGGACATTCACACCAGAATGTTGTCGCTTTGCAGGACGAACAACGTCCTCTGCCTGGATCTGTCAGCTTCGCTTGTCAAGTTTGAGGATGCTCGAGCTGTGCGAGCAACTGCCTTTGACGATCATCCCAGTGCCGAAGTCCATCGTGTGATAGCTGAGGAATTGTCTGAAGTAATTGGAGCAGGCATGGATCACCCATTGTAGTCATCGAAGCCACTAGAGTGCTGAGTCTGAGATCCGATGCCAAAATCGGGTCAGGCTTCTGGGCATCTCGTCAGCAGTTTTGTTCGCACCAGGGGTTTATAGTACTTGTTGGTGTGGGCGCCCCGGCTCCATCAACGCATGTGTAACCAAAGTTAGGACTCGCAAACAGAGGGGGCATGTATGACCGAATTTCTGGCCGAGTTGTGGGCTTTCATGAAAGAGCGGAAGAAGTTCTGGTTGTTGCCAATTTTCATGGTATTGCTGTTATTAGGAATGCTGATCGTGCTCACGCAAGGGTCAGCCGTCGCGCCATTCATCTACACGTTGTTCTGAGGATATTGCAGAATCCGTGAGCGTTTTTCTTGTGTGGCTCAAGGTCTCCCGCCTACAATTCCTCAAATTTGAGAGTGGTCTGACAGCCGTATGCTGTCTCAATGCGTAGGTGGTTTCTCCTCTACAGCTTCCGCTAAAGCAGTACCTGGACCTATAGCAACGGATCTCAAGGCACTGCTAAGATAGTGCATCAAAGCATTGGCAATTGCTCATTCTGGTTTGCTTCCTTCATAGGCGATAGCGTTTGGAGTAATTAGGCTTGTTGGTTGTCGACCTCTATCCAGGCTACCGAGAGGGATTGTAGGTACGAGGAAATAGTTCCTCGGGAGCTGGCAGGTGCTCTTGCAACCTATTTCGTTGCAAGTGTCGCATAAGGAGGGTTTTGGACGGTTGGCCGCGTTGATGCGCCCGCGAATGAAGTTGAGAGAGGGTTTACAGAACGGCGAATGATGAGATGACCGTTCCCGGAGCCAGTTCTGTTAGGAAAGTCGGTAAACAAACAATAAGCCTAATTATCAGGAGCGTGGTGTTCCAAGCAACGGACAAAACAAGCGGGCAAGGTGGAGTTTTTGTCCAATGCGCTTTCGGTGTCACCGAAGGCACAATAACCTCACGATATAAATAAAGACGATGCAGAATACAGTCGGCAAGAGCCAGGTGATGGCTGATCACACGGTCACGGTGAGTCGCCTTGAGGAGGTTGTCTCGACGGCGGACGAATTTGATCGAGTTGTCTCACAAGCCTTGCCGGTGTTGTTGGATCGGGCCACCGGATATACCAAGCGGTTCCTACGGGAAACCGGTCAGTGGAACGACGATATTGAGCATGAGAAATTTGCGTTGCGTTGGGGCTCCGAATATCTCGAGCGATTTTTGGTCTGTGGACGTACGGAAGTTCCATGCCGGCCGTTATTTCTCTTTGATTCGCTGGTGGCGAAGCAGCATAGCAAGCCGGAACCGTTTTGCTATCATCCCGACCTGTTGCGACCACTGGGGAGGTTTCTGGACGGGCTTGTTGCAAGAGCAGTGGTCAGCCGTGATGCATTGATCGCCTTGTATCACCACTCCTACGGATGGGGTCCTGGTGAAGTGATTGCGGCGACCGGGCTCAATGGATTGGAAAGCCAACGCATCTATAAAAATTTTCGACGATGGCGTGACAGTGGATGGCAACGTACGATGGATGAGATGGGTCTCACGAAGGCTGAGTTGGCGGAATTGAGCAGTCAGCAACAGCGTCATCGTCAACGATTCAATAGTGAGGGGGAGCGGCTGATCAGAGTTGCTCAGGCCCATTACCGAAAAAGTGAGCCGGATCATTATCCCTGTCTGTCGCGGTCACAATGGCGGGAGATGTTTACGCAAGGGTACGGGTGCGATTACCGAATTTGGCACCTCGCCTTGTGCTTAGATTGTGTGCAAACCGCATGGGGTGTGGGCTCCAATGGGTCGTTGACGGAGGAAAAACCACGTCTGGAGTTGCAGGTGCGACCCTAAGGAGGGTCACTGAAGTTTCCTGCCCTGGATAGGAAGATAGAGAGAAAGGAAGTACGGAGGCTGTTTATGGGCTACGAAGAGGAGTTAGAAGCATATCGATCGCAACGCCTTGAATCATTGAGCAACCAACCTAGCCGCTCCGTTCGTGGCGGGTCGGATCCGATCCAGGTGTATGTCAATGAGCGGCGCGTTGGTGAGCTTGAGGGTGTAGGAGTGGATGCCACGCTGCACGTGAAAAACCTTGAGCACATTGAGACCATACAGCTTCGAACTGAAGACGGAATACTCCTGGGGGGGTTGGTTGCACCAGAATATGGGTATCGGACCAGTCGTATTCAAGTCTCGTCCGATGCGGTTGAGCTTTGTGTCCATAATACCGCCCAGGGCGGAGCGCTCAACGCGGCGTTTGTTCCCGCTCCGAGCTACTGGAGTCGAACCTGGAAAGCGCTCGCTGACGTAGCCGATAGGCTGGCAATTCGACGGCCGGATACGGCGATCGCGCACAGCATGCGAACCGTTGCCTTTACCCAGGCATTGTTGGCGATTCTGGTGGTGGGATTGGTAGTCGACCGCATGACGATCTGGATGAATCCGGAGCGCATGCTGGTTTCCGTGGGGCAATCAGAGGCTCTGCGAACTGTCTCGGTGACTGAGATGGAAAAACTCGAGCACCAGTTGGGCGAACTTGCGCGGATACAGGAGAAAGTCGGAACGGCCTTGGAGACCCAACAGAAAGGCATGGCGCAACTCCACCAAACCATGGCGAAACTGTCCTCAAGCCACGAATCCGTGGCGTCCAGTGTCGTCATGGTGAAGGAAGAAATGGAGAAACGTCAGGAAGGTATCGGATCTGAAACGGAACGTGCGACCAAGCCCCCTGCCGGTCGGGGTCTAGTGGATCAAGATCAGCTTGAACTGGCGGTGAGAAATCTCGTCGAAGACAACGCCAAGTTATCCAGAGAGGTGGCGAGCCTTGAAGAGCGGAACGTAACTTTGGCAGCCCAGGTTCAAACGGCTCGTATGACGGCCTCGAAGGCCGAGGATCCAAACCCGGAACGGTTGTTGGCGAGTCAGGAAGATGTTGAAAGAAAGAATCAGCCCTTGCGGGTCGCAGAGGGTCTACAGAGCTCTCAGAAACAACCGTTCCTCTTTTGGGTCACCTTCAGTGAAGGCACGAGTCAGGAGAGTATCGACCAGTGGGTTCATGAAAAGAGGGGGCATAAGGGAGCGGTGAACGAAGGTTGGCAGGAAGTGCGGATTGTTCCCCCGGCAGTCCCTCCCGATCTATTCCTCGAACAAATCAGAGGAGAGAAAATCGTCAAAGCTGCGCGGATACGAGAGTAAAGTGACTCGCTCCGTGCGACTGGCGTCGTGCCGGTGTTGTGGCGAAGGTCTAGGGACATCGTGACGGCCAGGGAGGGGAAAGTCTATCTCTGTCGTTGCGAAGGTGAAGAATATGTCTCGTCGGGTGGGCGGTAGTTGTGAGGTCGGTCGAATGGCAAGTCAAGCTGGAGCATCTGGACATATTTCGGTTTGCCCGAGAGGTTTTGTCCGTTGAGTTCGAAAAGATGGGTGCGTAACATGACATTCGTTAGGAGGATACACGTAAGCAGCATGAGTGTCTCTCCCAGTAGCCCATTGGTGGTCGCCCTTCAATCAACGAATCGCCTAGCACGCACGAACACCTAACAAGTAAAGAAGTTGACGACTGGTTAGACTAGTTGACTACGAGAGAAAGGAAGACTCATGAGAATCGCACAAGTAGCTCCGTTGTGGGAAAGCGTTCCGCCGAAACTTTATGGAGGAACTGAGAGAATCGTTTCGTATGTGACAGAAGAACTGGTCGCGATGGGGCATGATGTGACGCTGTTTGCCAGCGGAGACTCAGAAACAGCTGCGCGGCTTGAAGCGATTTCCCCACAGGCCCTCCGGTTGAAGACGGGCCTTTTCAATCGGGATGCGTATTTGATGATGTTGCACGAACGGGGACTTGGGTCAGCCCATGATTTCGATATCATTCATTCGCACTTGGACTTCACCGGATTTCCGTTGGCGCGGAGGAATCCTGTCCCAGTTGTGACAACCCTGCATGGTCGTTTGGACCTTCCGGAACTTGAGCCAGTCTATCGGGAATTTTCTGAAATGCCCCTGGTTTCCATATCGGACGCGCAGCGTCGACCACTGCCGTGGGCCAACTGGGCTGGCACCATCTATCATGGGCTTCCGCGTAACATGTATTCCTTTCAGGAGGGATCCAAGGGGTACTTGGCGTTTTTAGGGCGAATCGCTCCGGAAAAGCGACCAGACCAGGCGATCGAGATCGCCAAACGAGCTGGGATTCCCCTTCGCATTGCGGCAAAGGTTGACCCGTCGGACCGTGTGTACTTTGAAGCCGAGGTTGAGCCGTTGCTCAACCATCCGCTAATAGAGTTCGTGGGGGAAATCTCCGATGCCGAAAAAAACGAGTTCATCGGCAATGCAATGGCGCTGGTATGTCCCTACGACTGGCCTGAACCTTTCGGGCTGGTGTTGATCGAAGCGTTTGCCTGCGGCACTCCGGTGGTCGCCTATCGGCGTGGCTCGATTCCAGAAATCATCGATCACGGTGTCACGGGCTATATTTGTGACACTCTTGGCGAGATGGTGGATGCTGTCGGTCAGGTTCCTCTCATTGATCGAAAGCAATGCCGAGCAGCGTTTGATGAGCGGTTTACCGCTGATCGGATGGCTCGTGACTATGTTGCGTTGTATGAACGGCTTCTGCTTGAAGATGGAGCGATGCAAACCCCACGAGCCATCGAATTTGGTCGATCAAACAACGAGTCGTTCAAGTCCGCATCGCACTCATTTCCTGGGGGGCACCGACATGTCTGAGGTTGTAGCCGATTCAACGGAAGCCCCTTCCACCTCAGGCCGCAAGCGGGGGTGGGAGCTTGTCAAGACGAGAGACTTTGGTTTCTTGTTCGCGGGTCAGACGATCTCACAAATCGGTGACAGCCTCAACAAAGTGGCGTTGCTCTGGTTTGTCTACGATCTGACAGGCTCAGCCCTCAAAATGACGATGGTCGGGTTGCTTCAAACCCTTCCGCCTCTCCTGTTTGGTCCATTGATCGGTGTATATCTCGATCGAGTTCGAAAGAAGCCGGTCATGATCGCTGTCGACTTGCTTCGTACCCTCATGGTTCTCCTGATCCCTGTCCTCTATGCAATAGGAGCCTTGACGCTTGATCGGCTCTATATCCTTGTCTTTGCGACGGCGATCTTCTCGACCGTGTTCGGGCCGGCTTTGACATCGGCCGTTCCGTTGATCGTGCCGAAAGATCGGCTGGTTGCTGCCAATGCTCTGTTGCAAACCACCACCAATGTGGGTCTTCTGGTCGGGCCTGCCGTCAGCGGTCTTGGGATTGCGCTGATTGGGGCACAAAATGTGCTGTACGTGGACGCAGCGACGTTTTTTATCTCTGCTTTGTGCATATTCCCCATTCGGGTGCGGGAAACGTTTGACGGCATCCGCACAGCGAGCAATGGGCTCACGGAAGGCATTGCCAGTGACTTGATGGCGGGCTTCCGGTTTGTCTTTGTTGAACAGAAGACGGTAATGCTTCTGATGTTGACGGCCACGCTCTACAGTGTCGGCATCAGCGCGTTCATTTTTCTCCTCCCGGTCTTTGCTAAAGAAGTGCTCGGAGTCGGGCCGATCCAACTGGGATGGCTGTGGTCGGCGCTTGGCGTCGGGATGCTCTTAGCTTCGTTGGTTCTCACCTCCGTGACGCAGGGAGATGTTCCCTGGCGCCTCCGCTTCATGTCCGGTGCATTGGCAATCGGCGGGCTCGCGGTTGCTGCACTTGGCTTCCTTGATGCTCCGGTCGCGGCTGGTGCCCTCATCGCCGTGATTGGCGGGAGTACGGCCATGTTTACGCCGCTTGTGTGGACGATGCTGCAAGAATTAACGCCTACGCATCTCCTCGGGCGAGTGTTTACCAGCTTTGCAACGGGAGGTATGGCGTCGTCGATGGCCGGGATGGCGGGCTTTGGATGGGCTGCGGATACAATCGGCCCTGCCGCGAGCTTAGGCGGTATCAGCATCATTCTTCTGATGACGGCGGCTACCGCGTGGCTGTTCAGTTTCTACAAATCGCATACACGAGGGTTAACGGTTGCCACGGCTGGATCCTTTTCTTCTTAAACCAGCCCAGAAGAGATAAACAAAATAAACCCACCCTCTCATCGCAGAATATCTTCAGGCTTTCTCTGATACCGGATTAACGGAATGCGCACAGCCCCCTGATCAACAGGGGGCTGTGTCGTGGTCTATGCAGATGACAGAGAAGCGGCAGCGAGTTAGAATGTGCGGGTGATCTTCACGTTATGGAGTTCACCAGGAGGAATTGCGCAATGACCACGTCGTCACGAGCGCTGATCGCTTTGAGCCTGTTCTTGATCTGGCCGCTGGGTGCACACACTGAAGCATCCGACGCCAACGAAAAAGAACAGGTGCCGGAAAAATCTGCACCGGCTACGGTACAGGCACCGGCCGGATCCGACAGTCAGCCCGCGGTGCCAAAACCAGCCCCTGAAGTGAAGCCGCATCCTCCGGCGGCTCCTGCGCCCAAAAGCGAACCTCAGACAGAACACAGAGAGGTCGCGCCGGCCAAGCCGGCGCCCGGAGCATCCCAGCTGCCGGCAGCCTCAGACGGGCAACCGATTCCGCCAAAACCGGCTCCGGATGTGAAGTCACAACCTCACGCTGTTCCCGTGCCGAAGAATGAGACGTCAACGGAGCATAAGCATAAAGAAGGTGTGCCCGAAAAGCCCGTGTCCGACAGTCAACCTGTGGCCCCGAAACCGGTACCAGAAGCGAAGCCACAGATCCCGGTCGCTCCGGCACCAAAGAGTGAGGCATCGACGGAGCACAAAGAGGGTACGCCAAAAAAACCTGCGTCCGACGGTCAATCTGCGCCCCAGAAATCAGTGCAAGAGACGAAACCTCAGCCACCAGTGGCGCCCAAGACCAAGAGTGAGACGGCAGCGGAACATAAAGAAGGTGCGCCGGAAAAATCTGCTCCGCGGGCGACGCAGACACCTGCCGCTGCCGACGGACAACCAGCGACACCGAAGCCGCCACCGGACGCCAAGCCTCAGGCTCCTACGATAAAAGCCGACCTGCCGCCTGACCAGGAGGTGAAGGATAAGGAGCCGGCTCTTAGGAAAACGTTGGGTTCCTTGATCCTCTCGGTCAAGCTCGCTCTCATGGGGGATTCAAGATTGTTCCACTACGAGATCGAAGTCGAAGATGATGAGCAAGCCATTACACTCAGCGGGCGTGTTTCGACAGAAGAGGAGAAAGCTGCTGCGAAAGAAGTGGCACAGAAGGTCGCCGGCGTTAAGAACGTAGTCAACAAGCTTTCGGTCGAGAAAGATCTCGCCAAGACCTTGTCCAAGAGACAGGATGATGCGCTCACCTCGTTGATCAAAGAACGGTTCTCCAAGAGCGCCACGTTAAAGGCCGCCAATTTTGAGGTAAAAACGGAAGACGGGGTCGTCCTGATTCAGGGAACGGTTCGCTTCCAAGTCATTGCCCTTGAGGCTGCTGAGGCTGCTCGGCAAGTGCCAGGAGTACGCGCTGTCAATACCGAAAAGGTAAAGTTGGAAGGTGAGGGCTGATGCAGGGCCGCTCCGGCCACTTCTCTCGCTCTCCCGCTATAGTGGAGAAAGCAGATCTCACCGAGGTCAGGGCTCGGCCGCTACTTCTGACCCGAGATTTCGGGTTGGTTTGGTCCGGGCAGCTCATCTCTCAAATCGGCGACGGTGTTTCCAAACTAGCCCTTCTCTGGTTTGTCTATGCGGTGACCGGTTCTCCGCTCAAGACCTCGATCATCGGACTGCTGCAGACGATTCCTCCGATCGTTCTAGGGCCGATCATTGGGGTCTATGTCGATCGACTTCCGAAGAAGGTGTTACTCATCACCAGCGATTTGTTGCGCGCGTTGCTGATCGGGTTGATCCCGTGCCTGATTCCAGTTGAATCCTTTACAGTCTCGGTGCTCTATATCTTAGTTTTCCTTCATGCCGTCGCCTCAGCAGTGTTTGGACCTGCTCTCACTGCCTCCATTCCGACGTTCGTCCCGAAGACACAGTTCACGGCGGCCAATGCGTTGCTCCAAGGCACCACGAGCCTGGGCATCATTTTCGGCCCGGCAATGAGCGGATTAGGCATCGCCGCCTATGGGTCGCAAGAAGTGCTATGCCTCAATGCAGCGACGTATGTAATTTCGGCCGCGTGTCTGATGTTGGTTCGTTTCGGCAAGCCTGTCGCAATCACACCATCGCTTGCAACACCCCCGACAATATTGCAGGATCTCGTTGAGGGATTCCGCTACAGCGTAGTCACCCAGCGCGGACTATTACTCTTGACCGGAACCGCGGCGCTCCATACGTTCGGCAGTAGCGCTCTGAGCGCGCTGTTCCCGGTGTTCGCGAGGAAGATGCTGGGGCTTGGACCGGTCGAGGTCGGGTATTTATGGTCGTCCCTCGGTGTCGGGTTGTTGCTCACGTCCATTGGGCTGCTCTGGGTGACGAACTGGATGGTCAATGATCGTTTAAAGTTGATCGTGAGCACAAGTGTGGTGAGCGGCGTAGCCCTCTGCGGACTCATATGGACCGTTGATCCGTACATCGCCGGTCTTCTGATGGGAATCGTGGGCTGCGGGTTGGGGGCGTTTACCCCGATTGCCTGGGGAATGATTCAGGAACTGGCACCAAGCCAGATGGTTGGGCGGGTGCTGGGGCTGTATGGGACTGGTGCGATGACCGCTGCGATCGGGGGAATCTCCGCCTTCGGTTGGATCACGGAACAACAGGGACCGGAAACCGGCCTGCTCGGAATCGGAATCGTTCTTTTACTTTCAGCGTTGGTGGCTGCCCGGATGAGTCGGGCTCCTGTCGTCACCTAGTCAGGGGACATGTATGAGCGATGTGATTCGATGGAATGACCAATATTATATTCTTGCTTCATCTTCGATGGCCGATGGTCGTACCGAAGTTCTGAAGCATGGAGAGACATTCGCCGTGTTCGATCGGTACGGTGATGTGTACCGAGTTCTCCCAAGTCCGCAGGGGCTTTATCATGAAGGGACGCGCTTTCTCTCACGGTTTGAGTTGTCGCTTGGGACTCAGCGGCTGATGATGCTCAGCTCGTCAGTGAAAGAGGACAATGCTCTCTTTACCGTAGATCTCACCAACTCCGACATGAGATTGGAAGGACAACGGCAGGTCCCTCGTGGGACGCTTCATCTGTCCCGTACACGGTTGCTCTGGCAGGGCACGTGGCATGAGAGGATTCGTGTGCATAACTATGGAACGTCCAAACTTCCACTCTCGATCACGATCGGACTCGATGCCGATTTTGCCGATCTTTTTGAGGCGAGAGGACGGACGCGACCGCGCCGCGGCGTGCGCCTTAAGACCATTCGCTCCAAGTCCGGACTTGTGTTTGGATATAAAGGGCTTGATGAGATCATCCGTCGAACCCATGTGCGGTGCTCCCCGGCTCCGAAACAGGTGATGGCCGATGGATTCAGGATTGAGTCGCGCATCCCCCCGAACGCCGATCTGACGTGGGAGATCACGATTTCTTGTGAGCTGGAACCACAACGAAAAAAGAGCGTTCTCACTTACGATCGAGCTCAACATGAAGCCGAGAGGGCATTAGAGAAAGCCACCGCCTCGGATGCGCACGTCTTTACCTCGAATGAACAATTCAATCACTGGTTGAACCGGTCGTTGGCGGATCTCCACATGTTGATCTCTGACACACCACACGGACTCTATCCTTACGCAGGAGTTCCCTGGTTTAGCGTCCCGTTCGGACGGGACGGGATCATCACCGCACTGCAAATGTTATGGATGAATCCCGGCATTGCACGCGGGGTGCTGGGGTATTTGGCGGCCACGCAGGCAACGGACGCTCGGCCGGAGCAGGATGCGGAGGTCGGAAAGATATTGCATGAGACCCGTCAAGGTGAAATGGCTGCGCTCGGGGAGATTCCATTCGGTCGGTACTATGGGAGTGTCGATGCGACCCCGTTGTTCATTGTCTTGGCGGGCGCCTACTATCAACGAAGCGGCGATCGCAAATTTCTCACCAGGCTTTGGCCGCATATTCAACGTGCGCTCGAGTGGATCGATCAATCCGGTGACCCAACGGGTATGGGTTTTACCACCTACGCTCGACAGTCTGCGAAGGGTCTTGTGCATCAAGGATGGAAAGATTCACACGATTCCGTTTTTCATGCAGACGGAAGGGCAGTGGAAGGACCAGTGGCGTTATGTGAGGTCCAAGCCTACGTGTATCGAGCCAAACGAGCAGCAGCGGATCTGGCGAGGATTCTGGGAGACGGCGCTCATGCCGATCGTTTACTGAAGGAAGCAGACGCTCTTCAGGAACGATTTGAGCGGGCATTTTGGTGTGAAGACCTGGGTACTTACGCGCTTGCCTTGGATGGACGGGGGCGGCCCTGCCGTGTGCGTTCCTCGAATGCCGGGCATTGTCTGTACGGCGGTATAGCCGAACAAAAGCGTGGGCTACGGACGGCACGTACGCTCTTGGGCGAGGAATTTTTCAACGGGTGGGGCATCCGAACGATCGCGACGTCCGAGGCCCGATACAATCCGATGTCGTACCATAACGGGTCAGTGTGGCCTCATGATAACGCCCTCATTGCGGATGGGATGGCAGCATACGGAGACAAGCAGGGTGCCATGAAGGTATTAACCGGGATCTTTGATGCCAGCCTCTTTATACCTCTTCATCGGTTGCCGGAACTCTTCTGCGGATTTTCTCGACGCCCCGGTGAAAGCCCCACGCTCTATCCGACCGCCTGTTCCCCGCAAGCCTGGGCGGCCGGTGCCGGCTTCCAACTCTTGCAAGCCTGTCTGGGCCTGCACATTGATGGCACTCGTCGTCTTGTGAGTTTTGACCGCCCCGTGCTTCCACCGTTCCTTGAGCGAGTGGAGATTCGAAACCTCTCCGTCGGCACCGCACGTCTGAACCTTGTGCTCGATCGACATGAAAACGAGGTAGCTCTCAGGGTGGCTCGCCGCACCGGCGAGGCGGAGGTCGTGCACGTGGTTTAGGTGAGCGTCGAGCAGAAGCCTCGAGTCCCTCTCACTCATACCTCAGCGCTTCGATCGGCTTCAGCTTCGAGGCCTTGTTGGCCGGATAGAGACCGAAGAACAATCCCACGATCAAAGAGAAGAAAAACGAGGCCGTGATCGCTTCGGTGCTGATGATCGTCGGCCAACCGATCAACTTCGTTATAAGACGTGCCGTGCCGATTCCGGCAGCGACACCCAACACTCCTCCAACGGCCGTCATGAGAATGGCCTCAATGAGAAACTGCAGCAGAATATGAGTGCGCTTTGCGCCGACAGCCATCCGAAGCCCGATCTCCCTCGTTCGTTCGGTCACCGAGACTAAGAGGATGTTCATGATGCCGATGCCTCCGACGATCAGGGAAATGGACGCAATGCCCATCAGCATGTACATCATCGTCCGGCTTGTGCCGGCGATAGTTGTGGCGATGTCCTCCATGGTGCGGATGCTGAAGTCGTCTTCTTCCGACTGGTGCAGCCGGTGTCTCGATCGCAACAGATCTTTGATGTCGTCAACTACGGCTGGGATCTCGTACTGCGTCCTGGCACCGACGAGAATGACCCCGACCGTTCCAAGGAATTGGGTGCCAAGGACTTTCCGCTCTGCGGTCGAGAATGGAAGCACGACGAGGTCGTCTTGGTCCTGGCCCGTGATGGACTGGCCTTTTGGTGCCAGTACGCCGATGACGCGGAGCGGAACGTTTCTGATCCGAATCTGAGACCCCACGACTTCTTCGCCTGGCTCAAAGAGGTTTTGAACGGCGGTCTTACCCAGCACGGCGACATTGGCAGCCGAGTTCATATCGGACTGTGTAAAGAAGTTCCCTTCGGCCACCGGCCAATTCCGCACATCGATAAACTCGGGTGTCGTACCGAGGATCACCGTGCTCCAATTCTTGTATTCTGAGACGGCCTGGAGGACGGACCGAGTGGCGTACATCACCGTGGTGATCCCATAGACCTTGTTTTGGATCTCCTCGGCATCATCGACGGTCAAGGTCGAAAGCGTGCCAAGCCCTCCACGGACCCCACCGACGCTCGTGGCGCCAGGCACGATGATCAGCACATTGGTTCCCAGGCTGGATATTTCAGCCTGGACGAGGGTGGTCGCACCTTGGCCCAGGCTGACCATGACGATCACGGCTGCGATTCCGATGACGATTCCGAGCATGGTCAGGCCTGCTCGCAAGGGATTACGGCTAAGAATGCGGACGGCCGAAACAATCGTAAGCCAGAAGAACGACATAGTTGGTCTGTCTGGTCTGCGTGACAAGAAAGACTCAATAGACCGCGTTCATTTCACCTTCGGCCCAAGCTCAAACCCCGGCGGTAACGTTCTCTCGTCCCGTTCATCAGGGAGTTCGATTCCGACGATCACGCGATCCCCTCCGTTCAACGGGCCGTCCAAGATTTCTGTGGAGAGGGAATCAGCAATGCCGGTCGTCACCGGCACCTGACGTGCACGACCATCCTTGTCTTGAATCCACACCGAGGTCATCTTTCGATTGAACGGCACGTCCGGCATCCGGAAGCGCAACGCTCCGTTAGGGACTCGGAGCGGATTCTCTTTTTCTTCGGTCACGATCGTGACGTTCGCGGTCATGCCGGGTTTCAATTTGAGATCCTGGTTGTCGACCGTAATGACGACATCGTAGGTCACCACGTTTTGGATGTTGATGGGTGCATTCCTCACTTGCGTGACGGTGCCTTCAAAAAACTGTTTGGGATAGGCGTCAACCCGGAAGCGTGCCGGCTTTCCCTCTGTGATTCCTCCGATGTCGGACTCACTGACGTTCGCGTTGACCTGCATCTGTGTCAGGTCCTGAGCGATCACAAACAGAATCGGCGTCTGGAAGGCGGCGGCCAGGGTTTGACCGACATCCACATTTCGAGACACCACGATGCCATCGACCGGTGAATAGATCGTGGTGTAACCCAGGTCCAGCTCCGCGGAAGCCAGTGCTGCCTGGGCCTGATCCAGTTGTGCCTGGAGGACCTGGATATTCGCGGCCGCTTCTCGATAGTTAGTCTCCGCAACATCAAGATCTGATTGCGGGACAAAGGCTTGTTGCCGTAGGACCGCCATGCGATCGAATTCCCGTTTGCGTTGTGTGGTCAGCACGTTGGCCTTCGCGAGGTTTCCCCTGGCACTTTTGACGGCAGCCCGCGCCTGACTCAAGCGGGCCTTGAAGGGCTTTTGATCGATCAGTGCCAGGACCTGTCCCTTCGTAACCGGCGAATTGAAATCGGCAGAAAGTTGCGCAACTTTTCCTGAAACCTGGCTGCCGACCTGTACCGAGACAACGGGATTGACCGTACCGGTTGCCGTGACGATGGTGGAAATCGGGCCTCGATCGACGAGGGCCGTCTTATAAGAAACCGGAGGAGGACCGGACGTGACCCAGTACCAGATCCCTGCTCCGCCCAGTAGCAGGATCGTCCCGATACCTAACGCGATAGGCCACTGATCTCTTCTTCTGGCCCTGGCATCGATCATCGCAGGAGTGTGAGGTTGCCGTACCGTGATGTCGCCCGACATCATGTTTGTCCTGGGCATCTGGCGCAAAGACTCTTTCGGCTCTTCTACCATCATCCACCTACCGGTTGTGTGCTCTGCGGTTCGCGGCTCCGATATTGTCGATTGACCAGAGCTTTGCGGACCTCTTCAGCAGCCAGAAGCATCAGTGCGCCAAGAATGAGTGGAGCATAAATCCAAACAGGCAAAGGGCTGGCTCCAAAGATCTCGTTTCCGATCGGCGTATAGGTGATGAGTCCGACGATCGCCAGTTCCGTGAAGATTCCTCCGAGGATCAGCGGGTTGCTGAGCCATCCTAGCTTGGCCACTGAAAGATGATCGGATCGGCAAGCAAACACGTTTGCGACTTGTGCCAACACTATCCCGGCCAAGGTCACGGTTGTTGCCTCTTTGTATAATGGTGACGACCAGTCCAGATGATCGCCCCACACCCAGCCCTGACTGTGTAGGAAAAGGAAGAAACCTCCTATCGCTACCCCTGCCTCAATAAGCCCGAGGAAAAGATACGCTCGAAACAGAAGCGGGCCACTCAGCAGCCGTTCATGTCGGGTACGCGGTGGAAGATCCATCACATCGGATTGGGGCCGTTCTGTTCCGAGACCCAGGGCGGGGATCATGTCGGTTCCAAGATCGACGGCCAGTACCTGGGGAATCGTGAGAGCCAGCGGTATCCCGAGGAACCCATAACCAAGAAACGGGATAATTTCCGGGACGTTGCTGGCGAGAATGTACGAAGAAAATTTCCGAATATTCTCGTAGACCGTACGTCCTTCCTCGATCGCGCTCACGATGGTCGCAAAGTTGTCGTCGAGCAGAATCATATCGGCAGTTTCCTTAGCGACATCGGTGCCGGTGATTCCCATGGCAATGCCGATGTCGGCCTTCTTGAGTGCCGGTGCGTCATTGACCCCATCGCCGGTGACCGCGACCACCTCCCCCATTTCTTTGAGCGTGGATACGATCCGCATCTTGTGGCGTGGCGCCATGCGGGCGAAGACTGGGTCCGGCTCGTTAGGCTGAGACGGGGTCAGGAGTTGACGGAGCTCCTCGTCACTCGTCCGGTCGAGTTGTGCCCCTTCCATCACCGGTAGAAAGTGACTCGACGAAGAGGGTGGCTCTTCAGGCACAAGGCCGATTTTTCGCGCAACGGCCAAGGCTGTAAGCGGATGGTCACCGGTAACCATCACGACACGTACACCGGCTCCTCGGCATTTCGTGATGGCCTCGGATACTTCTCGATGTGGCGGGTCCATCATGGCCACCAACCCGAGAAACGTGAGATGGTTTTCGATCGTGTCCACTTCAATATGCTCAGGCTGATGGGCGACGTCGCGCATGGCGAAAGCAAGCACCCGATAGGCCTGCTCAGCGAACATGCGGCTCTGATTCAGTACGCGCGCCCGCCCCTCGGACGTCATGGGTTTGGTCTCGCCATGGATTCTACTGTGAGTGCAGAGGGTCAGCACCGACTCAGGAGCGCCTTTGGTGAACGCAATGAGGTGGCCACCCGACCAGTGCAACGTGCTCATCCGCTTGCGATCGGCGTCAAAGGCCAATTCGCCCATTCGGCGCAGTGGGGGCCGATTGGCGAGGGTATGCTCGGTCGCAAATTCCACGAGCGCAACTTCGGTGGGATCGCCGGTGACGGCGTATCGTCCGTCGGAGCGGCGGATTCGTTTGGCGTTATGGCAATGCAACAGGGCGTCGAAAAATAGCCGCCATTGCTCGGCGTCTCCTCTACTCACTACATGGCCTGCGGTAAAGAAGCCGACTTCGCGTGATTCAATGACTAGGTGGTCGGTGTAGAACCGCTCTACTTTCATGCGATTTTCCGTCAAAGTCCCTGTCTTATCCGTACAAATCACGGTCGTGCAGCCGAGGGTTTCAACGGAAGGGAGATGCTTGATCAGGGCATTGCGTGTTGCCATACGTTGGCTGCTCATGGCGAGGGCAAGCGTGACGGTCGGAAGGAGTCCTTCGGGGACGTTGGCCACAATGATCCCAATGCCGAAGATTGCACTGATCCAAAAGCCAAGTCCCGTCCATAGGCCGACCAGAAAAAATGTGGCTCCCATCACCAGCGAAATGACGGCCACAATATGGGTGACCTTGATGATCTCGTTTTGGAGAGGGCTGAGACCAGGTCCAACGGTGGTGGTGAGGGCAGCGATCTGACCGAACTCGGATCGCATCCCGGTCGCGAAGACCACGGCGCGGCCATGGCCCGATACAATAGTCGTGCCGGCAAAGACCAGGTTTGGAAGGTCAAGCCAGTGCCCGTCCACTGTGCCCTCAGAAATGCGTCGGTTTGGCCTTGATTCACCGGTTAAGGCCGCAGTGTCCACTCGCATTCCAACCGCCTCGATGAGGCGTGCATCGGCTGGTACTCGCTCGCCCTCTTCCAAGATCAGCACATCGCCTGGCACGATCTCACTCCGTGTGATTTCGACGGGATGTCCCTCTCTGGTCACCCAGGTCTTGTCCGGCAACAAGCAGCGGAGGGCGTGTAAGGCCCGTTCGGCCTTGTATTCCTGGGCAAAGGCGAACCCGGCGTTGATCACAATGACGCCGACGATGGCCCACCCCAATGTGGCCATTCCTTCATCCGGCTTCATCCGGTCTGCGACAAACGAAAGACCGGCGGCGATCCACAACAGGACGGCGAGGAAATGAGTGAAGTGACGCAGCAATCCCTGAAGACGTGAGTAGCGATGCGCTTCGACGAGAACATTCGGCCCGTGATGAACCGCTCGCCGTTGAGCTTCGTCGGACGAGAGGCCTCCCACGGTAGTCTCGAGCCGCTTCAGCACGTCCTCCGTCGAGAGCCGATGAATGTCGTCGTAGGGATGAGGGGAGGTCATGCTGTTCCGCTCAAGTCAGGCGCGTGCGCCCCGTACGATCAGCACCGAACAGGGGGCATGCCGCAGCAGGCTTTCTGAGACACTGCCGAGATGGAGACGCTCGCTCTTGGTCAACTCTCGAGCGCCGATAACCAGCAGTTGGTCATGATTGGTCTCCACGTGTTTCACGATGGTATCGATCACATGATTCATCTGCACTTTTGTCACG
>JAHBWR010000061.1 GCA_019636875.1 Nitrospira sp.
CCGGTATTTATGGAGCCATCGGCTTCTAAACAGCGCGATGGTAGAGGAGTGTCACCGCATTGGTCGAGAAGACCATAGATAGATCTATAGTCTGATCGCTAGGGGCTCTCTATGTGTCATGCTTCGCAGGGAGCCGTTTCACGGCTCCCTGCTCTCACCCCTTCTCATCCGAGAGGAGAAACTTCCGTTGTGATGAGGCAAGAAAACAGCTACTGATGACCGAATAAGTGAGTCTTCCTCTCAGGATGTTCTAACAAGGAGTTTCAATGTCCCCCGCTGAACAAAGCCCAGGACCCCAGACCGTCCAACGTCAATATGTGAACTTCGTCTTCTATAAAGTCGACCCAACCTGGCGACGTTTGCCGGAGGAGAGACGTACTCAGGGTAAACAGGAGTTCATCAGGGCAGTGGAGGACTACAATGGCAAAGTCCTAGTCGTTCCGTATTCGACCATCGGCATTCGCGGTGACTGCGACATCATGCTTTGGCGTATCAGCTACGACCTGGACCTCTTTCAGGACATGAGCACCAAAATCCTCGCCTCCGGTCTAGGGCAATACCTCACGACTCCGTACTCCTATCTGGCGATGACCAAACGGTCAGTCTATGTTGACCACCATTCTCACGCTGGGCAGGAAGGGAAGCGACTGACAGTCGTGCCGGGAAAGAGCAAGTACAACTTTGTGTATCCGTTTCTGAAGACGCGGGAATGGTTTCTGCTGACGAAGGCAGCGCGACAGGGCATGATGGATGAGCACATTGAGGTTGGCCATCGCTTTCCTTCGGTGAAACTGAACACGAGCTATTCCTTCGGATTGGATGATCAGGAATGGGTGGTGGCGTTTGAGAGTGATATGCCAGAGGATTTTCTTGACTTGGTGATGGCACTGCGGGAAACAGAAGGATCGCGATATACCTTGCGAGACACCCCAATCTTCACCTGCATCCGTCGAAGTCTCAAAGAAATGCTCGACACGATCGGCGGGTGATACCACAGACCTGAATGCTCGAAGGATTTTGGTATATCGCCACAGACAGCGGCAATGTGCACGTTGGCCAGCCATGCGCGGCAGTCCTCTGTAACCAACCTCTTGTACTCTTTCGGGATCGGCATGGCCAGGTCCATGCGTTAGATGACCGCTGCCCGCATAAAGGCGTCCCGCTCTCCTCAGGCTGGCAGGAAGGGGATTCTTTACGTTGCCCTTTTCATGGGTGGCGCTTCATCTCTTCGGGCGAGTGTGTAGAGGTCCCGTCCATTGGCAACGCACCGCATCCATCACCGGTCTCGGCCTGTGTGCGGACATTCCCGGCGGAAGAACGGGACGGGTGGGTGTGGGTCTACATCGGAAACAGCCAGTGCCCGAAGCCCACGTCTCCGCCACCGTCGTTGCCGGTGCCCGCTGATGGTAGTCCGATGGTCTCCGTACGTGAGTCCGCCGAGGCGAAGGTCAGGTGGGATTTCGCAGTGGACAGTCTCATGGATCCCGCGCATGTCCCCTTCGTGCACAACAACTATTTCCGGCAGCGCGAGGCCGCCAGGGAGAAAGAAAAGGTATTTACACGGCTGCCGCTGGGGTTTCGTACGATCTCCCAGAATGTCCTACTGCCGGATACCTTTATCTTTCGCGCGTTGTCCCCGCGGTTGGGCTTGGCCACGACCACAGTCGATTTCGTCTTGCCCGGCATTCACTCCGAACGGTGGGAAATCGGTAAACGGTTCGCGTCCGTCATGTTGGTGGCTACCCCGCTCACGGATGACCGAAGCCGATTCGATATCTGCGTCGGGTGGAACTTCTTGCATGGGCTTCCTGTCGGATGGCTGGTCCGTCGAACTCTCAGGACGATTCTCAGCCAAGACCGAGAAGTTCTGGAATCGCAGGAACAAGGGTTCGGTCTGAAGGGAAGCATGTTGTTGAACTTAGAATCGGACAACCTGGCTGTCTGGTACCGACAGTTGAAGAAATATCATGGTGACATGTTGGCCGGGGTACACGATCCTCAGCATCCCATTCCGGAGAAGACCAGGCTCAAATGGGTGACCTAAGATGGGCCGATGCGGAGTGGGGCATGAGCGCATTGATGCAGTGGAAAAAGCGCGACGTATGACGACGTACAGGAAGAGTCGAGAGCGCAAATTATTATTCCACTCGGCATTCTGAGAGTGCCCCATCATGCCCCAATTCACCGCTAAGAGCTGTCCAATGGCTTAGACAGCATAACCATATGATTTATATCAAATGACTAAAGTGTGCATCCTGCTTTGTGCCTCGTCACCTAGACGGACTCCCAATCCAGGCGATCTGAGATCTGCAACATGGGGCAATCTAACCTCTGTAGATATCAGAATAAATTCTGTTTGTACGACTGTCAAAACCGAGAAAGCATGATGATTGCATTCGTACGAAGTCGCTGGTGGGGGTTTGGGTGATTTTGGACCGGCCTCCGAATGACCCATTCCTTCGCAAGAGGGAGCCCCTCACCAGCTCTTTTCGTTTCGTGAGTGCGTGAGCGAAAGAGGCCGGGGTCACACGGGAGGCCGGTTACGCCAAGCACACGTAGGCACCACGCTGTTCCCTCGCGAGGCGTATCCTCTTCGGCGGGGCCGAGATAGTTGTTAGCCGTGAGACGAACAGGTGGCCGCATGATTTTTCAGGGAAATTGGCGCGGAAAGTCCATAGAAAAGTACCGTCATTGTGTCGGCATTTGTTCGTATCGCGTACACCGTACAACCGTCCAGCCTCAGCGGCTGGACCTAAGTGAGGGAGGCAGGTTATGAGGACTTTTCTTCTTAAACGGATGAGGCGGAGGCTCAGGAGGGCCTCGCTGATACTCCAGGCCGTCGTGTTGACTGGCGGTCTGGTTGTCACGCCTGCAGTCTTTGCGGCGGAATCCGGTGGTGACCAGCATGGGGCTCATGCGACACCGGTAGCCATGCCGGGCTGGACCCAACAGCTGAAGGGCCAGACGGTCGTGGAGAATGCCATGGAGGGGCATGCCGACAACGCGCAGAAGATGGAGATGCAGCACCATCGGCTGATGGAGAAGTTGGGGCAACAGGCGCAAAAAGATGCACAGGCACAGCAGACATCCGGCATGTTCAACAACATGTCGATGATGCACCAGTACATGGGGCAGGATGGAAGCAGCTTCCTGCTCATGACGGATTCTGGTAAAGGCGAACCGGTCATGAGTTCAGGGGGGCGGTGCCCTGCCGGTGTGCCGACGAAACAGTTCGATGTATCGATGATCAACGTCGAGATTACGCTGAATCGTTGGCTCGATTTCTATCCGGGGTACATGTATGTGCTGACGGAAGATGTTGCGAAAGCTCGCGCAGAAGAAACCCAGAACAAGGAAGCCCGTGAAAAAGATGGATTCGATCCTGGGGCTGTGACCACCGGCCTTCAGGGCGATGTGATCCAACCATTGGTCCTCCGGGCGAATCAGGGTGATTGCGTCAAAATGACCCTGCGCAATCAGATGGAGGGCGAAGACGGCAGTCTCTTCATTCAGGCCTCCAGCATGATCGTGAGTGGGACCGGGAAGCCGGCGACGACGACCAACCCAGATTCCATTGTCGCACCGGGCAAAGCACAAGAATTTGAGTGGTACATTCATCCGCACATGCAGGAAGGTGTGCGGCAATTCCACTCCTATAGCCATGACCGCGAGCTGACGGTCTTGGGCCTTTTCGGTGCGTTCATTGTGGAACCAAAGGGCTCCAAGTATCTTGATTCGATCGGAAGTGGCGGACCTGCGCCGGAGGTGAAGAGTGGGTGGCAGGTTAATATTGATAACGGCTCCGGACCGGATTTCCGAGAGTTCGTGCTCTTCTACCATGAAATCGGTGACGAGGCGTTCCGCCCATTGAATAAGAAGGGCGATTTCCTTCCTCAGCGGGATCCTCTGACCGACGCCTATCGTCCGGGTGGGCGCGCGATCAACTACCGGAGCGAACCTTTCGGCATCGATCAAATGCATCTTCAGCACGAGTACTTCGGGTTCGAAGATGAATCACTTGCCTACAGTTCCTATACGTTCGGCGATACACCGACCACGATTGCCCGTGGCTACTTAGGTGATCCGGTCAAGTGGCGGTTGGTTCACGGCGGCTCGGAAGTGTTCCACTCGCACCATCCGCATAGCGGGTCCATCCGCTGGCAGCGCAGCCCTGGTACCGAGCCGAACAACCTTTGGGCGATGGGTTCGGATGGTCCGGTGAAGTATCCGATCGTCCGGACCAAGTCGGATCGCGTGGACGTCGAAGTCATTGGCCCGTCTGAGTCATTGGACCTCGAGCCGGAGTGCGGCGGTGGTGGGTGCCAACACCTGGCCGGTGAGTTTCTCTATCACTGCCACGTAGCCCATCACTATGTTGCCGGCATGTGGGGGTATGGCCGGTTCTATAACACGCTCCAAGTCGGAGATGCTCATACAGATAGCATGCCTGACCTTCGGGAATTGCCCGATCGTGAAGGCCGTATGAAGCTCGGTGTGTCGTCCGACAAGCTGATCGGGTCGACGGTTGATTGGTTCGGCAAGACCTTCAAGATTGTCGATAAGAAACAAAAGACCAACTGGAAATCCGATCCAGTGGTTGTGAATATCAAGGACTGGGTCGAGATGTTCGTACCGGCACAAGGGAAGCCAGGCCATTCGGACGATGAGAAAGGCCAAATCATGGCCTATGATGCGACCGTGTGGGATTGGAAGTGGAACGGTAACGTCGCTGTCGGCGAGCGGGAAAGTACCGCACAAAATCCCAAATACAAATGGGCGGCCAAGTGGGATGACAGCACCAGACCCGCCATTCTGTTCGATCCGACGACGGGTAAGATGGCGTGGCCGTTGTTCAAGCCACACTTTGGGAAGCGGGTGCCGTTCTCTGCCAATCACAGCGGAGCACCATGGCTAGAACCGATCCACCAAGATGAAAATGGAGAACGGACCTCTGAGCCGGCGAAGCCGGGAGAGCAGGGTCGATGGAGTCTCTGCCCGGATAATGCCAATCAGAAGTTCTACAACATTCACTTCGTGCGCATGCCGATCACTCTCTCCAAGAAACAGGGGAACGAGCCACCGATCGTCGACAAAGACGGCTTGATCTACCTGTTGCATGAAGAAGAACGGCTGACGCGGGCGAATGATGACCTGAAACTTCCGGCCGTCATTCGTGCCAACGTGTATGATTGTGTCGATTTGGTTCTGACCAGCGAGTGGGACGACGACGATTACACTAATTTCCAGTCGTCTAAGATCAATATCCACCCGCATTTCTTTCAATTCGATACCGGAAACTCGGATGGTGTGATTTCCGGGTTCGAATATGAAATGTCGGTGCGGCCGTTCACCATGTGGGGTAAGAAGACCAAACACGGACTTCCTGCACCGATGGTAGCGAAGCTTGTGGGTGGAGCAAAGGCCGGTGCAAAGTCGGTCAAGATTCAGATGGCTCCCGGTGCGAGCAAGTTCCATGTGAATACCGAAGTCATGGTGGGCATGGACTGTTTGCAGAAAGGAAACGATCCGACGGCCTCGCTTCCGCGGGATAAGAGCTGTTCGGAAGTCGCCCGTATCAAGGAGATCAAGGGCGATCAACTCACGTTCTTCAAGCCTTTGAAACATACCCACCCTGCCAATGATCTGGTCTCACCGGAATTTGTCCGGTACCGGTGGTGGGTGGACGTCGACATGGGGACCGTCTTCTGGCATGACCATGCGTTCGGTGCGACGACTTGGCCTCACGGCGGGTTCGGCGTGACGATCGTGGAGCCCTTTGGGTCGACCTATCATGATCCAAAGAACGGCAAGCTGGTCTATAGCGGCCCGATTGCGGATATTCACAGCAACGAGCCGATCGGTGCCGGGGTCAGTGGGAGCTTCCGTGAATTGATGGTCTCCATCCATGATACGGTGCCCCATACCGTCAACGTGATTGAAGCCGGAAATCCCCCTGGACAGCCGGTCGAGGTTGCGTTGGAAGCAGGAAAGACCGTGTCGTTCCAAATGCCGGAGAAGATCCTGAAGTCACCGAACCCCTACATCAACGGGGGAACGCATACGACCGGTAGCGGGTTTAACTTCCGTGCCGAACCGTTTGCGCAACGGCTGGCGAACAATCCGGATACGTCGAAGTTGTTCAGCAGTGCGATCCATGGGGACCCGGACACGCCTCTCTTACGGGCGTACACGGGAGACACCATGGTGTTTCGTCTGCTGCACCAGCTGATGAACGAGTCGCATGTGTGGACGATCGCCGGGCATACCTTCCTTACGGAGCGGTATGCGGCTGATGCCAACCGGAAGAACTCGATCCACGTCGGAATCGCCGAGCGGTACGACCTTGTGACCAAAGCCGGCGGATTCCAGGGCATGCCTGGAGACTACATCCACTTTAACGGACGGACGTCGCATTTCGCCGAAGGTGGATGGGGAATTGTGCGTGTGCTCGATAAGGAAGTGCCCGATCTTAAGCCGTTGCCGAAGGGCACCAATCCGAAGGGTATTCCGGCCACACCGGGTTCTGTGTGCCCGGCGGATGCCCCGATGAAGAACTTCAACGTCGTGGCAGTCGATCGGCCGATGAAGCTCAATCCAAAGGCACCGGACGCGATCGAAGTGGACTTCGAGCGAAAGATCGAAATGACCATGCCGGAAGGCAAGATCTTCGCGCTCGAAGAGGAAGCGACGAAGGTTGCCTCAGGATCCACGCCGCATCCATTGACGTTGCGCGTGAATCTCGGTGACTGCATCAAAGTGAATCTCAAGAACAAGATGAAGGCGAGCCGGGCCTCGTTCTTCGCACCGGGCTTGGCCTTTGATCCGAAGGACAGCCAAGGGCTGAACGTCGGCAAGAACGGCGGCGATCAGACCGTCGCTCCAGGCGAAGCCCGCACCTACACCTACTATGCGCATCCCGACAATAAGGAGACGACGTCGTTGGTGTGGGACGGTGGAAACATCGTGGTCAATCCTCGCAATGGATTGTACGGTGCCATCATTGTCGGTCCGCGCGGATCCCAATACCGCGATCCGGTGAGCGGTGCGGACCTCTCCCAGAAGAATAGCTGGAGAGCGGACGTCATCGTCGATGCGAGCCTGCCGGAGAACGTGGGCAAGCGGAACTACCGTGATGTGGCTCTCTTCTTCCAGGATGAGGACAACATCATCGGAACCGCCTTCATGCCGTATGTGCAGAATGTGGCGGGGTTAACATCGGTGAACTACCGCGCCGAGCCGTATTTGTTCCGTGAGGAACAAGGCTGCTCGTTGGGCAAGATTTTCCAGCCCTGCGTGGTGGACAAGCCTGAAGATCCGGTCACACCGCTGATCGAGGCTCATGCCGGTGATCCGGTCAGAATTCATCTGATCGGAGCCAACAGCGAGCAAAACGGGATGTTCGGGGTCGAGGGTCATGAATGGCCGATCGAACCGTATATGCCCGGAGCCGACATGATCAGTGTGGTCGAGTATGCAGGTTCTGAAACACTCGATGTCTTCCTGCGAGGCGGTGCAGGTGGACCCTATCGCCAGGTTGGGGACTTTGTGTGGTCCAACCAGCGGCTGCCGTACACGCAGTCAGGGCAGTGGGGGTATCTGCGGGTCTTGCCCGTGGGTGATGGCAGAATCCAACCGTTGGGCAGTGCTTCAGCCGGGAGCAAGCGAGCTGAAGAAGGACCAGCGGTAAAAGCCGTTCCGACCGCTATGAAGTAAGCGGACGGGAAGGGGTTGAAATCCAGGTGGGGGAGTCGTGTGAATCACACGACTCCCCCACTTGTGTTTTTGGTCGTTACGCCTCTATCGTGTATACCGTGAATATTCGATAGAGCAGGTTCATGAAGGAGGCGATAATGAACGTTACACGGATCACGCGATTGGTGACTGGCTTGGCCATCGTGCTGCTGAGCGGTCAGGCAGTGGCCTATGAGGAAATCACGGTTTCTGAAGGTGGAACCATCATGGGTACCGTGAGTTTGCAAGGTCAAGTGCCGAAACCGAAAGGCTACAACTTGACCACATTGCCTGATGCATTCTATTGCGGCCGTATTTCAGACGGACAGGGCTGGCGCATCTTGCAGCCGTTCAACGTCGGGCCGAAGGGGGAATTTCGGGAGGTTGTGGTCTACCTTGAAGGGGTCGAAAAGGGAAAGCGGTTCGAGGAGGGAGGCGTTCCGCAGATTGAAGCAAAGGATTGCCTGTTCCTCCCCTTTACGACGGTGGTGAGGGACGACCAATCGGTGACGGTCGTCAACATGGACCCGGTCATGCATGACATTCAAGCGTATGAAACGTCTCATCTGGGTGCACGAGTACTGTTCAATGTTCCGCTGCCGATGAACCCACAACATCCTCGCAACTTCAAAGACCGAAGCGATGCCGCGATGTACCACAAGCATATGGCTGGGGCACCGATGAAGCAATTGGTGAATCTGAGCAAGGACCGTCGGATCTTTGTCATGCAGTGCGGCTTCCATGCGTATATGGAGAGTTGGGGTGTGGCAGTGAAGAATCCTTACTTTGCCAAGGCAGACGAGGAGGGTCGGTTTAGCATCACGGATGTACCGCCAGGCACCTATAAGTTGGTGGTCTGGCATCCTTATGTGAGGACCACCAATGAGCAGACCGTGGTTGTTGGCAAGAAGGAGACCGTCGAAGCGAATATCACGGTTCAGGCTCCGACGGGGCGGCTCTATGCCAACGAGGTGTTGGAGCACGACTATATCCGGTACAACGTGACGGAAGAGGCGCAAAAAGAGATCGAGCCGATGATCGAAAAGCAGCAACGGTGAGAGGATAAAGCAGCCGATGCGAGGGTCCATACGAAAGGGATGAACCATATCGATGTGCGTGCGGAGCTCATTGGGGCAGCGTACAGCAGCTGCCTTCGCCATGGCGTTGTGGGGAATCATGTTGCTCATTCCCGCACCGGCAACGGCCGACCATGAGAGCTCAAAGCAACCCCCGCTCTGGACGCCGCTGGATGAACCGGAGCGGTTGGCGACGATGGACAACCCGGATGGGATGGTGCTTGTGGCTGCCGGAGAGTTCATCATGGGGAGTGATCCCCATAAGGATCGTGCCGCGGGTCCGCAAGAGCTCCCACAACATCGGATCCATCTCGATGCGTTTTGGATAGACCGTTATGAGGTCTCAAACGTCGACTACCTGAGGTTCGTGCTTGGGACGGGGGCGGACTGGCCGATGTTTTGGCGGGAGAGTCCGTTTCCGGCCAAGAACGCGCTCCATCCTGTGATCAATGTCAGCTGGCGGGAAGCGGATGCCTACTGTCGATGGGCCGGGAAGCGCTTGCCGACCGAAGCCGAATGGGAGAAGGCGGCTCGCGGGGTGGATGGACGGATTTTCCCTTGGGGTGACGAACCGGCCGGGTGGATGAAGAGCAACATCGCCCATCCCGGATCGAAGCGCGGATTCAAGTATCCGCCGCTGGCCAATATCAATCGATATGACAAGGGGGCAAGCCCCTATGGGGTCTATCAAATGGCAGGCAATGTCAGTGAATGGGTGTCGGATTGGTTCGATCCCGAGTACTACCGCCATACTCAAGACAGGAATCCGCAAGGGCCTACAATCGGAGAACTGAAAGTCTTTCGTGGCGGCTCTTGGAATGAGGATCCAGAAGTGGCTCGGTCCGCCGGTCGTAATGCCGGTCTTCCCGATCGGAAGAGCTATTTGACCGGCTTCCGCTGCGCCAAGTCCGGAGATGGCGTGATGGGTCAAGCCTCCCATTCGGACCGAGCAGATGATTTGTCCGATGTGAAGTTTCTCACCCAATGAATAATGGGTCGGAAGCGGTCAAGGGGCGAAGACCGGAAGTTAAGGGTGTCTTGTAAATCTTGATGAAAACTCCGATCTTGAGATGAACATGATCCCTGTCTTTAATTATGAGAAGGAATGTACTCAACTCTGGTAATTCTCCACATACTCGCTGCTATGACCTGGATAGGAGGGATGATGTTCCTCTCCTTGGTCCTGGCCCCCTTGGTAAGGGGGCGGAAAGCGGTACCGGAATTCATGGCGCTGTTTCGGTCTGCGGCCCTGCGATTTCGCCCTACTGTCTGGGTTGCCATTGCCGTATTGCTTACAACAGGTCCCCTCTTATTATCTCAACGAGGGATTCAGCTGACTAGCCCGGCCTCATGGTCAGGGATCGTGACGGCAAAATTGACGCTGGTCGGCCTGCTGGTCGTCCTGACGCTGCTCCATGATCTTGTCTTCGGCCCCCAGGTCAGCCGAGTCAGTGCCATACCGGAATCCAAGCGAACAGCCGGAGAGCAGGTCGTCTTCAAGAGCGCACGTGTGTTGCCGAGACTCTCATTGCTCATCGCGCTCGCAGTGGTCATTGTAGCGGCGATGCTGGCACGGTCTTAAAACTATGCATCTGTTGCCTTTTGCGACAGCGATGCTGCCTACCCTGTTGCGAGGCTCCCCTTCAGACAGCCACACCGTACGCTTCCCATCCTTATCTTCCCTTGTATCTTCTTGAAATCTTTCAGGCTCTCAACTGCACGGGCTGGGTTCTCTCCTTGCAATCGCCTGCCAGCATTGGAGGGAAGGGTTCGTTGTACCTAGAACGATTTTCAAAAGGAGTCAGATGAAAAGTCGCCTATGCTTTGTCGTGTTCTGTTTATGGGTCATCACAGCGGTCTTCGGGGGATGGCTCTTCGTGAAGGGGTGGACGACGGAGGGACGTGACGGGCGGACTGAAATCCTCTTGGCGCCGGCTGAGCGGGATCAGATCCTCGCGGAGATGCGGCATCTTTTGAAAGCGGTAGACGGCATCATCAGGGGATTGGGAGAACCGAAACCTGATCTGAAAGCAATAGAAGCAGCAGCCCGAGGGGCTGGGATGAACATGGCCGCAGACGTGGAGCCGGCGATGATGGCCAAGCTGCCGCTTCCCTTTAAACAGCTGGGCATGTCGATCCACAAGGATATGGATGCGCTGGCTGATGCGATTGGACAGCATGAGACACCGCAACAACTCTTACAACGATTGTCGAGCATGACAGCCCGTTGTACGGCTTGTCACGACATGTACGGATTGAGTGCGAACTAAAGGCGACCGGTATTCAGGAGTCGACCATCAGTAATGGAGAGGAGATGGGAGGAGAGGCGAATCCATTTCCGATGTCGAGACTCCCACAGAACTGAGATCACCTGTCATGGCCGGATGGCACGAAACCCTAGCGGCGGTAAATCCGCCACAACCGGGAGCAATGTCGCTCCGGTACAGTCATCACGGAGGTGTTTATGAAATCCAGAATTATCACGAGCGCGGCTCTGGCTGCAGCCATGCTGTTGTTGCCGGGTTTTGTGGTTGTCGGGTCGGCACAAGATCGCGACCGTGACCGCGATCAACTCAAGACACAGCAGCAACTCAAAGATCAGGACAAGCTGCAGACCAAAGATCAGCTCAGAGAAAAGGATCAGCTCAAGGAACAGGAAAGAACACGGGAACGCGAACGGACCCGAGAGCAGACTCGCACGGAGCGTCCTGAAAAACCTCAGCACGAGAGAGCAGAACGGCCTGAGCGCGGTGGAGCAGCCCGTGGTCGGTGATAATGCGAATTCAGTGCGTTGTCCGTTGAGTGCTGAGTTGTTGGCTCGACTCAGCACTCGGCCTGGGAGGTGAGCGATGTCACGGATCGTCATCATAGGTGCATCGATCGGCGGCTTGCCTGCCGCCTATGAAGCCAGGGCGCTGTTGGACAAGAAACATACAGTAACTGTCATTTCAAACGTGAGCTCGTTCCACTTCGTACCCTCGAATCCATGGGTCGCGGTCGGCTGGCGTACGCGTAAGGACATTAGTTTTGAGTTAGGCCCTGTCTTGGCAAAGAAAGGGATTGAATTCGTACACGCCACGGCGGATCGAATCGAACCGGAACAGAACCGTGTCGTCACGGTGAAAGGAGAAGTGCCGTACGACTATCTCATTATTGCCACGGGGCCGAAGCTCAAATTTTCCGCTGTGCTAGGCCTCGGTCCGAGCGGGTATACGCAGTCGGTCTGCAACGTGGATCACGCTGAACAGGCCTGGGGTGCCTACCAGAGTTTCCTGAAGGACCCAGGCCCGATTGTGATCGGTGCGGCACAGGGTGCCTCCTGTTTCGGCCCGGCTTATGAAATGGCGTTCATTCTGGACACGGACTTGCGGAAGAAGAAACTCCGAAAAAAGGTGCCGATCTATTTTGTGACACCGGAACCATACATCGGCCACATGGGGCTTGCCGGAGTCGGGAAATCGCGGCGGCTGATGGAAGACGAGTTCGCCGAGCATTCGATCAAACCGCTTCACAATGCGTCGATCAAGGAGGTTCAGCCCGGGAAGATGCTGTTGGAGGATGGCCAAGAGGTCCCCTTCCGGTACTCGATGATGATTCCACCATTTGCGGGAGTCGACGCGGTGGCAGGAACCGCCGATTTGTGCAATCCAAAAGGTTTCGTCAACATCGATGCATATCAGGCAAATCCACGGTATAAGAACATCTATGCGGTCGGTGTGTGTGTTGCGATCCCACCGGTCGAGCAGACGTTGGTGCCGACCGGCGCCCCCAAAACCGGGTACATGATCGAATCGATGGTGTCGGCAGCCGTTCACAATATTAAAGCCGATATCGAGAACAATCCAAAGAAGGAGACTGCCACCTGGAACGCCATCTGTCTCGCGGACATGGGAGATACGGGAATGGCCTTCGTAGCGCTGCCGCAAATGGCTCCACGCAACGTCACGTGGGCCAGGAAAGGCAAATGGGTACATCTTGCAAAAATCGCCCTTGAAAAGTATTTTCTGTTGAAAATGAAGAAGGGCGTGAGTGAGCCGTTCTTCGAAAAGGCGATTCTTCACGGCATGGGGATCACCAAACGTGAGAAAGCGCTCTAGGGAAAAGTCAGACCTATGACCTCAACTCGACCGCTCCGTCTCGTCATTGTCGGTGGAGTCGCAGGCGGAGCCAGCGCCGCAGCAAGGGCGCGGCGACTTGATGAGTCGGCTCATATCGTATTATTCGAGCGTGGCTCCCATGCCAGTTTCGCCAACTGCGGCTTGCCGTACTACATGGGCGGCGAAATTTCAGATCGCAATGACCTCCTGGTGGCTGATCCAGAGACTCTCAAGGGATCACTCGCGCTCGACGTTCGGACAAAAACGGAGGTGGTTACGATTGATCGGGTAGCAAAAGAGGTCGAAGTGCACGAGCTTACAACGGGTAGGAGGTATCGTGAGCCGTATGACTTCTTGATCCTTTCAACCGGGGCTGCTCCGCTTCGGCCGGCCGATCTGATGGCCAAGGTTGGGTTGAAACATCCGCGCGTCGTGAGCCTCCGTAACCTGGAGGATGTGGACCAGCTCAAGGGGATTGTGGACAGTGGCGTTCAGAAAGCAATCGTCCTAGGGGGCGGGTTCATCGGAGTGGAAGTCGCCGAGCAACTCGTCCATCGAGGCGTAGCCACGACCTTGGTCGAGAAGAATCCGCAAGTGTTACCCCCATTCGATGCAGAAATGGTCGTGCCGCTCGAACAGGCGTTGATCGAGCGGGGCGTTGCTCTGCATCTCAGTGACGCCGTGCTCGATCTGGAACCGGACGGCCACGGTGTGCGAGCGATTCTCACCGACGGGCGTGTCCTGGAAGGCGATGTGGTCGTCCTGGCCATCGGGGTGCAGCCGGAAAATCTATTGGCTCAAGCTGCTGGTCTCAAAACCAACGATCGCGGTGCGGTGAAGGTCAACGAACATCTGCAAACCAATGACCCAGACATTTATGCGGTCGGCGATGTCATCGAGGTGCCGGATCCGATACTGGGGGGATTCTCTTATATTCCGTTGGCCGGTCCTGCGAATCGCCAAGGTCGGTTAGCTGCGGATCACATCATCGCCAGGGTACAGGGAAAGGTCGACTCTGTCCCGCCATATCGCGGGAGTCAGGGAAGCGCGATCGTGCGAGTCTTTGACTTGACCGCCGCCATCACCGGGAAGTCCGAGAAGGCACTCCAACGAGCCGGCAAGGAGCGGCATCGCGACTATGAGGTGATCTATGTGCATCCCTATCACCATGCCCATTATTACCCTGGAGCGAAGCGGCTCACAATCAAACTGATTTTCGAAACGTCTTCAGGGCGAATCCTTGGCGCCCAAGCTTCGGGTGAAGAGGCGGTCGATAAGCGGATCGACGTGCTGGCCATGGCGATTCAAATGGGCGCGACGGTCTTCGATTTAGAGGAGGCCGAACTGTGCTATTCCCCACAATACGGCAGTGCGAAGGATCCCCTAAACCTCGCGGGATTCCAGGGGGCTAATGTAGTGCGAGGCGGAACAATACCGATCACTCCTGTCGAGTTGCGGGCCGCATTGGAGATGGCCACCCCACCGATGGTGGTCGACGTGCGCAGTCCCGCTGAGTTCGACGAAGACCATATTCCTGGTTCGATCAACATCCCGTTACCGGAATTGCGCACGAGGGTGGGCGAGTTGCCGACGGATCGGCCGGTCGTTACCTACTGCGCGGTCGGTCAGCGTGGATATTTTGCCGAGCGAGTGCTTCGGCAGGGGGGCGTGCCCGCGGTTCGTAACCTGACCGGAGGGTTTGTCAGTTGGCAGAGACTCGTTTCTGGGTCTGTGTGAATCCTTTGCTGTGGGTCAGTCTCTCATGAGCAAGAAGCAAAGGAGGGAACAACCATGAAACTCAATGAACAGCTCCGATTAATCGCCGGTGTATTCGTGCTTGTCGCTCTCGGCTTGGGTGCAACAGTCCATCCGTACTGGAATTATTTCGCCGCCTTTGTGGCGGTGAACCTGATCCAATCGGCCTTTACGGGTTGGTGTCCCATGATGGCGTTGTTACGTAAGCTTGGGGTACAAGAATAGCAGGATGGTGAACACGTCCTCCCGCTTCGTTCTCACATCGCTCAGAGGCTCAACGTACCGAACAGAGTACGCCTCACCTCTTCGCTCGCTGCGGCCTTGTGGGAAAGACGGTTTGACCATCCTGCCGTCAAGCTAGCGTGATAGTCGATGATCGGGAACCAACTATGACCATACCTCTCAATCTCGAAGGTGCGTTTGACAGCGAGGAGACCCTACGGGGCATGATTGTGAGTCGAAAGGTCTGCTTTGATCACAATCCCTTTTATGTGAGAGATGGGTCAGGGCGGATCATTCAAATCGGGTTTCAGCTGAATCTCTACTCAGCCTTTCAGGATCCCCGGCATCTGCCGTCAGGCGAAGACCCGGAGCTGCGCGAGTTAATCGGGGAGCTGCGCCGCCTCTGTCGTGTGTTCTTTCAATCCTTGGACCTGCTGAAGCCCTGCGAACATCCCGAACCGCCGATGCATCGGATCATGTATTCTCCGGAACGGCGGAATCGTGCCGAGGTGTGCCTTCAGATCCCCATTTTCGATCGCGGACATTACGGTGCGACTCCGGATCGCAAGCTTGAAGAGTTGCTGGCAACGGCCGAATGTCTCCTTCGCCAATTGGGGGCCAGGCGTGGGGCATGGGACGATCACAAGGGAGCTCATGCACGACCGGAGGATCGCTGTGAGGACCATGCTCGTGCGGCCACTGGTGGACAGTGAGCCAAGATGAATGTACGTCACCGATGACGGGCAGATCCGTGATACGGCTATTCGTTGCTATAGTGCTCCTGGCCGGTTGTGGGCCCAAAGAGGAACCGCCGACAGCGATGGTGTCGGCCGCTCCAGAAAAAACCATTCAGGCCTCAGTGGTCGAGGTGAAGTCGACCACGGTGCCGATCCGTGTTGAAGTGACCGGTCAGGTCGCCGCGACGGTTCAGGCCACCCTTTCCAGCCGCATCCAAGGCACGATCGACAAGCTCCTCGCCAGGGAAGGTACGAAGGTTTCCAAGGGTCAGGTGCTGATCAGGTTGGATAGTCGTGACCTTCAGGCAGACTTGGCCCGTGCCAACGCCGACGTCGAAAATGCGAAAGCCCACCTTGATCGTATGGACCAGCTGTACACCCAAGATGCCGTGTCAAAACAGGAGATGGAGAATGCGACGAGGGCCTACCGAGTAGCGGAAGCCAACCGTAAGGCAGTGGAGGCGCAGCTCAGCTATACGGTGGTGAGGGCGCCGTTCGATGGTGTCATCACCGACAAGAACGTGGAAGCAGGAGAATTAGCCTCACCGGGCCAGCCGCTACTCAAAATGGAAGATCCTCGGCGCCTCCGGCTGGAGACCACTGTGGCGGAAGGTGATCTGAAGTCCGTTTCGAATGGGGACAACATTCCTGTGGTCATTGATGCGTTAGAAGGAGATGTGTTGACCGGCACGGTCAGCCAGATACTTCCTGCGGGTGATCCGCGGACCCACACCTTTATGGTCAAAGTTGATCTACCCGACACTCGAGGGCTGAAGACCGGCATGTTCGGTCGGTTCCAGCTCGACAAGGGGACCACGTCAACGATGCTCGTCCCATCGGCAACCGTCGTCGAACGAGGCGAACTGACCAGTCTTTATGCGGTAGGAACGGATCAGGTCGCGAGGCTCCGGTGGGTCAAACTCGGTCGGCGTTTCGAGAACCAGGTGGAGATCCTTTCAGGTCTCAATGAAGGTGAACGAGTCTTGAGCGACGGCAGCCAGGGAGTTGATGGAGCGACTGTCCAGATTACCCAAACGGTGGCCACGCCCAAGCCATAGACTTGCGTGGGTCGTTCTCGGTCGGACGGGAACCAGGGCGATACTCCGAGAAGAATCATCTTCGTGTCTGATGAATGAGGCATGACGAACTATCGCCCAGGACTTAGTGGCCGCATCGCTGCCCTCTTCATCGACAGTAAGCTCACGCCGCTCATTATGGTCGGTGTGTTGGTGTTGGGCCTGTTTGCGGTGATCGGCACTCCTCGTGAAGAGGAACCACAGATCGTAGTCCCGATGGCCGATGTCTGGCTGCCATTTCCTGGTGCCTCGGCCAAAGTCGTCGAAGAGCAACTCACCAAGCCGTTTGAGCGGAAACTCTCCGAGATCAAAGGTGTCGAATATGTCTATTCGATTTCACGCCCCGGCGGTGCGCTGATCATCGTCCGTTTCTTCGTCGGCCAGCCCATGGAGCAGAGCCTGGTCGATCTCTACGACAAACTCATGTCGAACCAAGATCTGTTACCGCCGGGTGCCGAACCCTTTCTGGTCAAGCCAAAGGATGTGAACGACGTTCCGATCGTCACCTTCACCCTTTCCAGTGAGCGGTACGGGGACTTCGAGCTCCATAGCCTCGCGGAACAGGTCCTAGAGGAAGTTAAGAAGGTCTCCGGCACGTCGGCCGGGTTTATTGTCGGCGGCCGGGCGCGGGAACTCGGGATTCAAATCGACCCGACTCGCCTGAAGGCGTATGGACTCACTCCCTTGCAAGTTGCGAACGTAGTCCGTGGGGAGCATCGCGCCTTATCGACGGGTCGCTTTGACAGCCGCAATCAAAGTGTCCTCGTGGAGACCGGCCGCTTCATCCGGTCGCGGGAGGATCTGGAAAGCTTGGTCGTCGGTGTCAATGAGCGACGGCCGGTCTATCTTCGACAAGTGGCGGAGGTGACCGACGGCCCGGCGGAAGCGACGAGCTATGTCTGGTTTGGGCAGGGCACCAGAGGTGCCGGTGAAACGTCAAACGTGAAACGTGAAGCGATGGAACCAACGAGCTACCCTTCACCGGGCACTCCTCATGAGAGCTCCGCCGTGACGGTGGCGATTGCGAAGCAGGTTGGTGTGAATGCCGTGACCGTCGCTGCCGACGTGATCCGCAAGGTAGATGAAATGAAAGGCCTTGTTATTCCATCGGACGTGCGCGTGACGGTCACGCGGGACTATGGTGAGACGGCCCAGGAAAAGGCCAATGAATTGCTGTGGCATCTGCTTATCGCCGTCGTGGCGGTGGTCCTCTTCCTCAGCATCGCATTGGGGCTACGGCCGGCCCTCGTCGTGTCGATTGCGATTCCCCTGACGCTTGCACTCACGTTATTCACCTCGATGATGATTGGATATACGATCAACCGCGTCACGCTGTTTGCTCTGATCTTTTCGATCGGTATTCTCGTGGATGACGCGATTGTCGTCGTCGAAAACACCTACCGGCATCTGAAATTGCGCCACGCGTCGCATCACGAAGCCTCCATTATGGCGGTGGATGAAGTCGGGAATCCTACCATCCTGGCGACATTCACCGTCATCGCCGCACTTCTGCCGATGGCGTTCGTCTCCGGCTTGATGGGCCCCTACATGAGACCGATTCCCGTCAACGCCTCCATCGCGATGTTTTTTTCGCTCCTCGTCGCGTTCGTCGTGATTCCCTGGTTCTGTCAGACCTGTTATCGCCCAGGAGCCGTCGTGGCCGGCGTCGACCATGAGGAGGACGAACGAGGATTCATCGCTCGCATCTATCGAAGCATCCTGTCTCCGTTACTGACCCATCCCATCCTGGCGTATGCGTTTCTTGGTGTGGTTGGCCTGTTGCTCGCGGGATCCACCTTGTTGTTCTACACACGGCATGTCGTCGTCAAAATGCTTCCGTTCGATAATAAGAGTGAAATCCAGCTAGTGGTGGATATGCCGGAGGGGACGACGCTCGAAGAGACCGCTCGTGTGACGCAGGCATTGACCCGCTATGTCAGGACTATTCCCGAGGTTCGGGACTATCAGGCCTATGTCGGCACCGCGTCGCCTTTTAACTTCAGCGGGTTGGTGCGCCACTATTACTTGCGGGAACTCCCTCATGAAGCGGATATCCAGATCAATCTCGTCGCGAAGCACGAGCGGGACGCCCAAAGTCACGAAATTGCACAGCGGATCCGGCCATCCGTGCACGAGATCGCTCGAGAGTTTGGTGCGAACGTCAAGATCGTCGAAGTGCCTCCCGGCCCCCCTGTGCAGTCGGTGCTGGTGGCGGAGGTGTACGGTCCCGATTACAACAGGCAGCTCGCGGTAGCCCGTGAGGTGCGGACTCTGTTCGAAACCACGTCCGGAGTGGTGGATGTAGATGACTACATTGAAGAGGAGCAGGCGAAATATGTCTTCGCGGTGGATCGGGCAAAGGCCGCCCTCGCCGGGATTCCCAGCCAGGACATAGTCCATACCCTCCGCATGGCACTCCAGGGAGCCAAAGTGGGGCTGGTCCATATCCCTCAGGAGAAGAGCCCGGTTCAAATCGTGTTGCGCCTCCCGCTTGCCGAGCGGACTGGCTTGGAACACCTGGGGGAGATCGGGATGCGCACGAACACCGGCGGCATCGTCCAACTATCCGAACTGCTTACCGTAGAACAGACGGTCCAAGACAAGGCGATCTACCACAAGAATCAGAAACCGGTCGTCTATGTGCTTGCGGATGTCGGTGGTCCCGGAGCGGAACAAGCTGAGAGTCCGGTCTATGGCGTGCTCGGGGTCGGAAAAAAGTTAGAAGAGTTTCGTCCGGCCGAAGGGTACCAGATCGAGCAGTACTACGCCTCGCAACCCTGGTCGGAAGAGAAACTTGCCATGAAATGGGACGGGGAGTGGCACATCACCTATGAAACGTTCCGTGACATGGGGATAGCCTTTGCCGTGGCGATGTTGTTGATCTATCTGTTGATCGTCGGACAGTTCCAATCCTTCATCACCCCGTTGATCATCATGGCCCCGATCCCACTGACGCTGATCGGGATCCTACCAGGACACTGGCTGACCGGATCGTACTTTACCGCCACCTCGATGATCGGGTTCATCGCGCTGGCGGGGATCATCGTGAGGAATTCCATTCTCCTCGTCGATTTCATTCAACTTCAAGAACGAGCAGGGGTCTCCTTGTCGGAAGCCGTGATCAAGGCCGGTGCCATCAGGACGCGTCCCATCCTACTGACAGCCGCCGCCCTGATGGTGGGTGCCTTTGTCATCATTCTCGACCCGATCTTCCAAGGGTTGGCTGTCTCATTACTGTTCGGGGTCGGGGCGTCCACACTACTGACACTCGTCGTCATTCCCGTGCTCTACTACCATATGATGGGGAGCTCGGCGGGTCCGAGTCCTGCCGATGGCCGGGAGGCCATTGGTAGCGAAGATCCCAACCCTCACGACGAACCGTCACACGCAGTCTCCGCCTAAGTGT
>JAHBWR010000062.1 GCA_019636875.1 Nitrospira sp.
GTAAATGTTGGCATGGGCTATCTCCTTGTTCAGTCAGTGTGCTGAGGCTCAGGCCTTCGCGTGCATCTTGTCCACGATCGCTTGTGCATACTCGTCCGTTTTGGCTGTTCCACCGACGTCGTATGTCACATGTTTTCGCTCATCGAGCACTTGGAACATGGCTTTTTCAATACGAGCAGCAGCGGCCTCTTCGTTGAGCCAACGGAGCATCATGATGCCGGAAACCAGCACGGCCGAAGGATTGACCTTCTTCATGCCGGCGTACTTCGGCGCTGAGCCATGGACCGCTTCGAAAATCGCACAGCCGTCACCGACATTGGCGCCAGGCGCGAATCCCAGACCTCCCACCAATCCAGCACAGAGATCGGTCAAGATGTCGCCGTAGAGATTCGGCAGCACCAGACAGTCGAATTGGGCAGGATTCCGCACCAGCTGCATGCAGCAGTTATCCACGATAATGTCGCCGGACTCGATGTCCGGATACTTTTTGGCGACCTCTCGGAAGGCATCGAGAAAGAGCCCGTCGGTCATCTTCATGATATTGGCCTTGTGGACGCACCAGACTTTCTTGCGTCCATTGTTTTTGGCCCACTTAAACGCAAAGTCTGCGATGCGATAGGAACCAGGCCAGGTAATGACTTTGAGACATTGTGCCACCTCATCAGACACCATATGTTCGATGGCGGCGTAGGAGTCTTCGGTATTCTCACGGAAATTGATGATGTCGATCTGGTCCCAGGGCCGCTTCAGCACGGGAATGAGTTTCGCCGGCCGCACGTTCGCGTAAAGGTCGAAGACCTTGCGCAGCGTCACGTTCGCGCTCTTGTGCCCAGTCCCGATCGGCGTCGTCGTCGGACCCTTCAGCGCGACCTTGTTCTTCGCGATATTTTGGATGGTCTTGTCCGGCAGAAGCGTGCCGTGCTTTTCGAGGCAGTCGAGCCCAATGTCCTCATATTCCCACTTAATGTTGACCCCGCTCGCATCGATGACAAGCCGCACCGCTTCGCAAATTTCCGGGCCGGTGCCTTCTCCCGGTAACATCGTGACGACATGCTGAGTACCCATTTGCAGAACCTCCCTTAAGCAGCAAGGGCGATCGGACCATCCGCTCCCCTTTTCCCTCCAGGCTTCTGCAAACAGTGTTCCGGACTTAGTAATGAACGTATTGTGAACCGGCAATCGAAAATGCCCAGCAAATACACCGCCCCTGATGAATAGGCAGTTTTGGTGGGACGATGCTCGGCTGGAAAACAAGCAAAGGTAGGAAAAGGCCGGTGCATGGGCGCACGAGCTGCACAGTGAACTGTGCGTCGCTGCTCAGAGAAGTTCGGCATTTTGGCTTCTTGGTTGCGGTTGTTTATCTCTGAAGCAGTGGGCTTGTTAATCGGTTGACCGACGCGGGCGGACCACAAGAATGGAAGCGGTGACCTTCGGGACCAGCTGTTCCGCGACCGAGCCGATCACGAAACGTTCCAGCCCACGACGATTTGCCGTTCCCACCACTACGAGATCCGCGTTCCATTCATTCGCCGCACCCGCAATGGCTTCTGCAATCCCATTCAAGCCGTATTCGGCTTCAGCTTGCAGGAGACGGGTCTCTAGGATCAGCCCATCACCAACCACCGACTTGGCCTGTTCCAACAGCTTGAGGCCGACCCGCTGATCAGCTTTGTCTGAATCGGCGGTGGCATAGACGATACGCAACGTGGCATGTTGGGAGGCCGCAATGTGCTTCGCTTCCATCAATGCCTCCATCGATGTGTCGCCACCGTCGATAGCCGCCATGATTTTCATGAACATGCTGAGATACCTTCTGTGTGTGTGAGGGAGTGCTGAAGGAAACGGAAATTCATTCCCTGCTCCTTAAGACCATGCGTTATTCGGTGTGCGTCGAGCACGCTAACTGACGTCGCCAACGTTTTTCTTGAGGTCGTCAATGTACCGTTTAATGATCATCCTTCCAGGCATGTTCTCCAGCTTGGCATACACCATATAGTGCACGATCCCGTGTACGGCCATTGCCGCCAGTAATCCTTCAAAAATACCCACCCTGAATACCAACAGGCCGCAGAGGATCGCAAGGATCATGGCATAGGGGCCATGGTGGGTCACATGCACGAGTCCCTCGATCATCTTCCAACCGGAAAAGATCATGATGATGGCCAGCGCGAACTTCGGCAGATAGACGAGAGAATGGGTATTGAACGTAAAGAAGGTGACCACACAACCGACGATCAACACTGAGAGCTTGGTGTACGCCCCTGCGAGGCGATTGGTGGTACTTTTTGCCAGGCCATCGAGGTTGGTCATCCCGCCGAAGAAACTGGCCCCCATGTTGGCGATCCAAATGGCAAACAGGCTGTTATTGCTGTTGCATTTCCGTTTCAGCGGGTCCATTTTTTCAATCGCGGCATTGCTCATCACCTGTTCGATGATGTCAATCATCGCCAGCATGACCGCAAATCCGAGCAGATACAGAATAGTCACCGCACTATCGAAATGCGGGATCGGTAACGCCAACCGGAGATCCGTATCCTCTACGGACAGCATGGGCACTGATACGAACTGGGCAAGGATGGTGCCTGCGGTGATGATGACGAAATAGGGAATGGCAGGTTGCGTGTTCTTGAACTTCAAAAAGAGGTAGACGAAGAGGCCATACCCCACCATGGAGATCAGGATCATCTGGATGCGTGCCCCGTTCCAGAACATATCGACGGATTCCAGTTCTGCTGGAAGCTCATAGGTAAAGGTGAGAAACTTGAGCGCGATCTTCAGCCCGACGCCTGCCAACAGCCCTTCAACTAAGTACACCGGCACGGCAAGCAACAGATACCGCTGCCAGTTGAACTTCCAGATGATGGCTTGAATAATCGCCGTCAGGAAAATGGCAAACGGCATAGTGTCAAACCCAAACGTGGCCACGCCTACCGCCAAGACGGGAGCCAGCCCCGCGGCAATGCCCGGGCAACCGACATAGTTGCCAGGCCTGAACCAGGCATTGATCCAGCCAATGAAACAGGCAAACGCGACGGTAGCCAGTCCCACCTTGATGGGGTAATCGGACATCATGGCAATCCCCACTGACAAAGGAATCGCCATCGCCCCGGTGATGAGACCGGCAGCAAGATCGCGCCCCGCATATTTCGCCTGGAACGCGGCTGATCCAGGTACGGTGATCGGCTCTGTTGTGGCAGGCTGATCGCTACCGTCTTCGCCATATGCATGCTCGTGTGACGTCAAATTTCTTTCGGCTTCGTATGTCGTCATTGGTGGTGTCTCAATAGTGATTATTCACGCCGAGGCGTGTGTCGAGGGCAGACATCGGTTCGCCGTTCACATGTAGTCTTGCGCTCTACAAGTTCATCTCGTCTCTGTGCACAATCAGCAAGAAAGGGGCCGTGCATTCCGCTCGTGGCTTCGTCAATCAAGTCGGCAGGAACAAAGGTAAAATGACGAGAGGCTCGAGATAAACTCACGCCACTATGGTCACACAGGTGAGCGACCGAGTGCCAGCGCACATGCCTGTGCGCCTATGCACAGATCAGGAAGGCGATTATGCCGGGAGAGAATTCTGATAGTGCGGGTAGGGTTGGTTCACGAGCTTGGATCATTCCCCGATCGACCGTTTTACATATGGCCAAGCTTACGAAGCGTTTCCATTCCGCGCCCTTCATCCTGCGCGCGACCGCTCCGCTCAGCGATCGTGGTGACACGGAGTTCAGAAATAATTTGTGGGATCGTAGAAGCGCATGACGACACGGTTCCGGTGCAAGGCACGCAGCCTAAACTTCGATAACGCATGCCGTTGCCTTGGTCGAAATAGAGTGGGGGTAGGGGCACTCGCTCGAGTTCGAGATACTCCCAGATATTCAGCTCTGTCCAATCCAGCAGAGGATGGACGCGGATATGCGAGCCGGCCGGGAAGGTGGTGTTGAATTGGTCCCACAGCTCCGGCGGCTGGTCTCGGAAATCCCACTCCCCATGCTTATCACGCAGTGAAAAGTATCGCTCTTTGGCACGGGTGCCTTCTTCATCGGCACGAATTCCCAAGATGATCGCCGTCCACTTGTGTTTCGCGATGGTTTGCTTCAAGGCATCGATCTTCATGGCGGTGCAGCACGTGACGCGTCCTTGTTGTGGACCCATGCCGGCCGTCAGGACGTCGGTATTTTGCCCCACGACGAGATCGAGGCGCCATTCTCGGCAGAGCCGATCGCGATACTCGATCAGCTCCGGCATTTCATAGCCGGTATCAATGTGCACCAACGGAAACGGGACATGTCCAAAGAAGGCTTTTCTTGCCAGCCAGAGCAACACGGTCGAGTCTTTGCCCATGGACCACAGCATCGCCAGATCATCGAAGTGCTTGTAGGCCTCACGCAGGATGTAGACGCTTTGATCTTCAAGTGCTCGTAGGTGTTTCATGGTCTCTAACTCCTAGTACGCGGCGGGTTGAGAGAAGGTCCGGTTTGAGACCAGGTCCAGCACATGGAGGCCGTCGAACTGCGCCGCTGACGGGCCCATGGCAATCAGGCCGACCTGTCCTTCCTGAGGGAGCACGGCATCCTCGACTGCCGCAACCTGGGCGCCGTCGATATAGACCGCAAGCCGGCCCTTGTCGAGATGCAGAAAGTTGATCCGTTGGACGCGCATCGTATGCCAAAGCTTGGGCACGAGCTTCGCGGTAACATGTCCCAGCACGGTCACCTTGCCGTCCGTGACGCGTCTGGTCGTCACCAGGCCGGTTCCTGGCTGGAGCGTAATCGCATAATAATTGTCGCGGTCGGTGACGGCGATGGCAATACCGAGTTCACTGTGATCGGTCTCGCTTGGGGGGCGCACCTGAACGGTGACATCGGGATAGGTCGTTCTCACTGTCTCTGCGACGAGGAGCCGCACGCAGTCCTGTAACGAACAGGCAGGCGAGCGGACCAGTCGTTGGACACCACTTGATGTGTCCTGATCGACTTGGATTTCCCAGACGGCTGTGTTCTCATCGTCCCGGCTCAATCCTACAAAGCCGGCAGGAGGGAATCCCGGCTCGTCGTGGTTGAAGTCCCATCGCCACAGGATGTCCTGCTTGGGTGGATTGGCGTGGACGGACACGTCGAGCACGTCGGGCGAGCGCGGAGGACTCGGCAGGACAATGGCAGCGGCATCCGGGGTCAGCGACTTGACGAGATCATTGGCAACGAGTTGGCCTTGCAGTCCCTTGACCCCAGGAATCTGGTCTAAATCCTGCTTGACCTGCCACATTCGTTGCTGAAACTGATCCAGATTGCGCGGCACCGAGAGTGATTCCACCGCAACCTGCGCATAGTGTGCGTAGAGCCTGTCATATGGCTGAGTCAACAACTCAACGGCCTGTTCGGCTTCGGCCTGGGCCTGCTGCAGCCAGGGATGGTCGTAGCGTCGATTCCACGAGACAAACTGGATCCGATCCCAGGCGATGTCCGTCAAGATCGTCGCATACTCGGGGGTGTCCGTGGCAGTGTCGCGTCGCAACGCCTCATGGAGAGCAAGCGCACCGGTCGGATCATTATTCCATCGCGTCAACACTCCGAGGCGTCGGCGTTGCTCCGGTGTGGCTCGCCCTTGTGCAACCAGGGTCTCATAGGACGTCAGGGCGCGATAGATAGCATCGGCGGCCGGCTCGTACCCTTCTGATACGGCGGTGACTTCTTGCCGCCAGGTTTGCGCTTGAATAGTCCAGTAGAGTTCGGTGATCCGCTGTAGAGCTGGTTCGTCCCGGGCTGCCAAACCTCCCCGTGTCACACCCTGCTGCAGAACAGCCTGATAGCTGTCGTCTCCACGCAGACTGTGGGTCTCTGCATCTTCCGGATCGATCAGCAAAAGTCGAGTCAGCATTCCTGTGCGTTCTTCGGCCGTGAGATGGGTGGCTCGACCCAAGGCTGCCTGTATGAAAGGCTCCGCATTCGTGCGTTCCCACCACTGAGCCGATCCTGCGACGAGTTCACCTTTCAAGATGCCTTGAGCCGGATTGGCTTGATCGAACTTCCGACCGTTGTCAGGCCGCAGTCCATAGTGAGTCGTGGCAATCAGTGGCCCACCGGGAAGCCCCTCATTCATGACCGCCCGGTCTGCGGGAAACCCGAGCTTGCGCAGGCCGGTTACCACGATGAACCGGGCGACGACCTCGTGCACTGGTCCGAAGTGACGCTGTGATCCGTTTCCCCACCAGATTTCCTCCGGTCTGAGCGCAAGCGGCGCCGTGAGAGGATCCGGGTAGACGATCTTGATATCCACAGCCTGGCCAGACACGGAGACCAGTGAGTCTTCCTTGATGTTGGACAGCGCGAATGGCTGGATTGGACTGGTCCGCACGACGGTTATCTGGGGGATCGGAGCAGCGTCTTTCAGAACGATGGGTGGAGACACGAAGACCGCCGGCGGGTATTCCTTCCAGTTCTCCGTAGCGCGGTGTCGATCGTGCAAGAGGCCGAGACCAACCCCCTGTCCTGTGGCGTTGAACACGCCGGCTTCTGTCTGCTGGGAAACCATGGCCGTATGGCTGTGCAAGGTGTCGTCCCAACAGCGCTGAGCCACATCCGGTATCAGTTTTGGTGATCCGCCTCCGGCACCGGCCCGAGCTCGACTCAGACATCCCAGGTCTGCTGCGGCCCAGGTAGCCATGTGGGAGTGGGTCAGCGCCTCGACATACTGCAGCGCGAAACGACCGTTGTCATGTCCTGATTGTGCTCGAGAGGATGTGGCGCTGCTCAGCGATGGGCAGGCAAGGTCGAAGGCGCCTACAAAAAGAATGATGAGTCCGACAGATCGTACGATCATGGTTCGTGCTCCGAGAAAATGGGAAGACCGGAGGTGATTATCGGCTTGAAACCCGCGCTTCGGTCCCCATGAGTTAATGCAATCGGCAGTCCAAAACTTTACATGAAAAGGCAGAAGGGGATTGTTCGAAGGTCGTGGGAAATTTCTGCAACATGGTGCGGGGTGCCCGGGATTCTCCTGTAATACGAGACCCCGGTCGTGTGCCAGCGCACGAGGAGTTGTGTGGATGTGCGTCGGCGCTCACTCAAGAATTGGGCTTGCGCCGTCGATCGAGCATCCAGCGTGTCACGCCGAGGTGTTTGGCAGCCTGAGTCTTATTTCCGCCAGAACGTTGGAGCACTTCGTTGATAATGCGGTCCTCGAGATCGGCCAACGATTCGCCCAGACAAAAAGACAGGTGGATCTGAGCGGTGTCGGTCGCATCTGCCGAGGTAGAGGTTGGATGGGTTGGCTCTCCGACTGGCTTGGAGGGAGAGCCTTGTACATCCGAAGGGAAATGTTGCGATTCGAGGGTCTCGCTCGGGCAAAAGAGGACCGCCCGTTCGATCAGGTTGCTTAGTTCGCGCACATTGCCCGGAAAGGTGTATCGGCGCAAGAGGGCGCGTGCGCTTTCTCCTAGAAGACGAGCCGGTTTTCCGAGTGAGAGCGCCGACCGGGTGAGAAATTGTTGGGCCAGAGGGATGATGTCTTCGGACCGCTCGCGCAAAGGGGGAACGGTCAAGGAGACGACGTTCAACCGAAAATAGAGATCCTCGCGAAACTCGCCTTTGGCCACCGCCTCTTTCAGATTGCGGTTTGTAGCGGCCATGAACCGAACATCAACCGGGATGGTTGCCGATCCCCCGACACGCCGCAAGGTCCGCTCTTCGATCACCCGGAGGAGTTTGGCTTGGAGCGTCAGGGGGAGGTCGCCGATTTCGTCGAACAGCACGGTCCCACCGTCCGCCATTTCGATCAACCCCGTCTTTCTGCCTGCGGCGCCGGTAAACGACCCCTTCTCATGTCCGAACAGTTCGCTTTCAAACAGCTCACGAGGGATCGACGGGCAGTCGACCTCAATACAGGGTTTCTGGGCACGTGCTCCGTTAAAGTGAATGACTCGGCCGGTGTATTGTTTGCCGGTTCCTGTTTCGCCTTGTAAGAGCACCGTGATCCGGTCGTTCTTTATCAATTCGTGGACCTCTGTCAGGAACGCCTGTGTGACGGAGCTCTCAGCGATGACGCGGTGTAAGGCATAGCGTTCAGTGTCCTGTCCTGTGTGCAGATGGACCTGGCGCTGAAGCGTTAAGAATTCCACAGCACGTCTGAGCGCGTAGTGCAGGTCTTCCATGTCGATCGACTTGGCGACGAAGTCAAACGCCCCAAGCCTGGTTGCTTCCACGGCATCCTTGACCGTACCCCGCGCGGTCAGCAGAATGACCAGCAAGTTGGGCGAGGCCTGTTTCACGCGCTCGAGCACATCCAGACCCGACAGATTCGGCATCACCAGGTCCAACACCAGAATATCCGGCTCGACCGATTTCAAGAGGGTCAAACATTCTTCTCCGGACCCCGCCGTCTGTACGGTATAGCCTTGATCGGCGAGGCGCAGGGCAAACGCCTCCCGAATAGAGGCTTCGTCTTCTACCAAGAGTAGTTGCCATGTCATGTTAGGTATCTCGTTTCAAGGGCAGCCAGACCTCGACCATCGCTCCACTGCCTGGAGGGCTGGTGATCGTCAATTGTCCACCGTGCCGTTCGACGATGTCATGGGTGATCGTCAGGCCTAGGCCGACCCCCTTCGCCTTCCTGCTTGTGAAGAAGGGCTCGAAGATGCGTTGCAAATCTTCTGGTTCGATGCCTTTCCCCGTATCGGAGAAGGTGACCGAAACGCCCGGGCCTTGCTTGTCCACGCGTGCCGCCGTGATCGTCAACTCTCCTCCATTCGGCATCGCATCAATGGCATTCATCGAGATATTGAGGAACACTTGCTGCAGATGGGCACGGGAGGCCTCGATCGATCCCACCTCCGGGATGAGCGTTCGGATGGTGATCCGTTGTTTCTGGAGATTTGGTTTGAGTAAGGTCAGCATGTCATCGATGAGGGACAACAGGTTGCAAGGCTGGAGATCAAACGGGCGTGGACGAAGTTGGCTCAAATGAGATTCCAGGAGTTCATCGATGCGGGCCGCTTCACGCGCGATCAGCGCACAACGGTCTCTGGCGCCGCGAGGCAATTGTTCCTGTTCTGCGAGGTGCGTCGCCAGACTTCCGAGTCCGATCAACGGATTGCGGACCTCGTGCAAGATGCCTCCGGCCAGTTGTCCCACCAACTTGACCTGTTCGGCATGGCGTAGCGCTTCCAGCATCTGCTCTCGTTCGCTGAGGTCTGTGAGAATCGCCAAATAGAATTGTGTCGTCCCATCACGATCCTTGACGGGGCTGACGCTTTCCCACACCAAAAATTCTGACCCGTCCTTTCGCCGATTGACGAACCGATCCACAAAGGCTAGTCCGGAGCGAATTGCTTTCCAGAGTCGTTCGTAGAATTCCGGGGAAAGTTTGCCTGACCTTAAGATAGATGGTCGTTGCCCGAGTGCTTCGTCGCGATTCCAACCCGTCATCCGTTCCAAGGCCGGGTTCCATTCAAGGATACGGCCTTCGGTATCGGTCAGCATGATCCCATCCTGGGCCGACATAAACAAACGATGGAAGAGGTCCCGCTGGGTATCCGCACGACGACGACGTTCCAACACCGTCGCCACGGTGTTGGCGACGGTACAGAGAAACTCGAGTTCCTTGACCGTGAAGTCGCGAACCGACTTGGAATGGGCGGTCATGGCGCCGTAGACCCGGTCCTCCACAAGCATCGGCACGCACATGCCCGCGATGCCTCCGTGCTCGGTCAGGAGTTTCGACGGTGTGAAACGGGTCTCCTTGCGTAGGTCTCGCACCACGACGGGGAGCCGTTCGCGGATTGCGTACCCCGCCTGTGAATGGGTTCCACCCTCAATCGTGAGTTTTCCGATGAGTTCTGGTTCAAGGCCAATACCTGCAACGACGGCCAGGTGATCATCAGATTCCCGAGGAACGAGAATCTTGCACAGTTCGACCTCGAGGGCCTCTGCGGTATGTTTCACGGCTTCATTCATCAACACGTGTGCCGGTGCATCGCTAACGGCGAGGGTGCCAATACGGCCCAGTACCGATTGAAAACGGGCAATCTGTGAGGCCTCGTGTACGAGCTCCATATGTTCGGTGACGTTCTGTACGATCAAGAGCACACCGGTTTCCCCGTGGTACGGGACGACGTTGAAGCGGCATTCATACACCAATGGTTGACCCTGTCGATCGGCAAGTCGATAGGTCTTGCTCCCCCGGGTGCCGAGGGTTTCCTGGTTCCAGACGATGGCGTCGGCAAACAGTTGAGATCGTAACGTCGGAGAGTCAGGTGCAGACGGCGCCCTCGGTGCTTCGACGAGTTCTCCAAACTGCGCGTTTTCGAAAATGAGGAGTCCCTTGGCGATGAAGCAGAGTCCCCCATCCAGACAATCGCTCACCCAGGCGAGGACTTCCGCAGCAGCCACTTCAGATTGGGCCGAGACCAGCGACTTCGACCGAGCGTGTTTGGCTGATGCCATCGTGAAACTCGCTGAGATTGATTTACGGACAGGCTCCCGAGAATCGGTACCGGAAGTAAACAGTATAGCGGCTTTATCTGAAGACCGTCGAGATTCTCCTGGGTTATTGAGACACGCTATCCCCTATGGGAAGGTGCAGCTGGCATCAAAGGTACGGATCAATATTCGCTACTGACCTTGCGTAGATTTGCAAAATAGTCACCGACAATAGCCTTCGCCGGTCGCTTGTTGGTCTGGGAATCCACGAGGTAGTGGACAACGCCGTGGACGGCCATCGCCACAAGCAGACCTTCGAATATTCCCACCTTATACACGAGGGCTCCGGTCAGGAAGGCGAGGACTATGGCGTAAGGGCCGTGGTGGGTCACGTGCATCAGCCCGGCAATCATCTTCCATCCAGTGAACATCATCACGATGGCCACGGCAAACTTGGGCAGCAGTTCCAGGTAGTGGGGGTTGAGGACAAAGAAGGTCACAACACATCCGATGACCAAGACGGAAAACTTTGTGTAGGCACCCGCCAGTCGGTTGGTCGTGCTTTTCGCCAGGCCATCCAGATTGGTCATGCCGCCAAAGAAGCTTGATCCTATATTGGCGATCCAGATTGCCAACAAGCTGTTATTGCTGTTGCACGTCCGCTTGAGTGGGTCGATTTTCTGGATAGCGGCGTTGCTCATGACCTGCTCGATCACATCGATCGTTGCGAGCATGGCGGCAAATCCAAACACATAGATCAACGTGAGGGCACCGTCAAAATGGGGAAGGGGAAGCGCCAGTGACAGCGGTACATCCTCTACATGCAACATGGGTACGTGAACGAATTGAGCTAGGATGACGCCCGCAACGATGATGACGAAATATGGAACGGCCGGTTGCACATAGCGAAATTTTGCGAACAAATAGACAAACAACCCAAGCCCAGCCACGGAAATGAACATCATTTGAATGCGGGCCCCGTTAAAGAACGTATCAGCAGCTGCCAATTCAACCGGGAGCTCATAGGTAAAGCCAAGAAACTTCATGGCGATTTTTAAGCCGATACCGGCTAACAACCCTTCGACAAGGTAGGTGGGCACGGCCAGCAAGATGTAGCGCTGCCAGTTGAACTTCCAGATAATGGCTTGCATGACGGCTGTCAGAAAGATCACGAAGGCCATATTTTCCATCCCGAATGTCGCCACGCCCATGGCCAATACCGGGGCCAATCCTGCGGCAATTCCAGGACAGCCAATAAAGTTGCCTGGTCTGATCCAGGCATTCATCCAACCGATCAAGCAGGCGAACGCTACGGTGGCGAGCCCCACCTTGATGGGATAATCAGACATCATGGCGATGCCCACCGACAACGGGATGGCCATCACGCCTGTAATCAATCCCGCTGCGATATCACGACCGACATATTGAGCCTGAAACGCGGCGGACTCGATTGCGGCCATTGTCTGCAACGGTCCGGTATATGCCTTATTCTTGGTCACCGAATGTGACCTGGATGTAGTCATAACTGAGGTGCCGTCCATGGCATTGCCCTCCAAGCATTCAAATACTCACTGAAAAATGTCGACCTACTTGCGCTGTAGCCATCAGCAAGAACCAGGCCGATGCCAGTCTCATGTAAGTCTTTGTAAGACAAGTAGAATTAAGAAATCGGCTTTCTATTTTATTGATCTCTGTGATTGATGATCGCACGGAGGCCTGTGTACTGGCACACAGCCGGTGCACCGGCGCACGCGGAGGATATGGGTATAGAGAAGTTGGTCTTGCTGTGGGTCAGGCTTTTTAACAGTCAACGAAGGCGTAGAGGGTAATCACTCCGTCTTCCCGGGATTAGAGCGAGAGCAAGCGTTGGTAATAGATCTATATCCTGTGGTGCCAATCCAGAAAATAGCTATGGGTCGGGTAGAGCTGGCTCTCACCTGGCCTGTCTCCCTCTTGTGTGAAGGGCCTGCCAACATGGTGTGTACCTCCAGTCCGGATCACTTAACAGAACACTATCGAGTGCTACACTTCATGGGGACTAACCAGCAGCTGGCCTTTCGATGGGACGTGCATTACCCGCGTTCAGCCTCTTCATCCTGCTTTTAGGCCTCCTTACCCATTCTTGGGGCAATACCGCCGACGCCCAAGCTCCTGCGAGCCTGCCTTGGGCGATGGGTATGCCTTCCGAACAACAGTTCTTTGGGACAGTCGGTCATCATGCTCCTGCTGAGGTGTTTCATACGACATTTGCCTCGAACGTGATTTTCCCTTCCGTGTCCACCGCTCGTCTTCGAGATCTTGCGCCAGATAGTGAGCGTCCTCGAATCGAACAGTTATCGGCGACGACGACGCTGTTCAACGGGAGGGTGTCGACCGAAGCAGAGGTTGCACGGAGCCAAGCTGGAGCGGTGTGGTTCACACCGTCGATGATGGGCAATGCCCGGACTGATGCCTCGGCTCGCATGTTTCGGGTCGGGCTGACTGGTTCGGAAGGGAACCTCCGATACGGATTGAGCTTTCGCCATGCGGGGCAGGGTTTCCTGCTGACTCCCGATAGGGCCAATCGAGAGATGTGGGGCGAGTGGAGGACAGGTTGGGTGACGGTTCGGAACTCCATTGGTCAAACCTGGAATAACGTTGAAGCCGAATCGACACGATCTCGGTTGGAACAGACCTACGGACGAGTCGGAGTGCTTCTCAATAGACCTTCATGGCCGGAACTGAGCGTGGCCTATGCGAGAAACTCGTTCAATAGTGTATTAGACCCGATTGGAGTGACGCCGCAACGCTCCTCCAACCATGCGATCGAAGGGGCGATAGCATTTCACCGAGCGAGCTGGGATCTCCGGTTGGCATCCAGCTACACTCTGGCGAGCGATCTGCTCAATGGAGAGGCCGATGGTCACATCAAAGCGCAGACTCTCTCGGCCGTTGTTCGCCCAACCAACCAGCTGGTCATCACACCGGTCTTCACCTATCGCCAAGAGTTGCGATCCAGGTCCGGGGTTCGCATTGAACACCCCGTCGCGTCTTTGGCGATGAGTTATGAACAAAATCCTCAACTCCTGTTCAGTACGGTGGGGAACTATGGCAGCGCTCGTTCATCCGATGGTCTCATTGACAATGAGTCGCTGTGGTGGAAAGGGATGATGGATTGGGCGATGTTCACCTCCTCTGAGTGGATCACCAGAATTGCCTTTGAAGCCGGCTATAATCGATCGAGCAATCGTGCTGTACGATCAAATAACACAGAGGATATTTCTGGGCTGGTCCGCTTCAGAATGGTAGCTCGGTAAGAACAGACATAGGCAGAGAATTCAGGTATACAACGACCGGCGCGGTTCCCCCTACGACCAAAAATCATCCACAGATTCGGCAACTCATGGCTTGTGTGGAGAATGCAGCGAAACCGGCTGCGTGGTTTTCTGGTCACTTTGTGACTTAGCCTGAGCCGTGGGCCCGGCCGACGCGTTCGAGGAAACCACGATCTCCACTCGCCGGTTTTTGCTCCGGCCTTTACGAGTCTCATTGGTTGCAATGGGTCTGGTATCGGCGTAGCCGATCGCCTTGACGCGGTCGCCTTCAACCCCGCCGTTGATCAATGCTTGGCTGGCATGTTCAGCGCGTGCCTGAGAAAGCTCGCCATTATCACGAAACGTTCGTTGCGGGTCATTTTTCACCGGTATGCTATCGGTATGTCCCGCCACTTCAATGCTCTGGTAACTGAATTTTTGCAGGATCGTTCCGATCTGTTCGATGAGCGAGGTGCCTTCCGGAGTCATGGTGGCCTCACCTGAGGCAAATAATTGTCCACTTGCCAACGTAAGCGTCAGCCTGTTTCTCCCTTGTTCTAACGCCACACGACCTTTCTTGATCGCATCTCCGAGCATACTGGAAAGAGTCTGACCGGCCTTGGCGAGATCACCGTCAGAAGAATCAGGTATGTCGGTTCGAGTAGATTTGTGCGGGAGCAAGTTGGTTACGGATAGTTCTTCGTCGGGTGGTAACTCCGCAGACGGGCTACTGTCTTCTGAGGTCGCTTCCGGTGCACGAGCGGTTTCCTCCTGTTTCGACAATTTGCGTTCGAGGTCCGAAATCGATCGTTTTGCTTGTGCCAGTTCTTCGGTGCGGGCTGTGAGTTGTGGGGTGAGCTCCTCGATCTTTTGGGTCACCTGTTGGAGCTCATCCTTGGTCTTGGTGAGCTCCTGCTCTTTGCCCGACAGCTGCTGCTCCAACTCCGAGACCCGCGTCGTGGCCTGAGTCAACTGTTCCGTTTGAGTCGCCAAGTCACTCTTCAGCTTAGAAGCATCCTCGACCGTGGACCGAAGTGTGGAGATTTCTTGATCTTTCGTACTGAGTCGTTGTTCGAGTTTGCCGATCCATCGCTTCGCATGCTCAAGATTGCTGATGGCAAGCTCTCGCTCCAGCTCATCGATGCGCTGTTTGGCTTCCTGAAGACTGGTCTTCAGGGCACTCAATTCTTGGGGAGACTCGCTTTCCGAATTGCCTTGCTCACCAGCGGCGTTCTGTTGCGGCTCTTTTTGAGTGAGCCGTTGCTTGTCGGTTTTTAGTTCATTCTCTTTTGCACGCGATTGTGGTTGTTTCGGTTTTTCTCCTTTTGCAGCCTGGATCGGGGCCGAATTTTTCTTCTGGGAGGACGAGTCATCGCGAACCGGATAGAGATAGAGCGTCGCCTGGTCGCCGGTTGAGCTGTCGCTGGTCGTTGGAAATACTGCGGCGAGACCCGCTGCATTTTGGGAGAACAGGGTGACGGTCGATAGAAGGGCGAGAGCTGGTAAGATCATGGTAGGCCTCATTTCCTTAAAGGAGAATATTCAACGACTGGGCCATGAGCCAATTCACAGCAAGGGCCTTATTGAGGCATCGAGCTTGAACGGCCATATCGGTCTCTCAACTGATGCTCACGCGAATGTAAGGAGTGTTGGAATGGTAGCTCGTTCCTGATTCACTTTTCAACCGGGCATGGCCTCAGTGAGATCTTGTGGCACACATCTGATCGGATCATCAATCGACCGGGTACAGTGAATCTCGGGTGAAGATTCGCTTCTCCCGCTCGGTGACAGCTCCTGAACACCGATAACCTTCACGATCAAAGAACGGAAACAAGAGCATGAGAGATTTGGAGTCGACTTGCACGTCGTCGGGGTTCAGTCGCATGTTCCGCTCGCGTGCCTCCAGTTTAAGGTTCAGCAAACAGCCTTCTTTAGAGTACCCGGTTGCCGTTACCCTTGTAAGTTGGCTTGAGTCGCCGGCTGTCTGCTTCGTCTGTGGCGTGCAAGCCAGGACGAATAACGAATAGGCCAAGCACAGCAACACCATGGGAAGGATTTTCATAGGAAGCTCAATGCATAGACAGGACAGGCCATCTCGCCGTTCTCCTGTCGGATTTCATGGAATCAGGTTAATGCCGAGGCCCGAATCAGACATTCGTTCGGTTCATCATCGCGCAGATGTGACACGTGACGACGCTACGAGATTGTCGGAGATAGACAGGGAGAGTGTCAACGGAAGAAGGTCGTATTATTTCGTCCCCATCTTCTGTGGATAACTGTGTGTATAACCAGTGTCTCAGGATGAATTTCTATCTCAGAGCTTGAGCGTCTATCAAGCTGCCTATTTATTGTGCATCTGCTCTATGGCAGCATAACTACAACTAATAGTGGCACTCACCGTTCTTCTCAATGTTTTCACACATTTCAATCCCTGTCAGCTTGGTGACCCAAAAGTTTCGCATGTACGGTGGTCTCCAATGCAACCATTCGTGAAGCTATCCACAGGACTGTGAGGTTTCTGGGGATGAGCAGCGAAGTAGTCAGGCCTGGAGCCAAGTTTTTGATCTGTCAAGAGCCGGTTGAAGCAATGGCCTATCAAAAGGGAGTAATCGACAGGGCCGAACAGCCGACGCGTGTATTACTTTTTTCGGTAGACATTGAGCCCAATTTTTTCTTGTCTATTTGGAATCGTCACATTTCCTTCGGTCGAGGCGATGATAATGGTCTTGCCGGTTGAAGATGGCCCAAACTCCTTTGACAGATCGACACGAATCGTCAGCATGGTTCCTTCGACAGTCATCTCGACATTTTTCATGATGGTGCACGTTCTCCTTTCGCTTATTGCCCCGCAACCGGCGGAGCTGTGACATCGGTGTGATTCCAGGTCACGAAGATCAGCACTGTATACTGATTGTAAAACGCCCGTCCGACCAGCTTGGGTGTTGAACCGAGAAACTCTCCGGTCCGATTGTCGTAGAAATCCAAGTGGAGCCGAGTATAGCCGCTTTGGTTTTGTCGCTTGTAGAGGGTGAGTTCGGGGAGCGAGAACGGAATCAACACGCTCTGCACCGGCGGCATCCCGACAAAGATGCTCCCTTGCATGGTTCCGAACGACTCCACCATCACGCGAACCAAATATGGCGACTCAGTATCTCGAGCGGAGACGCGATAGCCTCGGCGTCCCAGCTCGGCGGCCACGAGATCTCGAATGTACAAAATGTCGCGCGAGGGGCGATCGATGGCGCCGAGGTCCGCGTTGGTCATGCGAAGCCGAGATCGATCACTCTCCAGCCCCGTCGCATCGACATCGACATTGACCCCTTCCGGCAAGTGAACGATGAAATTGACGAGGGCCTGTTCCACCGCTTGGGTCAAGAGGACTTGCTCCGCAGCCGTCCTGGGGGTGCGCGATATTTCTTGCTCAAGTGCGCAGCCCGTAGTCACGGCCATCACGATCAAGGAAATAAAAAAAGAGATCTTCATAGAACTCAGGGAACCCTCGGATTGTAACAGGGAAATGCTAGACGTGTTCGAGGCGGAATTCAACCGAGGCTGGCTGGGAAAGATGCATGATGGGCCATGGGACGTTATTCATCCGGACCTCATGTGATCGCTCGCCAACCTCCCTTAGGTTAATCTAGAGGTCGAGGTCAATCCATGCAGGGTCGTGGTCGCTGCCGTCTCCGGTGTGCTTGGTGCGTCGGTCAATTGTAGGATTGAAGAATTTTCCAGCAAGAGACGGGCTGACCCAGATGTGGTCAAAGAGTTCATAACGAGGTGGTTCCTCGCCGGGTGGATTAAAACGATGCGTCCATGCCTTTGATTGAGGGCCAAGACCCTGCCCCGTAGTCTCTGCTCTTGCCGGTCTCGTTTCCGAGGGATTCTCAAGCGCGTTGATCAGTGGTTGGTTGTTGGCTGAGAGTATGGGTGTAAGAAATTCAGAATCAGGGGGATCGTTCATATCCCCGACCAATATAAATCGCCCATTGGGTCGTTCCATCTTGGTTAGGATGCGTGAAATCATCTCAGCCTGTCTTTTGCGCGAGTTATTGGCGTTGATGGCGCCTTGGATCGGGTCTTCCCCAGGGGCCACAAAGTGGCTCTTCAAATGGGTGTTGTACAGGGTGAAGAGTTTCTTGCCGTTGTTGTGCAGGATCTCTACTTGAAGGAGATCGCGACTGAATACGCGGCGATTCGGCACATCCGGGTGAACGGCCGTTTGATGGGAAACGATGGTTCCGATCGGAAGCTTCGAAACAACTCCCACATCAATGAGTCGCCGATCATTCCCCTCAACGAGCGCGATGTGTGGATAGAGATTTCCTAGGTGCTCCCGGTTGAACTCCCTGAGGATCTCAATATGTTCGACTTCTTGGACGGCCAGGACATCAGCATTGATGATCTCCGTGATTCGCTTGGCTATCTCGTGCGTATCCGCTGAATCCTTCGTCTTCACCAATCGTCCTGCAAACGTCCGAGCTGCAAAGTGGTGCTGCTCAAACGTGAGGGTAATGCCCCCAGTTCCTTCGGGAGGAATGGCACCGATTTCTCCTTGGAAATTAAATCGCGAAAAGAGGTTGTTGAGATTAAAGGTGGCTACTCTCACCATCATAGTTCCTCCCTGCGCTGGGCATTTGGGAATTTCTCGGCGTAAAGACTCCGTGGCTAATAGCTACACCTTGTCTTAGTTCATGTCCAATGCAGAGCTTTATGCAATGAGTGGACCTCTCCAAATGTCCCTGCGGTCCATTGGTTTGAAGAAAAGTCCCGGCGACTTTTAGCTATGAGGGATGGTATCCAAACAGATACGGATTGAATCTCATCGGATACAGTGTCAGTGGAGAAAGCCAAATACGGATAGATGCTACATTGCTGCGGGGGAACGTGTATTAAAGACCGGAGGCAAGGGTAGTCTTCAGAAAAACTCTGGGTACCTTTTCTGTCGATCGAGCACGAGACTGGGGTCTTCTGCCCATAACAAGATGTGACCTCGATTCAGAGCCTCTGAGGTGGGCGACACCCTTGTTAGGGTTGGGTGTCATAGCACAGTACCGATCTTCACTCTTACCGGCATGTGGTCGCTGTATTTTAACCATGTCTGACTTTCACCGATTTCGATGGTCGAGGACGTTAGGAGGTTCTTTGGAATGAAAGCGTAATCGATATGGTATGGCTTCTTCAGATTCCGCTGCAAGAAGAGCGTGGCGTCTCTCTCTTTTCCTTGCGGCACCGACTGAGCATAATGATAGAGACTCTCCAATCCAATATTCGATAGCTGTTGGACTACGCTTGTATGACTTACTTCGGCATGACGTTTATCCCAAATCACATTGCTATTGAAGTCACCCATGACGATGGAGATCTCGGAACGGAGTGCTTCTGCATGTAGATTCAAGTACCTCCAAAGCTGCCCGATGTATCTATAATCGTAGGACTCTCTCCGGCGCGTCCAGACCCTAAGAAGTGTCATTGCGCCTTCAATCCTGCAAGGGAGAAATGTCTCAAGTCCATCGTCATTCAGAACAACCGGTTCAAGGTGGATATATGGCTTTGCGAATATGCCTAGCCCGCGGTTCTTATTGTTGCCAATCCACAGCGAATTTTCACTCCACCTCCGGTATGAGTCACTTGCACTACGCGTTGGGTCCTCACATTCCTGTACGACGCAGACGTCTGGAAGTAAGTTCTGGAGGTAGGTGAACTTATTGCGAAATGCTCCGGCGCAGTTCCAGGATACGATGATCATTACGCCTAACTGTTACCTGTATCGCTGAGGACTCCGCGATTGGCTCTCAGAATATACCGCTTCACTCCGATCCTTCTCTGCCGAAGATGTCTGCAATATCTGTCTCTTGTCAATCTTTGTCAAGGTACCGTTGACCGGTGTAGGCGCACCTGGTGGTATATCCTTGCTCGATCAATGAGTTCATGCCTGGCTGAATATCGCACCAGCCCCACGTAGATGGCTGGCGAACGGATGTTGCAGCCTGCTGTAGCTTGCTGGTTCGTTAGCTCCTGGTTCCAGTCGTGTCTTGTTCTTTAGGGGGCGTGCTGATCGGACCTGAATGCCGTTGGTCACTAGGCAGTGAGTCCTGTCTTTGACTATTGATGAGAACGCCCTCTGGGGGGCGACGGTTTTGACGCTAGCGGGAATCGT
>JAHBWR010000063.1 GCA_019636875.1 Nitrospira sp.
CCAACTCAGAAATGTGGATGGCGCTCGCCACCCTCACGGCCCTGGAGATCGTCCTGGGCATCGATAATATTATTTTCATTTCGGTCCTCGTCGGGCGTCTTCCTGAACATCAGCGGAACCTGGCACGTCGTCTGGGGTTAGGCCTAGCCATGATCGCACGGCTGGGGCTGCTGTTTTCGATCTCCCTTATGATGGGCCTGACCGCTCCTCTCTTCACCGTCATGAATCAAGCTCTTTCAGGACGGGATCTTATCCTGATCGGAGGCGGGCTGTTTCTCCTCGCCAAAGCTACCCACGAGATCCATCAGAGCTTGGAAGGAATCGATGAGCACAAGGCAGCCATAGCCTCGACCAGTCTCGGTATGATGCTGTTTCAAATCGCGTTGCTGGATATCGTATTTTCCTTGGACTCCGTCATCACGGCTGTCGGCCTCGTCGATGATATTTTCGTCATGGCGACTGCGATCATCGCCGCCGTACTTGTCATGCTGTTCGCCTCCCGTGCCATCGGGGAATTTGTCGACACCCATCCGACGATCAAGATCCTGGCACTCTCATTTCTAATTCTGGTCGGGGTCACCCTCATGGTCGAGGGCTTTGATGTGCACGTGCCGAAGGGCTATATCTATTTTGCCATGGCCTTTTCGGTAGCTGTGGAGATGATCAACCTGCGAGTTCGTCGACGTGCGATCCCGCCTCGGAAATTGTATAACCGATACTCAGCAGGTAAGGCGGACTGTACGGCACAAGAACATTGACCGATGGATATCCTAGACTTCCGGCTCCTCAATCGGACCAGCCCATTCACCATGTGCCAGCGACACTTCTTGGAATCCCCCATCCGGCCATTGGAATTGTCCCGCCTCATCAACAAGCACGATAAAGGGCTCCGTTTCGCCCGCTTCTCCGCGGAACCAGTACCAACCTGACCGACTTGGGATATCCAGACTCCAACGATAGATCGACATCATTCCTCTCCTGTAGAGCGTGGTACCTCAGCATTCCTTCATGCCTCTACTTTTTGATACAGTCTGACCAACGCATTTCTGACCCTATCACGTCATGCTTCCACTTCCAATAGACGAGATCCTGCCCTCAATCCGACAAACCCTTCATGCCTGTGCAAATGCCATCCTCACGGCTGCACCAGGAGCTGGGAAAACGACCCGAGTCCCGCTGGCACTCCTAGGAGAATCATGGCTATCGGATCGGAAGATCTTATTGCTAGAACCCAGGCGGCTCGCCGCGCGAGCCGCCGCATCTCGTATGGCGGAGGAACTGAATGAGCGCGTCGGAGAGACTGTAGGCTACCGGATGAGGCTCGAGACCAAGGTCGGACCAACGACGAGGATTGAGGTTGTGACGGAGGGGATCCTTACAAGGATGCTTCATCAGGACCCTTCGCTTGAGGCCTATGGCATCGTGCTGTTTGACGAATTCCACGAACGCAGCTTGCAGGCCGAGATGGGGCTCACCTTGTGCCTTGAGACACAGCGGCTGTTTCGTCCTGATCTTCGCCTGCTCGTCATGTCCGCGACGTTGAATTGTGGGCCAGTCAGCGATCTCTTGGGCCAGGCCCCGATCATCACGTGCCAAGGTCGAATGTTTCCGGTGGAAACCCGGTACCTTGATCAGTCGATGACCAGCCCTCTCGACCACACCGTCACCCAAGCGATCAAGCGTGCTCTTGCGCGAGACCAAGGGAGTCTGCTGGTTTTCCTGCCAGGCCTCGCCACCATCCGCCGAGTCGAACGGATGTTATTGGATGCTGATCTTGGAGCGTCCATACATGTTGCCCCTCTGCACGGAGAACTCCCCCAAGCGATGCAAGACGCAGCCATTCGACCGGTTCCTCTGGGATCACGGAAAGTCGTACTTGCTACATCGATTGCTGAAACTAGTGTGACGATCGACGGCATTCGCGTGGTGATTGATTCAGGGTGGCTGCGCCTTCCCCGATTCGATCCACGCTCCGGTCTTACTCGATTGGAGACGATCCGAGTCACCAAAGATGCAGCGGATCAGCGTCGTGGCCGAGCTGGACGTCTCGAACCAGGTATCTGTTATCGGCTGTGGACTGAGAAGGAACAGACTGGGCTCGCCGCCCATCGTCCGCCGGAGATGTTGGAGGCAGACCTGGCACCACTGATGCTCGATCTCGCCCAATGGGGCACGCAGAATCCTGAAGAATTATCCTGGCTTACTCCACCACCTCACGGAGGGATCAACCAATCCAAGGAGTTGCTCACCAGGCTTGGAGCCTTTTCCACTGAGGGGCGATTGACTGAACATGGTCGCCACATGGCCACGTTGCCTGTCCATCCTCGTCTCTCACACATGCTGATTCAATCCAAACCACTGGGGTTCGCAGATCTTGCGTGCGAGCTGGCCGCCTTGTTGAGCGAGCGCGATATATTTCACGGGCCGCGTGACCACCAGAATCCGGACCTCCGCATCAGAGTGGATCTCCTTCATGGAGAATACGACTCTGTCGGCCTGGCACCGAATCAAGCCACCGTCGAACGGGTAAAACGAACCGCGCACCTCTGGCGCCGTCAACTCGGTGAACGATGCGATGCGAGAAGCGCCGACGGTCACGACCCTTCTCAGACGGTTGGAGTCTTACTTGCACTGGCCTATCCTGATCGGATTGCGCAGCGACAGCCCGGTGAGGACGCACGCTATCGGCTCGTCAATGGACGCGGTGCACGGTTCATCGGACCAAACCCTATGGATGGAGAACCGTTCTTGGTTATCGCCGACCTCGATGGAGGGACACCATGGGCAAGAATTAACCTTGCAGCTCCGATTGCGAGAGAGGACATTGAATCGCTCTATCGCGACCAACTCGTTGTGGAAGAATCAGTAACGTGGGATGAGACCGCTGGTGCCGTTCGAGCGTCCCGCCGACACCAACTTGGTTCGGTGGTGACCAGGGACGAAGTCATTCCCCAACCACACGAAGACCACGTGATGGAGGCCCTGTTGCACGGTATTCGTCAGGCAGGATTTGCATGCTTACCGTTTACCAGGGAGCTTCAGGAGTGGCGAGCTCGGGTGACATGGGTCCGGCAGGCAACGGATACACAGTCGAATTGGCCCGATCTATCAAACGAAACCCTCCTAAGAACATTGGATACGTGGCTCAGTCCCTATCTGACTGGCATTACCTCCCTCCATCGGGTGAAGCGACTGGATCTTACCCCGGCGCTCCACGCTCTCCTCACCTACGAACAACAGCGACGTCTCGATCAACTCGCGCCGCCTCACATCGTCGTTCCAAGCGGATCCCGCCTCCGGATCGATTACGAACAGGGTGACATTCCTGTGTTGGCCGTTCGCCTACAGGAAATGTTCGGCTGTCAAGAGACGCCGCGGGTCGCGAGCGGAAAGATTCCTGTCATGTTACATCTCCTCTCTCCTGCCGGACGGCCGGTGCAGGTCACGCAGGACTTGGCAGGATTCTGGACGCGGGCCTACCATGACGTCAGGAAAGAGCTTCGCGGTCGCTACCCCAAACACCACTGGCCGGAAAATCCACTCCATTCCGCCCCAACGGCAAGGCCAAAACGGCGACGCTAAACGGACGATCTCCTCTCGTCATTCTGTTCCCACACACGAAAGGCGGCGAGATCCTGCGCGATGCTATGAAGCAACAGTCCCAGCACCGCGGCATCGTCGAGCAGTCCGATTCCTGGAATGAAGTCCGGCAGTAAATCCATCGGACTGATGATATAGAGCAGTGCAGCGGCGAGAGACACAATGGTGCGCACCGAAAGGCCTCTGTAGCTCCCCCTCTTCCAGGCTGTGAGTAGCCGACCCAGCAATGGAAGGTCGGACCAGAGACGGCTGATCATTCGTAGGACCTCAAGGAATCGCGTAGAGACTCTCATCGTAACCTCCCTCATCGTATTCCCTCTTTCCACAAAAACCGGCTCAACAAGGACGAGAGACAGAATACCAAACACCTCGCGGTTTCGGAAGCTCACGTTACCGGAACGAGGTCGCCAACACTCGATGTAATGCCTGTATGGCTTGTGCTAACCCATCCTGATCTTGCTGGAGTCGACTCCCCAACACAAAGATCGTATCACACCCCAACACGGTGCCCAGCTCAGTGAGTCGCTTTGCCCCGATTCGCCCTCCAACGGCCGGCATGATTGATTTGAGCTGACCCCACGACTGCCGACAGCTGGCCGCGACCGACAGACACTCCGGTTGTGACATGAGGAAGTCAGAGCCAAACGTGGGATAGATAGTGATGTCTGCCCCTACCAATCGAGGGAGCAGCCCGTATAGTGCAGCCGGTGCGAGTCCGCTCCGGCACTCACCGACGGCTGCACCGAGGAACGCAGGATGGCATGCCACGGGCAGCATAAGCTCGTCATCCGCGCACAGCGTCCGCAGCGCATCAAACCCCGTCAACCCTGGCGCGACTAAGAGTCCCGTTGCCCCGACAGTTTTTGCATAGATAGCTCGCCGCCGCATTACATCCCATGCGCCACTGACATGCGCAAAATAAAGGCAGCGTCTCCCGCGACACTGACTGGCTCGTCCGATCGCGTCGGCACAGCGGGCGACCCGATCCTCAAATGGAGCCCAGCGCTGATCGACCAATCCCTGATCGTCTTTGATGACATCGACACCGCCCTCGACAAATTGAGTTGCCAGTTGAGCGAGCTCTTGGGGAGAGCGACCGAGCGGCTTGAGCACCCCACAGAGCAGTGGACGCCCAACAACCCCAACGGCGTTTCTCAGTTCGTCTATCCCAAAGCGCGGGCCACGCCAGAAACAGAGTCGCTCGTTCGTCATCGTGAAGGACAATAACTTCACATCGCCGCGAAGACTGCTGGTCCCATACAAGACGTTCAACAGATCGCTACAATCAGTGCCGATGAGCTCACCTCGATATCTGATTGTCGCTTCATACCGTCCACCTGAAATCGGTCGCAATCCATCGAGGTGCCCAAGAATCGTGGATTGGAGCAACGACGGTAGGAGATCTTTTTCAGCCTCAATCGTCTGATCAAAGCAAATCCGCTCCGCTGTGGCACGCGCTCTCAGTTCAGGTCCTTCGACTTCATAGATGGCCGTCAGGAACCCCGCTAGATCTGTAGATCGATCATCCATCGTCAGTCCTTCTTCATCCGGCTACGATCATGAGTTCGAGGAAGGAGGGAACGTGCAGTTGCGCCGATGGTCCGGGGAACCAACTGCCTGCCGATACAGAAACCACGCGACCAGTAGCATCACGACCAGCCCTGGCCAACCGCCCAATGGAGGTGCTGCAAACACCACAAACGGATCAGATACAAGATTGGGCCAAAGTCCTGAGAGTGCAATCGGCATGGCCAGCATGATGCCCATCAAAGCCTCCCCAGTAATGAGTCCAGCGGAAAAGAGCAACCCGCGTTGTGAGGACACAGGCTCACCATCAACCTGTTTCCTGCTCGCCAAGACTGCAAGTACCCCGCCAAGAAAAATTGCCGCAGAGAGTTTCAGTGGCAAATAGATCCCGAGTGCCACCGCCAGGACAGGTAGCCGTAACCGGCTCCCGCGACGTTCCTGCCGACGATCCACCATAATGACCAGAATGCCGATGGCCATCCCTAACCCCACCAGCGACCACGGGAGATTTCCGCCGAACACCGCTCGCGTGAAATTGGCCATGAGTGTCGCCTGTGGAGCAATGAGCGGATGGGGATGATCACTCGTGGGTGGACCGATCCCATACTTAGCTTGGAGTAGAGAGAGAACCGGCACAATCACCAGGGCTCCGGTCAGAACACCGACAACTTGCATGACCTGTTGTTTCCAAGGTGTCGCTCCGACCAGATGCCCTGTCTTGAGATCCTGCAGGTTGTCTCCTCCCATGGCGGCTGCGCAACAGACAACAGCGCCGATCACCAACGCAGCAGCCGGTCCAGCGGGATGCTTAGGTCCCAGAAAGACGAGCAGCAGGAGCGAGGCCATCATGATCGTGGCGATCGTCACACCAGACACAGGATTACTGGAACTTCCCACCAGTCCAGCCATGTAGGCCGCGACCGACGAAAAGAGAAACGCGGCGATTCCCATCACAAGCGTCATGATCACAGCAACCGACCAACTCTCCACCACACGCGAATAGATCCACGCCATGGGGAGCAATGAAAGCACAAGTGGCACAATAATCCACAGGATCGAAGCGTCCTGCTCCGTGCGTACACGTTGCCGGCTCGCCTCTATTGATCCGGCCGCACGGTAGCTCGCTCGCAGGGTCTGAAGACTGTTCCAGACCGGCTCGCGCAGTTTCGTCAAGGTCCATAACCCACCCGTCAACATCGCCCCGATACCGACGTACCGGATGTGCTCGCTCCAGATCATCATAGCCGCCGTCACTCCTGTCCGATCGGATGGCAGTCCATGAACCAGTCCATACGTCGGCACCAAGAAGATCCATCCGATGACCCCACCAAGGACCACGACCAGCGCGGTTCGTACACCCAAGATAAACCCGACGGCCAACAACGCGGGGGATAAATTCAGACCGCCATACAAGACGGTCCTCCCGACCTGTGCGGCAGCTTCCAACGAGTCCGCCCACAAGCGTAGTCCGCTCTCCCCGAATTTCACCAGTGCCCCCAGCAAAGCCGACCATAATAAGGAGCGAGACGCCGTGATCGAATCTCGATGGTCGGGTCCGTGTTGATCTGACCCGGCCACTTTCAAGACTTCCGCCGTCGCCACGCCTTCGGGAAAACGCAACCGCGCCGTGATGATCAGTGCGCGGCGTAGTGGAATCGTAAACAACACACCGAGGATCCCGCCGACTGTGGCAATGAGCACTGTTTCCCAGTAGTCAAAGTCGGACCAATACCCTACGAGGAGCAGCGCCGGAATTGTAAAAATGACCCCAGCGGCCAGCGCTTCGCCGGAGGACGCAGCGGTTTGCACGATGTTATTCTCAAGGATATTGGACGTACGGAACAGGCGCAAAATCGCCATGGAGGCAACCGCTGCCGGGATAGAGGCCGACACCGTCATCCCCGCAAACAATCCCAGATAGGCATTGGCCGCAGCCAGAAGCGCGGCAAGCGTCACCGACAGCACAACCGCTTTGACTGTGATCTCTGGGAGCCTAACTGAGGCAGGGACGACAGGCTGCTCGTCCTTCATGAGAAGGGTCGAGCAGACATATCTGAGCAAACAAGTGTCACGATAGACCCATACTATCTGGCTCGTCAATTAACGCAACCTGAACTCAGCGCACGTCACCATTATAAATGGGTGAATAATCTGACTATGACACATGATAAGCCTAGTCTCGGAACAGGCGGACTGGAACCTTTCGTCCCTTGATCCAAGCGCGTCCCAGAACATCAATAATAATATGAGCCATAGATTCCGGGACATCTACAATCGAGAACCGCTCTTCGATTTCGATGGCGCCGATGACGCTGGACCGGACTTTCGCTTCATTCGCGATCGCACCCACTAAATCACCTGGTCGGATGCCGGCCTCTCGTCCCGCCCCAATGTAGACACGTGCCATGCCGGCCTCTCGCCCACTCCGTCGCATCCGCCCAGCCGGTTGACTCCTCGCTGCGCCAACACCCGCCTGAGGCCGACCTCCAGATCGACCGGTATCCCGAATCGACCGTCCCACATCAGGTGGTCGGCTCGGAGCAGCGGGAATCTCCTTCTCCGGACGCTCACCGCCCTGGGCGCGAACCAGGAGCTTGATTGCCGCTGCCGCCACGTCGGTCACAGGAGATTCGACAGTCATCCGTTCGACAAGAGTCTGAAAGACTTCCAACTCGTCTTCTTTCAGCGCGTCTTCTATCGCGGCCTGCACACGCTCGATCTGTTTAAGCCGGAGCTCTTTCACGGTGGGAATCGGTTGGACGACCACACGGGCCTTTGTGTGCTGCTCAATACTCCGCAACAAGCGTTGTTCCCGCGGGTCAAGAATGGTGATGGCGTCACCTTCCCGACCTGCTCGACCGGTCCGACCGATCCGATGAACATACACCTCGGCGGAAGACGGCAGATCGTAGTTGATCACGTGGGACACATGAGGGATATCCAACCCACGCGCGGCCACGTCGGTCGCGATCAATAATTCCGTCTGTCCGGTCTTGAACGACTGCATCACTCGATCACGCTGTCCTTGACTCATACCGCCGTGGATCGCTTCGGCCTTATGCCCACGCGCCGTCAGCATTGCGGTCACCTCATCGACCTCCAGCCTGGTACGACAGAACACGAGCGCGGACTTTGCTCCCACCACATCGATCACACGAGCCAGCGCCGCCGCACGGTGGGGCCTAACCACGACATAGGCTGTCTGCTTGACGCGAGGAGCCGTGCCGGCCTTGACCGGTTCTTTCGCGATTGTAATCTCAACTGGGTCATGGAGATGCCGGTGGGCGATCGACCGAATTCTCTGTGGCATCGTCGCGGAGAAGAGGGCGGTCTGTTTTGTGTCCGGCGTTTGTTGCAAAATGGCATCCAGATCGTCGGCAAATCCCATATCGAGCATTTCGTCCGCTTCGTCCAGGACGACGATCTGGATGTGCTGAAGTTTCAATGTTCCCCGACGGATGTGATCAAGTGCCCGTCCAGGAGTGGCCACGACAATGTCGACACCGCGTTTGAGCGCAGAGAGCTGAGGACCGATAGCCTGTCCTCCATAGACAGACAGCGCACTCACTCGCAACTCCTTACCATAACGTTGGACGGCTTCACCGACTTGGATCGCCAATTCACGCGTGGGCACCAGCACCAGCGCCGAGGGACGCGTCCTCGGTCCGTGCCCGATTCGTTGGAGCATCGGCAAGGCGAACGCTGCCGTTTTCCCCGTTCCGGTGGCGGCCTGCCCAAGAAGATCCCGTCCTGCCAACAGGGGTGGAACCGCCTCGCGCTGGATCGGGGTCGGTTCCTCGTAGCCGAGGGCCTCCAACGTCGTAAGCAGTGACGCCTCCAGACCTAATGATGCGAACCCCGGTGAAAAGCCCGTGGCTGTCGGTGTCGTAGAATCAGAAGATGGACTATGTTTCATGAGCGATATCACTACCTTTCCGCTGTGGATAGACATACAGAAATCAGGAACGCAACGCGACTGCTTCGCGGGCGGTTGATGTTACGTTGAATGAGGTAAGAGCGCAAGGGAGTACCGATACTCATCCTTCCGTGGGACCGCTGAAAGCATCCACAGAACCGGATGACGACGATCGTGAGGAGAGCACAGATCGAGCGTCTCACGAGAGAGGAATCGTAGCGTCGAGGAATGATCGCCCTTCACTCTTGGGCGGACGGGTGAGACTTCACCGGTCCGCCCAAGGACGATCACAAGCCGATCCCATTTAGGGCATGAGAGATCAGTGGATCAAATCCTGACCGTCTACTTTCACAACCTCCGTAAAGCCAGCGCACGAACCGATACTAACTGGTCCTGCGCCGGAAGCAGAAACATCATGTGTGCGAGAGCACGATAGGATGCCTCCAGCTCATGGCATCGATCCACGAATCGACTGGTCGACAGGCGAGGAAAGTAGTCCCGATGCTGCTCATAGAACAGTGCGCGTCGTTTCCATCGCTCAGCTTTGAAGATGAACAATCTGGTCGCCAACTCCAACAAATGCTTCGGGGATAACCGCTGTGCTCCCCGTCGTGTAGCTGTGGGGATAAGGGATGTGGATATGGCCAGTCCTTTGGAGACGTCCTTCATGGCGAATTCCTCCTTGTGCTATGTGCCTGACTCATTGTCCCGAGCACCGGACCCGCGGCATCACAGGTGCCAAGGGTCAGCACTCATCCTGATCTCACCTTATAATGCAGCAAGATGAAGGGATGATTAGGACAAGATGAAAACTTCTTCATAAAACCCGCGCAAGGTTCATTCCAACGGGTTCTACGGAATAAGGCGTACACAATGACATCCTGGGAGAGATGTCGAGGCACACCAGCATCAAGGTGAAACTAATTGATCAGAACGAGAAGAGAGCAAAGAAAGAACTCTTCAGACCATCGACCAGATAGCGGCCTGAATCTTGGTAGGGAGAGATGACCCTGATTGTGCGAGGTGGGGCGAACCCAGCCCTGACTTGTTAGGCCTTGAAGGCCGCGACAGCCTCCGCTTCTGTGTTGCACAATTGAACATTTTCTCCATAGACTCGATTCAGGAGATTGAATCCGCTGGCTTCGAGAGCTTCTTTGACCATACCCTTCGCAGCCGCAATCTTCATCTCCCCTTGCACGTTGTTGAGCTGCTTGCACGTCAAAATAAGGACTCGGATGCCGCCACTGCTGATATAGTCTACATCAGCCAGATTGACGACAACCTTTCTCGCACCCCCGTCGACAATCTTTTTCATTTCCTGGTTTCCGTGATCAGCCGTGGTGGCGGCAAGGCTGCCCTGCATGGTCACGATAGTGATCCCGTCGTTTTCACGTGAGGTCACGGTCAATGTGTGTCGGGTCCCTTGGTCCATTGCTGCTGCTCCTTTCACGTTGAGGATGGCTACGTTAAAGAGTACGACTCAGTCGGGATGAGAGTCCATCGCTACATAGGCTATTAACCCTCCGTTCTGCTCTGTGCGTCGTAAACAGACATCCTTGTTTATCAGGCATCGCACATGCCACAGCCGGCCGAATCATAGCAAAGACAGCCCTGCGCTTCCATCCTGAGAATAGCGTAGGAATGGACAGCTCAGCTCTTACTGGAATGAGAGACTCTGTAAGCAGAACGCTGGTCACGAGAGGCTTTCGTGAACTTTCGAGACGGCTTCATCCAACGTAGGCGCGTGGAGACTCATCATCAGTGCCCCGCTCAGTTGGAGGACCGCTCGAACGTGGTCGTTTCCTCCGTACAACACCACTTTTCCACCCGTTGGCATCATCGTCACAACGGCTTTGAGTATGACTCGTAATCCGATAGAGGAAATATACGAAATCTTCGAGAGGTCGAGGATGATTTGCCGTTCCCCTCGCCCAATCTGGTCCATCAGCACACGCTCCACCTCCGGAGCGCTATTAGTGTCGAAGCGGTCCCGTGGAGTAACAATCAGCACGGTCCCCTTGCGCTGTATGTCCACCCCCCTACCGACCCTCCGAGAATCGTCATGCACCTCCTGCGGACGTCGCTCAGCTTCAAGCGCACTGATTCCGGTCATGTCCGGACGACCGATTGGGGCAGGCTTTTCAGCGACCAGCTTTTTCTTGATGGTCAGCACATTGTGCCCGACCTTGCGATGGTATGTCACCTCGTCGAACATGGACCGGATCAGATGAATCCCAAGGCCGCCGATTTCACGCTCATGCAACAATACCGACAGGTCCGGCGGAGCGACGGAGAGCGGGTTGAAGGGAATTCCGTCGTCCATGATGGTCAGCACGACACAGTCTTCACGCACTTCACCTTCTACTTCAATATGATGTTCCGTCGGATCATTGGGGAAGGCATACTGCACAACGTTGTTAAGAAGATCATCGAGCGCCATGTTCAGCGTGGGAATCAGCGGCCTGGCCTCGGTCCATTGCGAGACATACTCCTCAAATGCAGTCTGCAGGTCGGGGATAGCCATCAATTGGTTGGGCATCATTTGGTGAAAGACCTTCGCCGCGACATCCGACGGCGCAACGCCGTGATAGCGCAATCCCAGCATCGTAATGTCGTCGGCTTGCGGCACCTCCCCGGCAAAGCCTCTCACCGCATTCATGACCTCGTTGAGACGTTCGACGACGGACGAGACCCGAGATGCGTTCAGCACCGATTTCAACCGGTTGTTGCCGAATAGTTCGCGCCGTCTATTATCGGCTTCAGTGACTCCATCCGTATACAGGAATAGCTCATCTCCCGGACCCAATTGAATGGTGCTTTCCTTGAACGCAATTCCCGGCATGGGACCGACCATGGGTCCGTCCTGAGCCGTCATCCACTCGAACGGTCCGTTCTGCCGCTTCAGCAGCGGAGGATTGTGCCCTGCGTTCGTCGCGAGCAGCGTCCCGTCACGGAGATTCAAGATGCCCACGTACAGCGTCACGAACATGCAGGATTCGTTATCTGCGCTGAGCGCATCGTTCACGTGGGTCACGATGCTGGCGGGCGAGGGATCGGACATGGCTCTGGTTTTGACCATGATCTTGGTCATGGCCATAAAGAGTGCGGCTGGCACACCGTTGCCCGATACATCCCCGACCACAAAACATAACCGATGATCATCGACCAGAAAGAAATCGTAGAGATCACCTCCGATTTCTAGCGCCGGCTCAAGCACCGCATACAGCTCCAACTCCTTTCGATCAGGAAAGGCAGGAAACGCACGTGGGAGCATGCTCCGTTGGATATCCCGTCCAACATTCAGTTCTTCCTGCATACGGGCTTTTGCGGCTTCCACCAACGCCAACGATTCCTCCAGGCGAGCTTTCGCTTCTTCAGCAGCCTGCTCGGCATTTTTGAGCGGTGTAATGTCCGTTGTGATGGCGACGATCCCGCCATCGTGCGTCTTCCTCTCATTGATCTGTACCCACTCGCCAGTGGAGCGATATTGAATGTACGGACCTTGTGGGTTGTAGTGCTTTTCAAGCCGCTTGTTCACCCAAGACTCGAGGTTCCCGATCGCCTCGGGGATATCGCCTCGTTCTGCGACGCGACGGATAATCGACTCAAATGAGTCGCCTGGTTGAACTTGGGCCCCGGCCCCAGACACCACTTCACGATACTTACGATTACAAATCTCCAAACGGTCGGCCGCGTCAAACAGTGAAAATCCCTGAGGGACGCTTTCGATCGCTTCGAGTAAGCGGGTATGGCTGCGGCGTGCCATACTGGACGCTCGCGTCACCTGCCGATCAATGATGGCTAGAAGGGTCGAAAGGGACACGGCAACAACTGCGAGGAGTTGCACTTCGATTCCCGGTGGTGAAACAGCAGTCGGAAGGCCTGAAAAGTTGTAGGAAGGAATCATTCCTGCTAAATGGGAAGCGGAGAGTGCGACACCCATGGCACTTGCCTTCTCCGTCACCCGCCAATCGCCGTATTGAATGTTCCATCCCCCGACCAGGAGGACAAAGATACCCAAGCCGACCATCACGGTGACAGAGAAGATGAACAGGGTTAAGTCCTGCTGCACATCAGCCACCTGGTGGATCGCCATCAAGCTTGTGAAATGTGTCACCATGAGGCAGGCGCCCATGATCAGTCCACCGGACATGAGCGTAAGGCGATTCCCATCATGCGTGCTGATCAGGTACACCGCGAGCGCTCCAGCCACCACGGCAGAGAGGATGGAAATAATGGCAAGGTCAACGTCCTGAGCAGCGGGAATAGGCGGGCAGAAGGCAAGGTTTCCGGTAAAGTGGATCGCCCAGATCTCGAGCCCACCGGCGACAGCTCCAACCGTGAGCCAACGCATCTTGAAGGAGCCTTGTTCGGTTGCCCGCATGCGCTCGGCAATGCTGAGGATAACGTAGGCCGCCGCGCCACCGAGCAGCATGGAACAGATTGCCAACACTGGATCACACATGCCCAGCACGAAAGATCACCTCATCTCAACGATCAGATCATCACGTTCTTCGACCGCTTGAATCCCACATCAGACCCCACCAAACACCAGCAAAGTAGTGTTGGTAATGACCGGCCTGGAGTGGGCTATCACCTACCATGTTAGGCCTCAGCCCGCAAGCTACGAGCGTCTGAGGAGCGGTTCCGATACCGCAAGAAGGCTCGCGTCAATGCACCGGCTGATTCAGCCGTTCCCAACGAGGTGACCGAGTGTTTGGGTCCACCGACCAGTAGAGAAATACGATCTGCCCGAGAATGGAGGCCCTGCTGATGGTTCCGAGGAAGCGGCTATCCATACTCTCCTCTCGATTGTCCCCTAGCAGGAAATAGGACTCCGGAGGAACGATTATCGGACCGAGATGATCGCGAACATTCCCTCTTTCCATCGGTGGATCGGTGTGCTGCGCATAGGGCTCCGATACGGGTTCGTCGTTCACCAAGAGCACCTGTCGTCGAATCTCAATTTGATCACCGGGCAGACCAACGACTCGATGAACGAAGAGCTTCCCCTCCTCGTCCGGATAGCGATACAGGATGATATTTCCACGCTGAGGAGTGACCGCCTGATAGGCAGACCGATTGAGAATGACCTGATCACCGGGCAAGAGTGTCGGAACCATCGTCACATTGGAGATTTCAAACGACTGCGATCGTGCTCGGACGACCGGTAAGAGATCTGGAAGGCGATCAGTTACAAAACTCTTTCGGAGATCTTGCACGCGTGACAAGGAGTTCAGCACCTGATGTTCATAGTCATCGACAAGCGCGCGCGCCTCTTCGAGAGAGAGGGTTTCGGTATAGTGTTCAGCGAGATGCTGTTCCCAAAAGTTGGCAGGAGCCAGATCGAACAGCATGACTTTAAGTGATCCCTCAAAGGACTGTTTGATGCGCGTGAAGTCAGCCGGCTGGAGTGGGTCGGCAAGGTCCGACTGCATCTCAAGCTGGTGGCTATATCCCACCGCGTCGGCCTGATCCATAACCGCCTGATACAGTCGGTCTGAGGACACCTCCAGAGCTGCCAGCCGTTGGAAGGCGTTCATCGGTTCTTGGTCACGGTCTGGAGCTGTCACCGGAACACTGCTACATCCAACCCAGAGCACGCCACAGGCAATCATAAGGCACATCGCTGCACAATTTGAAAATCGACTGAGAAGGCGTGATTCAGATGGGAGCATGTTGCCGTTCAATCAAGACTCGTCGTTCTTAGTTCCGTCTAGGATATCGTACCCGGCGTGGATGGGAAAGACCCGAAGGTTTCAACGATCGTAGAGCGCTGCCCGAGGAACAGTTCGCAGGAGTGATACGGCCCAGGTATACTAAGGCAACCAGGGAACACCATGCGTCTTGTCCTACTACTCGTCATAATCGGCTTCGTGATTTTCGGACCGCAGCTCTGGACCAGGCGCGTGTTTGCCAAACATAGTGCGCCCCGTCCTGACTACCCAGGAACCGGAGGAGAATTGGCGCGACACCTGCTCAATCGGTTCGACATGGAGCATGTGAAGGTCGAACCCACCGAGACCGGCGACCATTACGATCCGGTGATCAAAGCGGTCCGCCTGACGCCTGCGATCTTCGACGGAAAATCACTCACGGCGATTACGGTCGCGGCCCACGAGGTCGGACACGCCATTCAAGACCATCTGGGGTATCAACCGCTCGCGGAACGCACGAAACTCGTGCGGGTCGCCCAGGGGGCAGAAAAACTTGGCGTGTACTTGATGATGGGAATTCCCATCGCGACAGGTTTAGCCAAGACTCCCGCGGCGGGCGTCCTCGTCATGCTGGCCGGGCTGGCAACGATGGGGATCTCCACGCTCGTCCACTTCATCACGCTTCCAGTCGAGTGGGACGCCAGCTTCAAACGCGCGCTTCCGGTCCTCCGACAAGGACAATACTTATCGCCCGAAGATGAGCAAGGGGCTCGCAGCATCCTCACCGCCGCCGCGCTGACCTATGTCGCAGCCTCTCTTGCCAGTCTGCTGAACTTGTGGCGCTGGATCGCCTTTCTCCGGCGATAGTCGAGCACTCCTCAGCGGATTCCGTCTTCTATTCTGCCTGGCCGTCTCTGTGACGTGCGGGCTCGTAGGCCAGGTGCTTCAACTTTGGAGGCGCGAGCAGGCGGAGCATGGTTCGAGGCCTGAAGGTGAGATCTCGATACTGTCGTGTTCCGGCCATCACGTCCGTCACCGCTTCACAGAGCCGCTGCCCCTGCCATGAGAAGGCCCACGATCTGAGGCGAGGAAAGTCATAGAGGAGCTTGGCCAGCTGCCCGCCCCTTTGCAGCTCGGGAAGGATCCTCTCAGCTAAAGACCGCGTATATATATGTCGGACGGCCTCTTCTTCAAAACGTCCGTCGATCAGGGATTGCGCCGCCATCAGACCGCTGCGAATGGCGAACGAAATGCCTTCCCCGGTTACCGGATCGGCAAGGCCGGCGGCATCGCCGACCAAGAGCACTCGCTTCTCAACAAAAGGCCCGGTTCGCGGTCGGATCGGAATAACAAAACCGTGCCGTTGGACCTGAGTCGCCGAACCACAACCAAGTCGCTCAAGGTACCGTACCATTGTGTGTTTCAGGTCACGTCCCCGCTGCACCGTCGACAGCACGCCAACCGACAGGTGCTTGTTCTTGGGAAATGCCCAGGCATACCCATGGGAAAGCACACCGAAATCAAATCGCGCCACACCATGAAACTTATCCAACTGGTCCGGTGGGAGTATTGCCTCATACTCAAGCGCCGGAATGAGCACACGTCCGTCGGCCATCCCCATCTTACGAGCCACCGTGCTGAGTGCCCCATCGGCCGCGATAACAAACTGGGCCTTCATCGTGCCGACGTTGGTCACAACCGTCACACCGTCGCCGCAGTGCGAGATGTCCTCGACAGTACAGCGCTGGTGCACAGTGGCTCCGGCCGTTTGTGCAGCTGAGAGAAGGGCGAAATCAAATTGATCGCGCATCGTCATCGAGACGATGGGCGTCGGTCGATGGGTTGTGAACGATAAGCCAGCAGGAAAAAGATTCAACTGAGCGGCATGGCAGTCCTGCTCAAGCACATGGCGTACATCCAGCGGCAAGGCTTGCAAGGCACGCCCGATGATTCCACCGCCACAGGTCTTGTACCGCGGCAATGCAGCCTTTTCGAGCACGGCAACGTCCGCGCCTGCTCTCGCCAGTTGCCACGCGGCGGTCGATCCAGCCGGCCCACTGCCGACAACGATGGCGTCATACGAGGAGGTCATGACTCAACTGGTCAGAACCTGGAACCACACATATCCTCACAGAACGCTCGCCATTTTTGATTTTCCAACTAGGCTCTTCCTACATCGCTGAGAGGTGTGCGACCGCTTGCTCAGCGTGCTTGGTCGCCACATCGGCGTGGCCCGCTTTCCCATGCTCAATGGCCTGGTTCAGCTCTGCAATCCCCTCGTCCATATGCGAACTCTTACCCGCCTTCATAGCGTGCTCCAGCGCAGCTTCGGCACTGGTCAGGAGCGCACCCGCATGACCCTGTTTGCCATGGCCTACCGCTTCCTTGGCCAGCTTCAGAGCATCCTGCCGGTTCTGCTGCTCCAAACGCACCACATCACGACGCGCTCCGCCTTCGGCGAACACCGGTTGCCACGGTAACAGGGTCGTGGTGACAAGGACCACCAGTGCGGCGACTGTGGCAACTCTGGGCATCATATATCGCATCATGGATATTCTCCCTTCTCAAAAAGGTTTGATCCGATTTCCCTCTAGACCTCTCCCTCATCGTGAGAGCTACAGGATGGCATGTTCTCTCTTTCGCTGACGTTATTCTATCATGCTGGTTCGCGGGACGCCCCTGGTCTCTCCCACGAACTACGGCGAAGACGACGGCTCAGTCTTTCAACGAGAACGGGGTGAAGTTTGTATGCCGGTCGTACCAGTCCTCGTGCTCCTGGCGCTTCAGCCAGCCGACAATCGCATAGGTCAGCGGCGTGAAGAGGATCTCGATGGAGACCTTGAACGCCCAGTTGAAGGCGATGACCTTGAGCATGGTTCCGGACTGCCAGGTTCCGAGAAAGGCGATCGGATAGAACAGGGCGCTGTCGACGAGCTGGCCGACCGCGGTCGAGCCGATCGTGCGGGTCCAGAGATGACGCCCCTCAGTCCAGACCTTCATCTTCGCCATCACATAGCTATTCACGAAGTCGCCGCACCAGTAGGCGACAATCGACGCGGCAACGATCCGCCCCGTGCTTCCGAAGACGAGTTCCAAAGCAGGTTGGAGCTCGGCGTTGAAGGGCTCGTCCGGATCCCCGGGCATGTGGATCACAAAGAGCCCCATGACCGTCGCGAAGATCATCGCGCTGAAGCCCGCCCAGATGACCTTGCGCGTGCGCGCGTAACCATAGACCTCGGTCAGCACGTCGCCGAAGATATAGGAGATCGGGAAAAACAGATTCCCGGCGCCGAAGGTCAGGCCGAAGAGGATACAGGTCTTGCCCGGCCCAATCAGATTCGAGCAGAGCAGCACCGTCACGAAGCCCGCCATGACGAGGTCGTAGTAACGGTAGTGACGTGGGTTCGAAACGAGTTCAGCCTCGCGCGGTTCGGTGGGAAGGGTCATCAGCAGGCCAGGTTCCTCTCAGTCTGTGGGGCTGTGGTCCTAGACCGGCGAGGCCTTCAGAAAGTCAACATTTCTGGTGACGTGGAACGGCCGGTCAGGAAGGACGGGAAAATGTACCAGACCTTGCGGTCTGGCCAGAAACGTACCAAAGACCATCTGAATGATCAATCCACAGTCTCAGCCGTTGGAAATCCACGCTGCCTCACATCGACCTCCGACTTCGTTATTCCACGATTCGATGCGAACACTCTTCATGCTTCCTTACACCCCCCCCTATCCCGAGGTGAATCTGACCAAACGGCTTGACAGAAAACGTAGATCCAATGTAATTACAAGTCAATACTGATTGAACAGAGCAGGAGCACTGATGAAAGCGCGTGTGGTACGAATCGGGAATTCACAGGGCATCCGAATTCCGAAGTCCATCATTGACCAATGCCACCTACATGGAGCCGTCGATCTCGAGATCCAACAAGGGCAGTTGGTCATTCGCTCGGCAGCTAAACCACGCGCCGGGTGGAATGAAGCCTTCGCGCAGATGCATCGCCACGGTGACGATCGCCTGGAGGCTGAGGAATCAGCCGCTCCATCCACATGGGATCGAAATGAGTGGACATGGTAGCGTCCCGCTTTGACGTCTACCTCATCCGCCTCGATCCCACTCAAGGCCGTGAAATCCGCAAAACCCGCCCGTGCCTCATCATCTCCCCTGACGAAATGAACCAACACATCGATACGGTGATCATTGCCCCCATGACGACGAAAGGCCGTCCTTACCCCACCCGCGTGCCAGTGCGATTTAAAGGCAAGTCTGGGCAGTTCGTGTTGGATCAAATCCGCACAGTGGACAAAAGTCGGTTGGTCAAACGTATAGGAAAAATCGACGAACTGACACGCAGACAGGTCCTGACTCTTCTCGCTGAACTCTTCGCCCCATAAGCTCTCAGCCATAGACACGTATCTGATGGAAAGTGGATGAGGTTTGCGATGAGTTCAGACTCGCGTGAATCAGCAGAGGTGGTCATCTGCAGGCCAGGCTCCTCTCATTCTGTGGGGCGCTATGCCTCCTGCAGGCGTCGGCCGTTTGCGATCCAACTCCACTTCACGCAGCCAGAATGACGGCGCGTTGACGCGAGCGACGCGATTGACCGACGCATAAAATCCCTGAGCTGTATGCCACCCTCAACAGGGGATCAACGTCACGTGCACCATACGTTCGCGCGGGCCGTCCAGTTCGACCAGCATCACGGATTGCCACGTGCCCAGCACTAGCTTGCCGCCACTCACGGGCACCGTCAGCGATGGTCCAAGAATCGACGAAGCCATGTGCGACCAGGCATGGGCGGGGTTATGTGTGTGTTGGAACTGAATGCGCGGAATCATCTTCTCGACCACCTGCAAGAAATCCTGCTCCGTCCCCTCCCCGATCTCACCGGTCGTGACCGCAGCCGTTGTGTGCGTTACGAAGATCGTGCAGAGTCCCTCTTGCAGCTTGGCTTTGCGGATCAGTGCC
>JAHBWR010000064.1 GCA_019636875.1 Nitrospira sp.
GTGCCGAACAAGAAGAGAGTGGAAGGGTACTTTTCTGGCGATGTGCGGGGTCGCCAGCGCGGGAGGAGGGTTGCTTGGCTACTGGCGGCCATTGCTGACAGGTCCAAGCACGGGCCAGGCCTTGTGAAAAGTTCAAGCCTCACCACCTTCATCGGTGCGCTCCGCGGTGATGGGAAACGCTATGAAACTCGCGGTCAAGGACTCTGCCGATCTTTGCCGCTCATGAAGCGCTGTGCTACACTGATCCCGTGTCAGCGGGAGGTATGACATGGCGAATTTAACTATTGTGATCGAAGGGGACACGCTGAAACGTGCGAGGTTACGGGCACTGGAGGAGGGGACGTCTGTCAATGCGATCGTGCGTGACTATTTGGCCGATTATGCCGGGATGAAGGCCCGAAAAGAACAAGCAATCAATGATCTATTGAGATTGTCTCAGAGTACAAACGCCAAGCGTGGACGTCGCCGATGGACCCGTGATGACCTGCATCGGCGATGAAGGGGCGCATTTTTCTTGATACGAATGTGCTCGTCTATCTGTTCGACACCGATGACCCCTCAAAACAACGTCGTGCACAGGATCTGCTTGGAGATCAGGACCTGCGGACGCAGATTATTCTGAGCACGCAGGTGCTGCAAGAGTTCTATGTGACGGTGACCCAGAAGCTGGCTGCTCCCCTTACTCCTGAGACCGCACTCAAGGCGGTCCAGGATCTTGCAACCTTCCCTATTGTCCAGATCGACACGTCCCTCATCCTGTTGGCCATCCAGCGCAGCCGTCAGGCAACACTATCCTTTTGGGATTCCTTGATTCTCGAGGCGGCACTGGTTGCTGGAGCGACACTCCTGTACTCAGAAGATTTTCAGACCGGTGCCGTATTCGGGAAGCTACGGATTGTGAATCCGTTCAATTGAACCGGCCTCAAGGTACCGCCCTGATTTCTCATCCTCGTTTCCGCTGCGTTGGTTCACAACTGCAGGTGATCGGAAAGGATGATCGCGAATGGCTTGCCTACTTCGAAGGTGCCAGTCCCTTTTCCTTCCACTAGGGGCTTCGCTGTTTCGCCTTACTCGTTTGCCCCAATCTGCTGATTTGCTTGTCGGAATCCCAGCACGACTCTACAGTGTAGTAGATAATCACTAGGATCGCCATCAATAGGCCATACGCATTCTGCAACTATTCGGTCAATATCCCGGCCCTGAATGTTCCTGGGCCCCCCCACGTATTAAAGGCACGCACATGGCGCTAGAGTCTCCTGAAGATCTCATGAGGCAGATGGTCGCGTGGATGGCGTTCATGTTCGTCCTCGCGGCGTTCTGCGCGTATATGTTGTATCACTCAGAACGAGAGGCCAAGCGGCTGATAACCACGAAGGAGGCCGGGGGTACGGACAAACTCAGTGCAGATAATCCCGCCGATGTTGCGCGAATCCGCCGTCGCCTGATTATCTTCTATGCCGTACTTATCGCGATCTGTGTTGTGGTGGATCTGATCCTCTTCGTGGCCCTCATGGAGTTACGGAACCGGATCCAGGAGGAGGAGCAGAGGAACGCGGTGGTGACGACGGAGGAGGCGCGTTCCGGTGGCCCCGAAGCCGGTCCTGGTGCAGGAGCCACGGCGCCGGCGACGCCGAATAACGAGGCGCACGCGCCGCCCTCGACGCAGCCTCCACCGCGCGCTCAGACACGCACGGGCCAAGTCGAGACACCCATGGTGCTCGTACCGGGCGGCACCTTCTGGATGGGGATCAGTGATGACGAGATGGATCGGGCCATTGAGGATTGCAAGACAGAATTCAAGAAACAAGCAGCCTCCTGCACAGGCTTGGTCCTGTCCGCGCAGCCCCGGCATCAGGTGACGCTCGATCCCTTTTCTCTGGATCTCTACGAAGTCACAAACCGGCAGTTCGAGCAGTTTGTCCAAGCCACGGGCTATCAGACCACGGCTGAGAAGAAGGGCACGGCAGAAGTCTGGATTGACGGCCAGGGATGGCAGGAGACGAAAGGAGCCACCTGGCGACAGCCGGAAGCAGGATCGGATGTGTTTGCAAGTGACCGAGCCGAGCATCCCGTCGTTAACGTCTCCTGGCATGACGCGGAGGCCTATTGCCGCTGGGCAGGTAAGCGGTTGCCGACTGAGGCGGAGTTTGAATATGCCACTCGAGCTGGCACACAGACGACCTATTGGTGGGGGAATTTCTCGCCTGGCACGCGCGAGGTCGCCAACGTCGCGGATGAGAGCGGCCGGAATCGTCTGTCGGTCATCATGTCCGGGTACGACGATGGCGCAGTCACCACCGCGCCGGTTGGGTCGTATGAGGCCAATCCCTTTGGGTTGTTCGACATGACGGGCAATGTGGCCGAATGGGTGGCAGACCGATACGACGGCCTGTACTACCACAAGAGCCCGGAGCGGAACCCCACCGGTCCGTCGAGTGGGGACTACCGGATGATGCGTGGAGGCGGCTGGAATAATACGTCGTTCGGGATTCGCCCCACGGTTCGTGACGGAGGTGCACCAACGAAACGGGACACGAGGACCGGGTTCCGTTGCACGCGGGGTCGGTCAAAGTAGCCCTGTGGCCTTGGTCAGCACTACGAACGGGGCAGGAGTCAGCAGGAGACGAAGAGGAATGGCAGCCTGGGGTTTTTCGAGTGGGTGGCAGAGCACGTTCAGCTCTGGATCGCCGGCTTTCTCACCCTGCTGGTCCCTGTGTGGTTGTGGCGTTTGTTCCAACAAGACAAACACACGCGCGTGGACGTGGAATGGACACGCGACAAGTGGGAGGCGACATCGACGTATGAGCGTGAATACCAGAAGGTGCGCACAGTCTGGCGTTGCATCAGTTGGACCTTCATCGCCGTGCTTGCCACGAGTGCCATCGTGATCGTGTGTGCCCATGTGGTGGTGCGATAGTAAAGCGGGCGTTCGGACTTCAGAAAAGAGAATGAGTCGAGTCTAAGAGGGGGGGTTCGTCTGCCCACTCTTCATCATCTGCAACTTGGGCGTGGACCTTATGTATAGAAGTGCGGGCGCAACTCTGACTCTGAAATGAATCGACTCGCTTGGCGAAGTATGGCGCGTAAGGTGCCCGGATCGAGCTCGGCATGGAGGGGACCTGTTAAGACTTGGCGTGCTCCCCCGACTTCACGAGCCAGCTTCGCGTGACTTCCCCGCTGAGAGACCTGTCGGAAACCGAACCCTTGGAGGATGGTGAGGAGATCGCGACCAGCGAGCCTACGAAGCTTGGGCATGGACGGGGTCCAATTCCATGGTCAGCACCAGAGTGGGTTTGTCGCGTAAGCCAAAGGCCTCCAGCGACTCGCCTTCCAGATGCAGCGCGGCTGCTTCTTGCAGATGCTTGACGGTTTCATCGAGAGTCCGCCCTTGCGTGACGACAGCGATTTCCAGGCACTCAGCCACGTAACCGGCTTCGTCGCCAGGGCGAATCACGGCTTTGATGGTCTGCTGCAAGTAACTCATACAAAAAATCCTCCTCATCGGGAGCCCTGAGAACAGCCCTGTTCTCCATGCGAAGCAAGCGAATCGAAGGGTGTATCCAGCTTCCTCGATCGCTCGATCCATTCTATCAACGCACTATTCTTGGGATTTCCTTGTCCGATTCCTCCCTCGATCCTAGAGTGGGGACATGATCGCCAGTGAGACACCTACAACGCATTGCCCGAAATGCCAGGCTGAACGAGTTGAGGAGGCAACGGAATGTGTGCGATGTGGGATTATCTTCGCCAAGTACAAACCGCTTGCGGCAATGGGGCGCCTTTCACCAGCCAAGCCAGCATTTACACAGTCTGAATGGTTCCTGACAGCCAAGCAGTGGCTCATTGAATCGGATACCACGACCGAATCTATGACCTTTTATGGTCGAGCGGCCGTGTTCGTAGCCATGGTGTGGTGGGGCTGGGCCTTTATCACGACGCCGCTCGAAACAAATTATACCGGCGAGTCGTTCCTGCACTTGATCAATCTGCCCTTTCATGAAGCCGGCCATGTGGTCTTCATCCCGTTCGGTCGCTTCATGACGATTCTAGGAGGAACGCTGGGCCAGATTCTCATGCCGATGATCTGCCTCGGCACCTTCCTGATCAAGACGCGTGATCCCTTCGGCGCTTCGGTAGCCTTGTGGTGGACAGCGGAGAGTCTGATGGACATCGCTCCGTACATCAACGATGCGCGGGCATTGGACCTGATGCTCATCGGCGGCGTCACCGGAAAAGAAACCGACGGACATGACTGGAATAATATTCTGACGATGCTGGGCTTATTGGAATGGGATCATCGATTGGCGCATCTCACGTACAATCTCGGTATCCTCCTGATGCTCGGTTCTTTCCTCTGGGGCGGTGCTCTCTTGTTGCGCCACTATCGTCGACTCACCTCGTAGCGACATCTCCTTGCGCAGATGTTCTGACTCTCCTACCATGTCCTATCGAGAGGAAACTTCACGAGCGTGAAACCGGTACAGAATCTCTAGAAGAGGTTCATGAGTTTCTGCAGCTTACATCGCGTCAGGGCTCCATTCTTGGCTTCTTTGTTGGTAGCGGCTGTGCTTGCTCCGTCGGCTTTTGGCCAGGGACCCTACGGCATTGAGTCGGATACAGAGACTGACGGAGGTGCTCCGCGATCACCATCGCCGACTCAAGATTGGCATTATGGGGCATATGTGGATGTCGGGTACGTCGGCAATTTCAATTTTCCTGATAACCACCTCTGGCGCCACCGCGCCACAGCCTCGCATCATAACGAGTTATCTCCCAACATGGGTCTGGCCTATGTGCGGAAAGATGTCAGCACGGCTTCACGCTGGGGCATGGAGCTGGGTTTCCAAGGAGGACGGGATACGGAGGGGTTTGCTTTTTTACAGGGTGAACGGCGGATCGATGGATCGGATGTATTGCGCCACATTCATCGCGCCAATGTGTCCTATCTTGCGCCGCTCGGAAGGGGACTGATGGTGACGGCCGGGTTGTTTAACAGCCTAATGGGGTACGAATCGCTCTATGCCAGAGACAATGCCAACTACACCCGTTCTTGGATTGCCGATAATAGCCCCTATATGATGCTGGGTGTGAACGTTCAGTATCCTCTGAGAGAAGATTTCACGGTCGCGACGTTTGTTGTGAATAGCTACTATCACCTGGCCCGTCCGAACGATCTCCCGAGCTATGGCGGGCGATGGGTGTGGCGAGCCACCCCACGATTGACGCTGATCCAAACACTCTATGGGGGGCCAGATCAAACGGATACTTCGCTAGAGTTTTGGCGCTTGTACGGGAATCACATCGTGGAATGGAAAGGTGACGATGTGACGGTCGCCGCATCGTTTGATATTGGAACAGAAAATGTCGCTGGACGGGTTGGAAGCCCCAGGGCCTTTGTCATGGGTGGGAATATCGTCGTGAGATGGCATATTACCGGTCCTTGGTCTGTGGCGGTTCGGCCCGAGTTTTATTGGGATCGAAATGGCCGGTGGACCGGGGCAGAGCAGTTTGTGAAGGCTATGACGTCCACTGTCGAGTACAAGCTTCCGTATCAATGGACGAATACGCTGGTGCGAGTTGAACACCGCTACGATGAATCTACGGGAGTTGGAGGCGGATTTTTCAAAGATGGTGAGATCCGGCCCGGTGTTGCCGGCCTGACTCCTGGCCAACATTTGCTCTTGTTGGGGGTTCTCGTGAGCTTCGACTCACCGTAACAGCGAAAGAGCAGGAGATTCGTGCACCCAGAGTTGGAACTGCTCGACGATGTTTGTGCTGAGCGCTTGGATGGCGTGCTCCTTCGCCTCCTGTAGGGCGGCGCTATCTTCAACGAACACCGCTGATCCGACTATTGTTGATAGGCCTTCGGCTGTCTGGGTAGGAGCTTGCCAGTCGGAGTGCACCGCCCACAGACTGCCTGTGGCTATTACGAGGGCAGCGCTTTCAGTGCCCGGCGCGAGATAGGCACCAATCAGTGTGGGATACAGCCAGGCATAGCGGTTGTTGTACCGATCGATCGCCCCGGTTGCATCGACGATCAACACTGCGTCGGCTCCGTACCGGGCGCCGGCTTGCCTGATCCCAACAGTGTTCCCCTCCTGGACCGTGGAATCCATCAACACAAAGATGTCTGTCACCAGTTTCTGATCTCGCAAGGAAGCCAGGCCCTGAAGGAGTTGTTCTCGATCCGCGCTGAGCCACTCGACTTTTCTCAGAGACTGGTGGTTTGGGGACTCGTGATCTATAAAAAAGACCGCGAGCCGAACCGGCGGGCTGAAGGCAGAGTTCTGGGTTGATGGGTCACGACTCCCGCTATCTGAGGCGGAGGCGATGTGGAGGACGTCGGTCATCGCGGACCGATCGAACCCTTGGCTGCCGGCACAGCCAGCCGAAAGCGCTACTGTTAGCCCGAAGGCTAGCGTGAAAGGTTGTCGCATCATCTTTGAGGTTCAAAATCCGCTTCCGCCGCCGCCGCCGAACCCACCACCTGATCTCCCGCCCGATGATCCACTGCTGAACCCGGATCCACCGGAACTCCTGGGGGCAGAGGTCATCACCGCTTGCGTGGTGGCCGACATCTGCGAAAGGTTCCTGACAAAGCGAACGGGACGAAAGCTTGCGAGGTCCGTTCCTTGATACCAGGTGGGCGGCTGGGTGTAAATGCCCTCGAAGGCCCGGACCCAATTCTGTTCGACTCCCAACGCCATCGCAAAAGGCAAAAACCTTTCGAACATTTGAGGTGTCTTGATCACCCGTGCAAAGCGATCCGATTCAACACGAGTCAGGAATTCCTCAAACCCGAGCACTTGTTCAAGCACTCGTGTGCCGCGTATCGTTCGAGCCGGCATGAACCATCCGAATCCTACGATGACGAGTCCTGACAATAGCCCTGCCGCAAGACCGGTCTGGAGTGCGATGCCATAATGTTCTTGGAGGATTGCAGCTCCGTAGAACGACGCGATGGTCACGGCAATACCGATGGCCATATAGATGAATCTGACACGATCTGGGCGAGCCGCATAATATCCCTTCTTTAGGAGTTGGTCCAAGAGGGAGGATTTGATTCCATCCAGATAGATGTAAAAGCGATTCTTAAGATCGGCCAAAGTGACGCCGGTTGCGTTCCCGTTTGAAAAGATTCCGTTCATGATCGTTCGTTCGTGCGGCCTTAGGTCTGCCCACTCGGTGCTGCTCCTTGTGAGATGCAGCGCAAACGATGTGCTCGACCAGAGGCCGAGGAATTGGGATTCCTGACGTTCCTCTATCCGGAGAAACCCGCGAACAGCGAGGTCCACCAATGTCGCAGTGATATCACGCAAATCCGGTGAATTGTCGATGAGCGTCCCGAGTTCGGCAGGTGTCAGCTGTGCCGGTGGCTCATAGGCGACCGTAATGGGGCGGAGATGTGGGTCGCGACCGCGCACGTACCACAGCCGCCACATCAGACCACAAACAACCATAGGTATGGCCACCGGCCAGTTGGATCGCAGGAACAGGCCAGCCAGTCGTAGTGAAGTGGGTTCGGCGACGGTTCCCTTGTCCCACCCGACAACCGCGGTGAGCCCCTCGCGAAAGCCGAGCGGCCGTGCCATCTGATAGAGAACCTCCGGGCCGGTGATGCCCACCTCGGCTTCCTGTTCTCTTGCCCCATAGGCCCCGCTGAATGCCAAGGCCTTGATGCCGGTCGCCGCTGCAGGAAGAAGAATTCTGGCTCCTGCCGATTCGATCGGCACGTCCCATTCGTCACCCGTGATATTCCAATAGAGTTCGTCATGTTCCTCGAAGTATTTCAACCCATTCGATACCCGGTACGTCAGAATCAGCGTCTTTGTGGTGTTCTGTGCATCCGGTAACCAGACCTTGAAGGTTCGATAGTGCCGATCGCGAGAGGTCTCGTACTTCAGCGGGACGTGGTGTTCGTCTGTTACGCTGATGAGATCCAGCAGCAAGGTGTAATTGAAACCCTGTGGTGTCTGGTACTCGACCGGGATGTCACGCTTTAAGCCCTTCCATGATCCCGTAAATCGAGGGCGAATGGTTTCAGTGACAATAAGGTCTCCGTCTGAGAGGACCTGAATATCAGCGTGGAACTGTTCGATGACCATCGTGCGAGCCTGCGCTGGACTCTGGGCGATGATGAGTAGATAGACCGGAAGCAGGATGGTGCTGAGAAGGGGCAGTGAGAGAGGAGCGCGGGTGAACGGATGGAGTCTGGCCACGGGATCAATCAGCGTGTCTGTTCGAAGCTGACTTTCGGCACGGCTCGCTCGGCGACATCAGTCAGCTCAAAGAATTCACGTGTCCTGAAGCTGAAGGAGTCGGCGATCATATTGGAGGGGAATTCCTGGATTTTTGTGTTCAAGTCTCGAACAACCGCGTTGTAGTAGCGACGGGCATTCTGTACGGCTTCTTCGATCTGGTTCAGTGATGCCTGTAGTTGCGTGAAACTTTCGACGGCGCGCAGTTGGGGATAGGCTTCCGCCACGGCAAACAAAGATTTGAGCGATTGAGCCAAGATGCCTTCGGCTTCCGCTTTCCTCGAGGGAGTTGTCGCCGACATTGCGCGATTGCGGGCTGCGATGACGGCCTCCAGGGTCTGTTTCTCATGACCGGCATAGCTCTTCACCGTTTCAACGAGGTTCGGAATCAGATCGTGGCGCCGTTTCAACTGGACGTCGATGTCCGCCCATGCGTTTTCGGTCTGAACCGTCAACCGTACGAGACTGTTGTACAGGCCGATCACGAGCAGTATGAATATTGCCAAGACGGCTAGGATGATCCACGCCATGGGGCGTCTCCATTTTTACTTGTATTGAAGAGTACTGAACTTGACGAGACTATATCTCCGGCCTGAAGAGCTGTAAAGTAAAGTGACGATACCCGCAGGTGGGTAGGGTATCGAGTGCTACTCGACGAGCGGAAGGATGCGATCAGCCACAGCCTGCACGACACCCTCTTGTTCAGTCACCGCTTTCAATCCTTTGAAGCTGAGATAATATCCGCCGTGACTCGGCGCCTGGATCGTCGCGCTGACTTCGATACGTTCGCCATCCTCGATGTCGGGGTCTCGGACCAGTGGTCTTCCGCAAATGCCCAATACGGCCACCGGAATTGTCGCCTCATCTTCTTCCAAGCGAAACAGATACGCGCCGTAACAGTTCTCTCCATTGGGAACTGTGTAGGGCGCGAGCGGCTGTACATCCCGCGCTGTGCCGTGCATGGTGACGTGCTTCAGGTGGTAGACTCGTGGCTCCTCCAGTATTTGCTGGATGGCGATTGGCTCCTCCGCCAGCACAAGCTGCGGCGGGACAGTTTCGAAAAATGCCACAGGGATTACGGCGAGGAACTGAGTCCATTTCCTCATGTGGACGCATTGTATCATCTCCATCGCTGAGCTCCGTAGTGACTTTCTCTTCCTGGACATGGCCGCTATAATTCTCTGTCTTTTTGTTGTGGAGGATCACTTGTATGAAAAATGAGCGGCAGCTTCGAACGTTCATTACCGAGTCACGGCCGACATTTGAGGATCTCTTGGGGCAGATGGTGGAAATACCGTCGATCAGTATGGACTCATCCCGAAAGAACGATATTCGACGCATGGCGGATTTAGCCGCGCAGTATCTGACTGGGATGGGCGCCCAAGCTCAGGTGGTCGAGACCGGAGGGTATCCCCTCGTCTCTGGTGGCTGGACAACAGGGGCTACCTACCCAACCGTTACGATCTACAACCACCTGGATGTACAGCCTGCGCAAGAACCGGAATGGAAGCATCCTCCCTTCGCGTTTGGGAATAAGCACGGCATCTATCAAGGCCGAGGTGCTACCGATGACAAGGGGCCAGCCCTGACCGCCTTGTTCGGGGCCCGTTATGCTATTGAGCAAGGTCTACCGATCAATATCCGTTTTCTGTGGGAACTGGAAGAAGAGATCGGGAGTCCTCATTTTCGTGCAGGGCTTCGAGACCGCAGCGCTGTTCCACGACCGGATTCAGTGGTCGTCTCGGATACGATCTGGATTTCCAAAGGCAAGCCGGCCGTGCCGTCCGGGCTGCGAGGGTTGCTTGGTGCACGGATGACGCTCCGAACCGGAGAGAAGGATGCCCATTCAGGTGTGACGGGAGGGGCTGCACGAAACCCACTGGCTGAATTGATAGAGGTGGCGAATGCGTGTCTTGATGCGAGGACCGGTCGAGTGAAAATCCCTGGCTTTTATGACGATGTGGTCGAGCCGACCAGGGAAGAGATCAAGAGCTTCCTCAAGTCTGGTTTCCAGGTCAAGCGTTTCAAGGATGCCTACGGGTTTCGATCTCTTAGGATGGACAATCCAGTTGAAGTCATGCGTCGGATCTGGGCAGCGCCAACGTTTGAAATTCATGGCTTAACTGGAGGCTATCAAGGGCAAGGTATCAAGACGGTGGTGCCCGGTCATGCCGAGCTGAAGGTCAGCATGCGGCTGGTCCCCAATCAAACCCCCGAGCGGATATTTACCAAGTTGAAGAAACATGTTGCCAAGGTGAATCTAAACGTGAAGGTCGAACGAGAAGGCATGCTTCACCCGTTCAAGGGTAGTTTTACTGGGCCTTATGTGGAATGTGTGAAACGGGCCCTCAAGGCTGGATTCGGTAAAGATCCTGCCTTTGTACGAGAGGGAGGGTCAATCGGTGCGGTCGTCACGATGCAGAACACGTGGAAGGTTCCGGTTCTCTTCATGGGATTGAGCTTGCCGGAACATGGGTATCACGCTCCTAACGAGTACTATGATTGGGGCCAGGCCTCAGGTGGCATGAAGGCCTTTGCTCAGTATTTCTCGGAGCTGGCAAAGCTTGGAAAATAATATAAAGAACAATTGGTTGCGAGTAGACTGATTCACGGTCTATCGATAGGCGGTTCTTGAACAGTGCCTCACAAAAATTGGTTAACCGTGTCGTTTATCAGACAACTCCCGGCTTCAGCATCCTTCCATGCAAACAACTAATAGCCTATAACCAATTGGAAATTAAAGATATGTTCATTTATGAGCATTTCTAATTGGGCATAGATGTTGCTCAATACGATTCCGGTGACGAGGAGTAATAGGCCGTTGAAGTTGATTGTGGGTAGGCCTTTGAGTATCCTGGATTTCTGATGAAGGCTGATCCGGGCAATGTGGTTGTTGTTATGGTCACTACATCCAACCAAGATGAAGCGGCTAAGATTGCCGAGCATGTGGTACGTGCTCGTCTAGCGGCCTGTGCGTCTACTATTCCCACGGTGCGTTCGACCTATTGGTGGGAAGGTAAGATCATGAATGATCAAGAATCGCTCGTGTTGATCAAAACGACTTCCGGGCAATACCCTTCTCTCCAGGTAGCGATACAAGAGCTTCACTCCTACAAGGTGCCGGAAATAATAGCGATTCCTGTAGTGGAAGGGTTGCCTCCGTATCTTGAATGGGTGAACCGGGAGACATCCTAGCCCAGGGGAGTGATACAGCCTTGCAAACACACTTTTTTCGGTTGACCACCAGGAACGAAAGTCGGTAATTTACTGGGCTGAGAAAGCCAAGGCCCAGCAGGATGATGGGGGGCGGTAGTTATGGCTCAGACGACTACACAAGATGGCGATTCCTACACGATTGTAATCTTTAGGGGCTCCACCGCGAAACCCCTTCGCTTCAGTTTTTCGAGGAAGCTCCTGCGCCGGCTGATGGTTTGTGCTGGATTTCTGGCACTGATTGATCTCGCTGTCGTCTCGCATTATGTCGTGCGAACGGGAGAAGTCTGGGAGTTGGCCTCCTTTCGTAGCGAGGCGATGAGCGCACGGGAGCAAACTGCAGCTTTCACCACGGCCATTGATGATTTGAAGAAACGTATTGGAGCTATGAATGAGGTCAATCAAAGGCTCCGGGTCATGTTGGGTATAGAAGTTCCAAAGTCCGGCGATATGGTGAATGGTCGAGGCGGCGAGGAAGTCCCAATTCTTGAAGAAGGGGCGTTGCCCAGTCATAACGAGAACAATAGTACGAGCATAGGATCAATTCCTGGTGGTCCGCAGGACGGGGTTGAAGGAACCGACCAACATTTGGCCGTCGGAATCGCACCGTCGAAGAGTCATCTCGAGGCAGTCGCGTCGGTCAAGGACGGACTCGACTGGCTTGAGAGGGCGGCCACTGCGCAAGAACGCCTCCTCAGCGAATTGTCAGAGGCGGCCGAACAGCGCTCGACTCGATGGGCGTCAACACCCTCCATTTGGCCGGTCAAAGGTTGGGTGACATCAGGGTTTGGCCCTCGTATTTCTCCGTTCACTGAAAAACCTGCCTGGCATGATGGCTTGGACATCGGGGCGGCGCCAAATACTCCCGTCCGTGCTCCTGCCCAGGGGCGGATTACGTCGACCGGCTATGATCCGAAGCTTGGGAACATGGTCCGTGTCGACCATGGGTATGGAGTCGAGACGCTGTATGGGCACCTCGCGAAGGCGGTCGTGAAGGAAGGGCAGCGAGTCGAGCGCGGTGATGTCATTGCGCTTGTTGGAAGCTCAGGACTTTCTACAGGCCCCCACCTTCACTATATGGTCAAGGTAAACGGTCAAGCGCTTGACCCAAGGAAATACATTCTGGAGTAAATGGTTGTTCGACCCATTGGCCTGCTTGAAAGAGGAGAACAAGGTGTTGAAAATCACACTTCTTACCGATCCTCACAATGTCGTTGTATTTGATTTTGATCCAACCAAATAGACCGCAAAGTTAGTCCTTTGAGCGACCTCGAAATCGCGCAGTCTGTTAATCCCATTCCCATCAGTGATATCGGTCTTCAGCTCGGACTTCATCCTGAGGAACTCACTCTCTACGGGAGGGATAAGGCTAAGGTTTCCCTCAAGACTTTGGATCGGCTTAATGATCAGCCCAAAGGACGATACGTCCTGGTCACCGCGATTAACCCCACCCCTTTAGGGGAAGGAAAGACGACGACATCCATAGGCCTCGCGATGGGGCTTTCTCGACTAGGGCATCGGACCGCGCTTACCCTGAGGCAACCCTCCTTAGGTCCCGTATTCGGCATGAAGGGTGGTGGAACGGGTGGCGGGCGTGCCCAAGTCGTTCCGATGGAAGATATCAATCTTCATCTGACGGGTGATGCCCACGCTGTGGCAGCTAGCCATAATCTTCTTTCTGCGTTCCTTGACAACCACATGTTCCATGGAAACGGGTTGTCGATCGATTCGGATCAAGTCCTGTGGCCACGATCGCTGAGTATGAATGATCGGGCACTACGGGAGATCGTACTCGGGGAAGGAAGTGGCGGTCGCCGAAGTCAGTTCGTTATCACCGAGGCCTCGGAGGTCATGGCTGTGCTGGCGCTGGCCAAGAACCCACATGATCTCCGGGAGAGGCTTGGCCGGATCCTTGTAGGGCTGGGCAAGTCAGGAAATCCGGTTACGGCCGAACAGCTTAACTGTGTGGGGGCAATGGCCGTTCTCCTGAAGGACGCACTCATGCCGAACCTGGTCCAAACGCTTGAAGGCACTCCCGCCTTCGTTCATACCGGACCGTTCGGCAATATCGCGCACGGCAATTGCTCGATCATTTCTGATGCGATCGCTCTCCGATGTGCTGATTTTGTCATAACTGAGGCCGGTTTCGGGAGTGATCTTGGGGCAGAGAAGTTTTTTAATATTAAGTGCCGTACGTCTGGACTTATCCCAGCTGTTGCAGTGGTTGTGGCCACACTACGAGCCTTGAAGCTTCATGGTGGTGGAGGGGTTGCCAAGTCTGGGGCTCCATTGCCGTTGAGTTTGACGGGGCCGAATCAGGAAGCGTTGTCGAAGGGAATCGCCAATCTTGAGCAGCACATCGCCAATATTCGCGCTCATGGGGTTCCGGTAGTGGTTGCAGTCAATGCCTTCAAGGACGATCCTCTAGACGAATTGGATTGGGTTCGTGAACAGTCGCTGAAGATGGGGGCTGTCGATGCGGCGGTCTCCACTCATTGGGCTGATGGGGGGAAAGGTGCCGAACAGCTGGCCGTGGTGGTGGCTAAGGCATCCGAAAAGTCTTCTCAATTTCAGCACCTGTATGAACTCTCTTGGCCAATCAGGAGGAAGATTCAGACCATTGCCACACAGATGTATGGAGCAGAAACGGTCAGATTTGAGCCGGCGGCGGAACGTCAGATCGATATGGCGGAAGCCTTGGGATTTGGAGGGTTACCCGTCTGCATGGCTAAGACTCCATTGTCATTGTCACATGATCCTATGCTCAAGGGGAGGCCGACCGGGTTCATAGTACCGATTCGTGAGCTACGGGTCTTGGCTGGAGCCGGATTTGTGACCGCCGTGTGTTCTGGGATTCAGCTGATGCCAGGATTGCCGAAAAAACCAGCCGGTGAGCGGATCGGTCTTGATCCGAGGACTGGGAAAATCGTAGGACTGTCGTGATGAAGTCAGCGTTGCTTTAAATATCGAAAGAATTCAGAATCCGGACTCATAACGAGCATGGACCCGTCCTTGAACACGTTTTTGTAGGCTTCCATCGAACGGGTAAACTCGAAAAACCGCTGGTCTTGCCGGTAGGCATTTGCATAGATCCGAAACGCCTTGGCGTCGCCACCTCCCCGAAGTTCCTCTGACTCCTTGTAGGCTTGGGCGAGGATAATCTCTCGATCCTTCTCAGCTTCCGAGCGAATTTTTTGTGCTTCTTCCGCACCTTCGGCTCGATACTGCTTGGCTTGTCGTTCCCGCTCCGCTTGCATACGCGCAAAGACAGCTTTTTCATTCTGTTCCGGAAGGTCTGCCCGCTTAATCCGAACATCCTGAATCTCGAGACCGTAGGCCGACGCCTTCTCATTGGCCCGTTCGGTGACCACGCGCATGATGTCGGCTCTGGTGCTGGAAACAATTTCGATTAAATCATGTCGACCCAACTCCACGCGGAGCTCCGAGTAGATGATGTCGTGCAGACGCTGAAGGGCGCCACGTTGGCTCTGGAACGCCTGATAGACTTTTAGGGGGTCGGTAATCCTCCATTTTGCAAAGTTATCCAGTAAGAGCGTCTTCTTATCTTGGGTAATGACGTCTTGCGCGTTGGAATCATAGTCGAGCAACCGCTTTTCAAAATACGTCACTTCCTGAACAAACGGGACTTTCATGTACAGCCCCGGTTCGGTGATATTGCGGACGGGTTTGCCGAGTTGGACGACGATGGCGTTCTGGATCACATCGACCACGAAGAGCGGTGAGGCGCCGAGTACGAACAGTCCAACGATCACGGCCAAGACTGTGATGAGCAATCCCTGCTTTGTCATTATCGGGTCCCTCTCGGTTTCAGCGTCGGGAGAGGCTCTGGTCTAGGCTCCTCAACCTCAGGTTGAGGCGTGGATTTGACCACGGCCGCTGAGGAAGACTTGGAGAGACGGTCCAGGGGAAGGTATGGCAGCAGGCGGTCGCCGCCCTTGCCGTCGATGATCACTTTCTCTACATTTGGGAGTATCTCTTCCAGCGTTTCGATGTAAATGCGCTTGCTGATGACATCCTTTGCCTGCTGATATTCCTTCAAAGTGGCGAGGAAGCGGTTTGTCTCTCCCTGTGAACGATTGACCCGAGCTTGTGCAAATCCCCGTGCTCGATTCACCAGCTCGGCGGCTTCACCTTTTGCCCTCGGAATGATGTCGTTGCGGTAGCCTTGGGCTTGATTGATGAGCTTTTCCCGGTCTTCTTTAGCGTTGGTTACATCCTTGAACGCGGCGGCAACTGCGTCCGGGGGGTTGACGTCCTGGAGTTGCACGGCGGCAATCTGCACACCGGAGTGGTACTGATCCAAGATGGATTGCAGCAGAGTCATGGTACCCTGTTGAATTTCGGCCTTGCCGGTTGTCAGGACCTCGTCGATCTTGCTCTTACCGACCACTTCGCGCATAGAGGCTTCGGCTGCCTTGCCGATGGTTTCATGGATATCTGCCACATTGAAAAGAAACTCCCGGGCTTCTTTGATCTTATATTGGACGATAAACTCAATTCCGAGGATGTTCATGTCACCGGTGAGCATCAATGCTTCCTGGGGAACCATTTGCTGGCGCCCCTGTTGACTGGTGCGGAAACCCACCTCTACACGATACAGTTTGGCGACTTTCGGCTGCAGAACGGTTTCGACGAAGGGAATCTTGAAGTGAGGTCCGGGTTCGACGGAGCGGACCGGGACACCAAACCGTTTGACTACTCCTTCTTCATCAGGTGCCACGATGAACACACTTTGCCAAACCAGCAGGATCAGCAGACCGGCAATAATGATATTCAAGCTACCACCAGCGGGGAGAAGACTTTTCAACCCACCAGGTGGAAAGAGATCTTTCAGTTGCGACTGAGCCTGCTTGAGTGCTTCCTCAAGCGGGTCAGACTTCTTACCCCACGGATCTTTTGGGTCCCAGACCATAAATAATGATGTGTGAGTTGTATTGTTATTAATGACTGAAGATGAGGCGACACCTTAACAGACTGAAGTGCCGGTGACAAGGCTAAAAGGTCTGGAGTGCCCTGGAAAGCAGGAAATAGGCGGCGCAGGCCAAACAGGCGGCGGCCGGAATCGTTACAAGCCAGGCCAGCACGATATCTCGTACCGTGGTCCAGCGAAGAGAACCCGTCCCTCTCAGGAGTCCGATGCCGATGATCGCGGAGCTGCTGATATGAGTGGTTGAGACAGGCAAGCCGAACGTACCCGACAGCAGTACCAACGACGACGTCGTGAGATTGGCGGATAAGCCTTCTGTATGGTTCATCTTCGTCACCCTTTCAGCCAGTACCTCTGTGACGCGCTGCCCGCCCCAGTAGCTACCGATGCCCATGGCGAGTGCCACCCCGGTAAACGCGAGGATATGCCAGGTGGGACTTGGCCATGTTGTCATGGTACTGCCAAGCAAGAGCATCGCGGCGATCTTCGGGGCATCGTTGGTACCTCGCGCGAGCGAGGCGAGTCCACTGGAGAGCCAGTGGAGAGAGTCGAGGCCGATGGTGGGGCCGGATAATCCTGCCCGGTCGCATTGCGATGGGACCGCGGCGACCGGCATGCCGCTGCCTCCGGCTTGAAAGAGGGTGCGTGTGCAACCCTGTGGATCGATCGTCACGAGCGCTCGATGGCTGGGCATGATGCACACGCAGAGCCCCTCCCAGCGTTTGGCGATCATCGCAATAAACGGATGAAACAACATGGACAGGGCAAACGAGAGAAAGGGGCTCAGCAACAACGGGAGCACGATTTTCTTGGAGACGGTCGACCAAATCAGCCCATCAAGGCCAAACGCCAGCAACCCTCCTCCCACCAGCGCACCGGTCAACGCATGCGTCGTGGAGACCGGCAGTCCTGTCTTAGACGCGAAGAGGACCCACAAGATAGCCCCACACAAAACCGCCGGGGCAAGGACTGCGGGAATCACCAGGCCCGGCTCGATGAAGCCGCTACTGAAGGTTTTGACCATAGCAGAAGCGACAAAGGCCGAAGCGGAGGCACCGACCATGGTCCAAAAGGTTCCCCATGCGATAGCTGTCCCGTAGTTGGCGATCCCGCTGCCGACCAGGGTGGCGATGGCTTTCGACACGTCGTTGGTCCCGTTGGCAAAGGCCAGAAGGAGGATCAGAAAAAATATGAAGAGAGTCAGGTCCATCGGTGATCGGTTACGAAGTGGCTCCTCCGCACGAGGAACCCGAGCCTGCCGTGCAGCCGTAACAATGGTTGTGGGTGATGATTCGGCGATGGTGGAGCTGAGTCGGGTCGAAGTCTCGGATATGGGACGGCATGCCATGGTTAAGCGGAAGGTCGAGCACTTGGTTGAAGTCGCAATCGTACAGTCGGCCATCCCAGCCAATCGAGAGTGTCGAGCGGCACATCACTCCGGTGGCAGCAGCGGGATTGAACGCGTTGACCAGCCGCGTCATGTATTGGTCGTAGTTCCCACTCTCGACGAGAAATTCCAAGAACCGGCTGATCGGCATGTTGGTAATCGTGTAGAGTCGGTTAAATGTGATGCCGTGACGGGTGCGGAGTTCCTTTTTGAACTGGGCTTCAATGGCCTCCTGCTTCGGAGGCAAGAATGCTCCCACCGGATTGTAAACAAGATTCAAGACAAGGCCGCTGTCCGGTTGTCCGTAGCCGAATCGATTCAAGAGACGGAGTGCGTGTATCGATTTCTCAAAGATGCCGTCCCCCCGCTGGGTATCGGTTTGGCTCGCTCGGTAGGATGGGAGCGAGGCGATGATTTCTACGTGATGACGTGCTAAGAACTCTGCGAGATCGACCTGGGAAGGAAGCAGTAACACGGACAAATTACAGCGATCCATGACTTGCCGGTTGAGTCGCCGAGCTTGTTCGACCAGCCACCGAAAATTCGGATTGAGTTCAGGCGCACCGCCGGTAACATCTACTGTAGGAATATCGGTTTGGGCAAGTGCGGCTACGCACAGCTCTGCGGTTTCTCGCGACATGATTTCCGTGCGGTCGGGCCCCGCGTCGACATGGCAGTGGCGACAGGTTTGGTTACAGAGTTTGCCGACATTGATCTGGAAGACCGTAATGCCTGTCGTATATAGGGGAGATAGCCCGGCATGAGCCAGTCGTGTCTCAAAGGGAAGACGAGGACCACACTCGGTTAACAGTTTTAGTTGTTCAGACGGAGAGGCAAGCGGATTCTGTTGTCCCAGTAGGGTGAGTGGCATCGTTATGATCTCAGCGTCATCTGCAAGCCACGAGCCTTAGCTGTGGCCAGTACTGATTCGGGAAATCGTAGTTCGCAACAGCCAAAATCGAGGGCCTTCCCCCTCCGACCGGCGAGTGCTCGCTGCATGACCGGGGTGATCCGATAGCACACCTGCTTCCCTTCGCGAACCCCCTCCACTACACCGGAACTCCGAAGAATACCCAGGTGGTGAGACACGTGCGGTTGCGGACAGCCTAGTTCGCGGACGATATCACTGACGCACTTCTCTTCGACCAGCAGTGACTCAAGAATGCGCAGCCTCGTTTCATCGGCCAGGGCCTTTAGTACCGTGGCACATTGACGCGGGTTCAGAACATCCGTTTCTGACGCAGATTTCATCAGCAGCAGGCTCCATTCGGCGAGCAAGTCACAGCCTCACCACTCACACGCTCACCGGCTCGATTCAGAATGGCGAAATGTGACCGGTACCCTTCGGCCTCCAAGACCGCTACAGTTTTGGAGCAGATCTCCAGCGGCTCTCCTCGACGATAGAGATGGTGGTCATCGTCTGTGGCTTCGATGAACGGGCCGGCCAGAAGCGCATAATGGCCTTGCCATGTGCATGGGGCTTCAGCTGGCAAGACGGCTGTCCAGCGTGGATCGTTGTCGCCGAATTGGACCGGATCGGTGGTCAGCAGGAAATGTTCAGTGAACGGAGCAGCGCTCAGCAACAGCGCCTCCTCCGGCTTGATCGGCCTTGGAATGCCACGCTCATAGACCGTGCCTCGTTCATCCGT
>JAHBWR010000065.1 GCA_019636875.1 Nitrospira sp.
TGATACCCGTAATAGCTATACGGGGTTTCGCTGTGCGAGATCCATCGCTCAGTAGCTCTGATCAGAGACGTGACAGGGTTTCGGGTGGCGGTGGCGTGGTTGCGATCTGAACTCAGGGCTTTGCCGAGGTTGAGGCATCGCCAAGTTGTGGGGCATTCGAAGGGAGTCTGCCATTGGGTTGATTAGCCGTCACGGGCGGCACCGTCGGCCTCTTCACCAGCTTGTGACGGAATGAGGATGGCGGCGTTGAGGGTAAGACCGAGTTTTGATCTGGTCGGGAGTGGCGGTTGGCTGAATCAAGCGTCACAGGTGGCCTGGGTTGGAATGTAGGTCGATGAATCAAGCTATGGCGGCCACCCTTCACTGTTTCGGCACTCACGATACTTGAGCACAACACAAGAATGACCGTCACCACCGAGCTGATGAGGATGTGCTTAGAATGCAGCATTGTGATCATGTCCTGTGGATCAGCTTACACGCGAGATCACGGTGGTACGCAACCGTTATGCCAAAGAGGAAGAAGAGGCTTGGTACGGGGACACCTTCTCATAACGTCGCATTGAGTCAGGTTTTTGTCGGATAGTGAACGTCCACCGGGCGGTTCGGACGGCTGGGCTGTACCAAATGGCAATTCCAGACCGAACCACTTGGAACACTCTGAGGAGAGGCAACTTCTTGTGGGGCAATGTCCGGTTGGTTCAGACTGGCTGGTTAGCGCTGTGTGGAGATGAGGTACTGTGTAAACCAGTCCGCGATGACCTGGGTCATGCGAATGAAATCCTCGCCCTTGGTAAATTGATGATCGGCCCCTGGTAGCATCTCTAGGTGCTTCTTACCTTGTAAGTTCTCGTAGAGTTGTCGGCTTTGATGAAGCGGGACATGCTCATCCTGGTCGCCTTGGACGATCACAGTGGGTACCGTGATGGATCGAGCGGGATCGTAGGCAATCTGTCGCAGGCAATCGTCGTAAAAGGCATATTGCAGTTTTATTCGGTCAGGACCGCCCATGATATTGGGAATCGTGTCGGTTGTCTTCCACTGCGCCATACCCTCCTCTCCAAACTCCAACCGTAGCTCTTCCGCGAAATCCACCACGGGACATTTGAGCGCAAGGCACGTCAGGTCCGCACGTTGTGCGGCGGTGAGTATCGAAACCAGGCCGCCGAAGCTCGATCCCATCAAGCCGATATGCCGAAACCCTTTCTGCTGCATCAAATCGATCGCTGCGATGGCCTGTTCGACAGCCAAGGTGACGGTGATCTGATCGAACGGCCCCTCACTTTCCGCCTGCCCGAAGAAGTCAAAGCGAAAGGTCGCGATGTCGTGGCCTATGAGCATTCGAGTCAGCGCGTTATTTGTTGAACTCGTTTTTGAAGAAAGAAAACCGTGACACAGCACGGCGACTCTATCCGTTCCGTTGTTGGGTCTGGTCAGGATAGCGGCGACCCGATGGCTGTGAGGATCCAGAAATGAGAATCGTTCTTCCATGGTCGGATTGTAACAGAACCCGCCGGCGTGGTCAGGTGGGAGAACAGGGGAGAGGTCCATGCATGCCGTCAGCCTGGATTCGCCGTAGGACTCGACGCATGGTGGGAGGTGGCAAAGAGCTCCGGTTGTTTGGCCACCATGGTGGTCAGCTTGATGGCGAAGAGGAGAAAGCTGGTCAATAACAGAATGAAACATGTCCACATCGTCGTGTGTATATAGATCGAGCTCAGCGGGACATTCCAGGTAAGGGTCGCTAAGATGCCGATCCCCATCGTTCCGAGAGAAAGTGTGGCAACCTGTAAAGATCTTCCACGGTTCATGATGGTTGTGAGTTGATCGCAATAGAGGGCTCGCTTTTTGTGACCGGCGACGCGGCGCGTTGCAAGGGCATTAGGAAGAAGGTGGGAGCAAGCACCTATCGTGGCGTTCATGATGAAGCCGACGAATGCCATATGGGTGTAGGCCACCAAGTGGAGTGTGCCGTATGGCAACCGCGGCGGGCTGGACAAGTTGTTTGCCCCGATCAGGATACCGAGTAGGACGGTGAACAGGAGAAAGAAGGTCGAGACCAGGAGATGGTCCGATGCGGCGCTTCCGGTGTGGGAGGAGGAGAGCCACGTTCCGAACAAGTTGCCGATCAGGAGTCCAACGCTTATGAACAAAACAGCACCAGCAATCATTTCAACCGGAACGGATGAATTCAAGAATCCACCGATCAAGGCGACCACTCCGATCGTCAGGAAGATGGTCGTGAACCGCACCAGCCTCGGGTGTGCGAGCGTGGTATTCCAGACTGTCGGCAGGATCTGCTGCATCATGTCGATGAGGGCCAATGTCATAAAACCGAGCACGACAAGATGGATGTGCGCCAGTCGTACATACCCGTGGGATTCTGGGAAAATCCCAAAGGCCAGGAGCGCTCCGCAGCTCGATCCGCCGACAAGGCCGAAGAAAAGGAGCGCGTAGTACCACGATGGGCCGACCGACGAGTTCCAGCCCGGCCTCGCACGCATCCATATGCCGCGGATGAGTGAGAGAAACCCGGCGATCACTGTGAAGCCGGCGATACCCACAACCAGATCGTGATGCAACCAAAAGCCGACGAGCATCCCGATCACGCCGCCGTTCAATACCCAGAACGTGAGGGGACGAGAGTCTGATTCTGAGTTAGCTTTCGACTCAAGTGGAGCGACGAGCAAAAGAAGCCCGCCGAGAAGGATCTGCGCCACTCCACCGATCAGGGTTGCATGAACATGGAGTGACCGCACCCATGACGGCAGCGGAGTACCCCGAACCAATCCGATAAGGATCGCCAACCCAAGAATGGAGCCGAGGGTGAGCCAGGTAAAACCTGTGAAGCACAATGTGAGAGGTGAGTAGCTTCGTCCCCGCATCCGCTGTTGCCTAGCGTTCCAAAAAGTAAAAATGATCGGTGGGACCCTGCCCGTGGCCGATGGCTAAGCCATGTCGGATCGCTTCCGTGACATACGACTTTGCTGCCTGCGCGGAATCCAAGACGGAACGCCCGCGAGCCAGATGCGCCGCCAGGGCAGAGGCGAAGGTGCAACCGGTGCCGTGGGTGTGGCGTGTCTCAATGAACTCCCCTTTCAACACGTTGAAGAACCGTCCATCATACAGCAAGTCGGTCGCCCGTTCGTCGAGGAGATGACCACCTTTGATCAGGACGTGCTTACATCCGAATTGATGAATCACCTTCGCCGCTCGTCGTGCATCGGCCAATGATCGTATCTCAATGCCTGACAGTTGCTGCGCCTCATGCACATTCGGCGTCACGATCAAGGCGAGTGGAAGCAGCTTTGTTTTGACGGCTTCGACAGCCTCCGCTTGCAACAGGGGGTGGCCGCTTTTGGAGATCATAACCGGATCTACGACGAGGTTGGCGACGTTCTGAGGAGTCAGCATGCGTACGACGACCTCGACGATGGCGGAAGACGACAACATGCCGGTCTTGACGGCAGCCACGTCGAAATCGTCGAAGACGGCGTCGAGTTGCGAGGCAATGATCGTGGGAGGCAATTCGAACACATCTGTCACTTCCTCGGTATTTTGAGCCGTGACCGCGGTAATCACGGACATGGCGAAGACACCGTTCGCGGACATCGCCTTGAGATCGGCCTGAATTCCTGCGCCTCCGCCGGAGTCCGATCCGGCAATGGTGAGTACCTGCTTCAACGTATTCGGCATGATTGTCTTTCTAAGGCGACTGGTCCGAGGGACCCGGTGTGGGCCCGAGCGTCAATCCATCAATCGTGAACGACGCATGGCGCCTTGGTAACTGTTCATAAAAGTGAAGGGTGAACCGTGTGCCCGGCCCGTCTGCTGATGCGGTGAAGATGAGGACGGCCCGCCGTTTCCGGTTAGGAGATAATTCGAGTCCACGCGTGCAGAGCCCTTCCCGATTGTCCTCGACTGCCTGGTGCCAGGTCGTGCCATGGTCATCTTTTAGGACCGTCTCGTGCAACTGACACAGAAGCTTCAGGTCGCGCGACGAATGGTTTTCAATTGTGGTATCCATTTTCACTCGACCCTGTCGCTTCTCGATTGCCGTCACGACGAACTCGTAGGACTCGTTCCGATGAGTCCCCAAGCTGGTCGGAGGCGGAGGTTCCTGAGGGTGTTCCGTGGCAACTTCCGGCTGAGGCGATTCCTCTTTCTTGAAGAACGCGTTCAAAGGACCAGTTTTCGGCAACGTCGCCCGCGCAGCACCGATGGGCTGGCCGTTCGAAGGATTGATCAGCTTCGCGGTGACCTGCAGGCCGTCAGGAGTCTCGATCGAGACTCCGCTGACGAACGCCTCGGCGCGGATCGCTTTTGCTACCTTCTGGACGGCTTTGGCATGGTCGGAGTCGATCTGATCGACGTGGAGTTGCTTCAGCGTGGAGTTGATGAGCGTCCGATCGACGACCGTCAATTCTCCTGCCAGCATGAGTTGGGTTCCGAGTTCCTCGGCAAGGAACGGTCCGACTTTTGTAGGTCGCCCGTCGGTGTCTATGAAATCAAGAATGGCCAGACGTTGCTTCTTGGCCTTTGTCGCGGCTTCAGTGATGGCGTCGGCTAATTGTTTGAGGGTGTCCTCATAACTTGTGCCGGCCCATGACGAGGCCGGATGTGGAAAGGGCGACAAGAGGGCGAAGAGCAGTATGAGGGGGCCGGTCATAGCCATTGAACTGATGTCATTATACTCAGGGCCGAGCGAGAGTCTAGCAGCGTCAGAAAACAGGGACGCGCTGGCATCGTTTCGACGCTCGCGATTATTCATGGATGATTTCCAAGACATAAATCGGTATCTTCTTTATTCTACGTACGTGATGCAGAACATCGAGGTAAGGAGGTTTGTTCATGGCGAAGAGTAAGAAGTATCGAGGAGAGGTGCCTTTGCATGATCGATACGGGCCGGAAGCGAAGTATGCGGTCGAAGCCGAAGCGCTGCTCCCGACGGCGAAACATGAGGAGGAAATTGCTCGTGGCCTTCAGCTGGGGTTGCCTGGCGCCGATTCGATCGTCGACCGTCGGATTCCGACCTTCAGCCGAGGAGAATTGCCTCACTTCGCAGGAATCAATACCTTCACGAAAGCACCATATGTGGAAGATGTGCGCAAGTGCGGCGAGTATGACGTCGCGATCCTTGGCGCGCCGTTCGATGGCGGGACGACCTATCGCTCCGGGACAAGGTTTGGGCCGCAGGGGATTCGAAAGATTTCGGCGCTGTACGGCACCTATAGCTTTGAACTTGGGGTGGATCTTCGAGAATCAGTATCCATGTGCGATCTCGGCGACGTGTTTACCATTCCGGCCAACATCGAAAAGACGTTCGATCAGGTCAGCAAGGGTGTTGCGCACGTCTACGCCAGCGGCGCGTTTCCCGTGGTGCTGGGAGGGGACCATTCGCTAGGCTTTGCGACCGTCCGTGGTGTCGCGCAGCACTTGGACGGGAAGAAGCTCGGCATCATCCATTTCGATCGACATGTAGATACGCAGGATACCGATCTCGATGAACGGATGCATACCACGCCGTGGTTTCATGCCACGAACATTCCCAACGTGCCGGCCAAGAATCTCGTCCAGATCGGCATCGGCGGCTGGCAGGCCCCTCGACCGGGGGTCAAGTCGGGGCGTGAACGTCAAACCACCATTATGACCGTCACCGACTGTGTGGAGATGGGCATTGAAAATGCGGCGAAGCAAGCGCTGGAAGTCGCGTGGGATGGCGTGGACGCGGTCTGGCTCAGCTTTGACGTCGATTGTTTGGATGCCGCCTTCGTGCCGGGAACGGGCTGGCCTGAACCAGGCGGATTCATGCCTCGTGAAGTGTTGAAGTTTCTCCAGATCATTGCGGATACCAAGCCACTGGCCGGGATGGAAATCGTCGAATGCTCACCGCCCTACGACGCAGCGGAGATTACGAGCCTGATGGCGACACGGGTGATCTGCGACGTCCTCGCCTGCCAGGTACGCTCGGGTCATCTGGGGGGACGAAAAAAAACGTAAACAGTGGAGTCGAGCAGTCGCTGCCTCTCTGGACTCAGCGGTAGACTTCTTTCCGGTCACCGATCTTCACGACGAGCACGACCAGTTCCTTGTCTCGAATTGTATAGATGATTCGGTAGGTGCCATCCCGGATGCGGTAGAAGTCATCTTCACCGGCGAGTTTCTTCACGCCCTGAGGACGAGGATTGTGTTGCAGGGCCTTGAGGCGTGAGACGATTCGTCTCTGGACGGCTTCGGCAAGTGCCTTGAGTTGACGTTCTGCGGAGGGGGCGAGCAGGACCGAATAGGCCATGAAAGATTAGAGGCCGAGATCCTTGAGAATCGCGTCGAGTGGTTTTGCGGTTTTCTTTTTCGTTTCAGCGAGAGCGGCCCGCGCATCGGCGAGATCGATCCGATCTTCCAGTTCTTCCAGGAGGCGCAAGTCGTCGATCGGCACCACCGCGGCGATTTCCTTCCCGCGTCGCCGCACAACCACTCGTTCTTTCCCATAGGCTGCGCGATTGATCGTATCCGCAAAACCTTGTCGCGCCTTACTCGCCGGAAGATGTGCCATGAGGTTTTCCTTCAGGGACATCGTATCAGTACTCAGTGTACGAATTGTACAGATTGTACGGCAGGACTTCTTGGCGGTCAAGGGAGAATCTGGAGTGAGGATTGGAGGAGCGGTCTGCCCGGTCCCTGCCAAACTGGATCGGTTGATACTCCATCCGCGAAAATGTATGGTGATCCCGGAGAGTACGGGTGTGGATTTTCTAGAATATCGATCTTTCCGGCACATGGACGGTGGCGGGCGGCGCCGGCGAGGCGAACAATCCGCCGCTTGCGTGCCAGAGCAAGGGCTTGTGGGCAAGCTGTAATTTTCTTCGTGTGATCATCCATGGCTGATCCAACGATCGTTTGCCCCAGTTGTAAGACTGAAATCAAACTCACGGAATCCCTTGCGGCTCCGCTGATCGAATCCACTCGCCGTGAGTATGAAACGCGTTTGGCCCGGAAAGAATCCGACGTGGCGAAACGCGACGCCGCCTTGCGCGAGCGGGAGGAAGCGCTCTCGAAGGCGCAGCAAACCATCGATGCCCAGGTCAACGAGAAGGTTCGTTCGGAGCGCGTCAAGATTGCGGCCGATGAAGCGAAGAAAGCCAAACTCACACTCCAGAATGACCTGGATCATAAAGCGAAAGAAGTCGCTGAGCTCCAGGACGTCATCAAACAACGGGAAGCCAAACTGGCTGAGGCTCAACAGGCGCAGGCGGATCTTCTTCGCAAGCAGCGTGAGCTGGACGATGCCAAGCGTGAACTCGACCTGACCGTTGAAAAACGGGTGCAAGAGGGATTGACGGCGACCAGGGAACAAGCCAGGAAAGAAGCTGAAGACGGGCTCAGGATGAAAGTCCTCGAGCGGGAACAAACCATCGCCTCCATGCAGAAGCAGATCGAAGAGCTGAAGCGAAAGGCCGAGCAGGGGTCGCAGCAGCTTCAGGGGGAGGTCCAGGAATTGGAGTTGGAGGCGCTGTTACGGGAGAAGTTTCCGTGGGACACGATCGAACCCGTTTCCAAAGGCGAACATGGCGGGGATGCGCTCCAGCGCGTGGTGGGGCCTCACGGGCAGCGCTGCGGGACGATCATTTGGGAATCAAAGCGGACCAAGAACTGGAGCGATGGCTGGCTCGCCAAGTTGCGGGAAGATCAGCGAGCCGCCAAGTCTGAGATTGCCGTCATCGTGAGCCAATCACTGCCCAGAGAAGTTGAGACGTTCGGTCTGGTGGAGCACGTGTGGGTCACCCATACGAAGACGGTGCTTCCCTTAGCGCTCGCGCTCCGTCAGACACTTGTCGAGGTCGCGTCGGCGCGACAAGCGTCTGAGGGCCAACAAACCAAGACGGAAATGATCTATCAATACCTGACCGGTCCTCGTTTTCGCCATCGAGTCGAAGCCATCGTCGAAGCGTTCTCGACGATGAAGGACGATCTTGATAAGGAGAAGAAGGCCATTACCAAACAATGGGCCAAGCGAGAAGAACAGATCGACCGGGTGATGCAGGCGACGGCCGGGATGTATGGGGATCTTCAGGGAATAGCCGGAAAAACCATTCAAGAAATCGAGGGACTGGAGTTTCCCGCGCTCAGCCCTCCCATCTCCTAGTCCATACGGGAGGGATAGAGTGTGAGGATAGAAACCGGTATTTCTTACGGTTTAGCGCCTACTTAGTTGGGCTTTCCCTGACTTCTGCCGCCAGGAAGATTGCTTTTCCCTGCTCGTCTCCTCCAGACAGCGTTTGACAAGGGCGCTGAGGAGTGGGGTACACTGCGCCTCCATACTTTCCCCATATACTCCCACTGCCCAAGGAGGCCTCCATGCGGAACAGCTTCTGGTTGAAGGTGCTCAGCGCAGCAAGTCTCTGTCTTCTCTGTGTCACCAGCTGGGCCGGTGCTGAAGAACCGGCTGGTGCCGTGAATGAAGCGCGCCTGGTCGCGCAATACAACTACTCAATTCACATCCTGGCCATGCTGGTAGTCGGCTTCGGATTTCTCATGGTCTTCGTCAGGCGGTATGGCTTCGGTGCCACGACCGGAACCTATCTCGTGGTCGCAACCGGATTGCCGCTGTATATGTTGCTCCGCGCGAACGGAGTGGTGGGACATGAGATCAAGGCCCATTCGGTTGAAACGCTGATGTTGGCTGAATTTTCAGTCGCGACGGCGTTGATTGCGATGGGGGCGGTGCTCGGCCGTTTACGTGTGTTTCAGTATGCCTTACTCACTCTGTTGCTGGTGCCGCTCTACGCACTCAATGAATATGTCGTGCTGGACAACGGCTTAGGGCTCACAAAAGGGTTTCAAGATTCAGCCGGCTCGATCGTGATTCACGCCTTCGGTGCGTATTTTGGGTTGGCCGCGTCACTGGTCCTGACGACTGCGCAGCAACGCAGTCAGCCGATCGAATCCGACCCGACGTCGGATCGATTTGCCATGCTCGGATCAATGGTGCTGTGGTTGTTTTGGCCAAGCTTCGCGACGGCGATCGTGCCGTTTGAGGAAATGCCTCAGACGATCGTGAATACTATTTTGGCCTTGAGCGGGGCGACGCTCGCCACTTACTTCCTCAGCACGTATTTTCATCATGGCAAGACGTCGATGGTGGATATGGCCAACGCTGCATTGGCCGGCGGGGTCTCGATCGGCTCGACCTGTAACCTGGTGAGTCCGGTCGGTGCCTTTTCGATCGGGTTGATCGCCGGTGCGTTGTCCGTCATCGGCTTTGTGTTTATCCTCCCCATGCTCGAATCTAAGATCAAGCTGATCGATACCTGTGGCGTTCACAACTTGCATGGAATGCCTGGCTTGCTCGGGGGACTCTGTGCCATCGTTGTCGTGCCCGGCATTGCCGGCGTGCAGCTGACCGGTATTGCTTTGACGCTCGTCATTGCGGTGGTCGGTGGAGTGATCGCTGGTGCGGTGATCAGGGCGACCGGCACCACGGAACAGGCCTATGAAGACTGCCATGAGTTTTCCCACGTGCCGGGGCCGGAGAGTGAGCGGAAGGTCGAGGAGATTGCGTTGGGTGCCAGAGCCGATATCGAGGCGCTGCAGAAGGAGTTGTTGGCTCAGACGGCGTTCAAGATGCGATCAGGGAAAGAAGAGGCAAGCCCGACTACATAATCCGAAGATCGGTCATCGGAATCCTGGCGTGGCACCATTATGGTGCCACGCCAGGATCATTCCTGTCGCTTAGGCGACAGGAGGAAGGTGCCGGCTCCGCATCAGCTTGGTGAGACCTGCCGCACGTTGAGTGTTCCGCTCTTGATGTGGAGATCCCGCTGTGGGAAGGGGATCTCGATGCCCTGCTCTTTGAATGCCCGGCTGATCGCAAAATACAATTCACTCCGTAACACACCGGGCACTGTCGAAAAATCCCTCGTCCATACGCGAAGCACGAAGTTCAACGCACTGTCGCCGAATGCGTCGAAGAGCACGGAAGGTCCCGGTTCTTTCAGGACTCCGTGGTGAGCCCTTGCTACCTCGAGCAGTACGCTGCGGACTTGCTCGGGATCTGAACTATAGGATACGCCGACCGGAAAGTTAAACCGCACATTCCGGTTCGTATAACTCCAGTTGACGACCTTCGAGGAAATGAAATCGGCGTTCGGGACAATGATTGCGATGTTGTCGTTCGTCACGATCGTGGTCGCGCGCGGCGAAATATTAATGACGTCGCCGTTCACGTTGCCCACTTCGATACGGTCTCCGACCTTGATCGGGCGTTCCAGTAGGAGAATGATCCCACTCACGAAGTTATTCGTCACACCCTGGAGGCCGAATCCGACGCCGATGCCCAATGCGCCGAAGAGAACAGTCAAAGAGCTCAGGTTGATACCGGCCGTTTGGAGAATGATGATGAGACCGAGGGCCAGGAAGACCATACGCACGATGTTGCCGACCGCGTGCCTGACACCCAGTTCGACCTGGCTGCGTAAGAGCAGTCCTTCGACGATCCAGGTTTTTAGTTTGCCGGTGATATAGAAGAGCGCCACGACCAGCACCGTCAGATACAGCATCGTGCCTAGCGTGATCGTCGTGTCTCCGATTGAATAGAGAGGAATTTTTGTGAACGTCCCGAACGGTTCTAAGAGCTCAAAGATCCGATCCATGGCTACTCCGTTCTAACTGGCTGAATGGTCAAAAAACCACCTTGTTCGTTATTCATGTGTTCATGTGGGCTGGAATGGCCAGAAGACGGGAATGAAGATAGTGGCCAATACCCAAAAGAGGATGTTCAGAGGAGCGCCGACACGGAGAAAATCTGTAAAGGTGTACTGGCCAGGTCCATAGATCAAGGTGTTGGTCTGATAGCCCACGGGAGTCATGAAACTGGCCGAGGCGGCGAACGTGATAGCCATGAGAAACGGTCGGGGATCCACCTCCAGCGACTGGGCGGCGGCGATGGCGATGGGTGTGAGGAGCGCGGCGGTGGCGTTATTCGACATGGCCTCCGTAAGCAGCGAGGTGATGAGATAGAAGACTGATACGAGCGCGATGGGGCCCCAGAGCCCGACCGTCGCAATCAGCCACTTCGACAACAACAAGGCGGTTCCGGTCTTTTCAAGTGCGACCCCCAACGTCAGCACTCCGGCGAGCAGAAAAATGATTTTCCATTCGACTGCCTGATACGCTTCTTCCATGGTCAGACAGCCTGTCAGGATGAGCAGCGCACAGCCGCTGATGGCACTAATGACGATGGGAACGACGTTGAGTGCCGCTGCACCTACCACGGCGGCGATAATGGCCAGGGCGGTCAGGAGTTTTTTGGTTCGAAACGTTGAAAGACCGACATCCGACAGCATGATGAAGGCAGGACTGTCTCTCAGCCGCTTGAACGAATCGGTTCGCACTTTGAGCAACAGCATGTCGCCGCCTCGCAGGATGCGCGCATTGAGATTCTCGTGCACGAGTTCGCCGTGATGACGGATGGCGAGGACAGTGGCCCCGAAATTGTCCTTAAATCGGATGCCTCTGACGGATCTGCCGTCCAGTACGGAATAGGGTGCCACAACAGCCTCCATCAGCCGGGTCTCGTCGGATTCCAAATCCTTATCGCGCCACTGCATCTCGGATTTCAGCGTGATCCCCTCCCGCTCCTGAAGACGCGTGATTTGTGCGGCGTTACACCGGACAAGCAGAATGTCGTCGGCTTGCAACATCGTGTGGGGACCAGGAAATTGCAATCGACCCGCATGGCGACGGACCTCTAGAATTTCGAGGTCGATATCCTTTCCGAGCGGAGCATCAGCGATCGTTCTACCGACGGATTTGGCCTGGGGAAGCAGCACGATTTCCGTCAGATACTCACCCATTGCAAAACGTTGCGTCAGGTCGTCTTCCATTCGACGGTCCGGGATCAGTCGCGAGCCGATAACGAGCATGTACACCGTCCCTCCGAAGAAGAAGACCAGCCCGAGTTGCGTCATTTCGAACATGCCAAGTCCGGGCTGCCCATACCGTTCGGCGATGGAGCTGACCAGGATATTGGTCGAGCTCCCGATCAGTGTGCAGACGCCTCCGAACATGGATGCGAATGACAGAGGCATAAGGAGTTTTGAAGGGGCCATGCGCATGTTCCGCGCCGTGTCCATCACGACCGGCAGGAGCATGGCGACGGCAGCGGTATTGTTGATGAAAGCGGAGATGGCGCCTATACACGTCATCATCGTGAGCGTCATGATCCTCGAACCGAACCGGCTGAGTCTGTGTAATCCCGCTCCGAGAATATTCACGGCGCCGCTCTTAAACAGTCCGGCGCTCAAGACCAGCATCGCACCGACTGTGACGGTCGCTGGATTACTGAATCCAGACAGGCCTTCCTCCAGTGTGATGATCCGGCTCAACATCAGGGTGGCGATGATGGTCAGCGCCACCAGATCCAGCGGGACCTTCTCGGTGATAAACAGGATCACCGCAGACAGCACGACGATGAGGACTAAGACCATCTCAACGGTCATAGGTAGGCCCCATGCAGAAAGTAACTGCCACCGTGGCGTGAACAGAGAGGGGGATGATCATCTGGTGCCCTCTTCGGATGGAGGGGACTCTTGATGCAGCTGAGACGGGCCCAACGGCCAAATTCGTAAGCCCGGTGGCTGATAGGTCTTCGGAAGATACTGATCGGGAATCGCGGTTCTATTGCCGTCACGGATTTGGGCGTAATGGGGCGACATGATCTCCAGGCCCGCTTCGTTGAATTGGTCCTGGATATGCTGGTGGAGTTCCGAGTAGATGGCGGCCATCTTATTCGGCGCGCCGGTATAGGCGTTGATTTCATACCTCACATAGAAATCATCCAGGCTGGTTTGTAAGACAAAGGGTTCGGGTGTCTCGAGAATATGTGTCGTCTGCTTGGCTCCTGCGATGAGCAGCTTATGGACTTTCTGCCAGGGGGTGTCGTACCCGATGGTCACGCTGGTGTGAAGAATGAGGGGCGGCGGTTTCATCGATGAAGAACTGAAATTGATGATGTGTGATCCGAGGACGAGCGCATTGGGAATCGTGACGTCGACATTCTTGATGGTTCTGATACGTGTGACCAAGAGAGTTTTTTCGGTAATGTCTCCGGTGGTATCGGCAATTTTGACTCGGTCTCCGACGCTGAAGGGTCGCATGTAGGTCAGCACAACCCCGGCGACGATATTGCTGAATGACCCTGCAGCGCCTAAGGATACGAGAACTCCGAGAAACACTGAGATGCCTCTGAAGGCCTCGGAGTGTGATCCGGGGATGTAGGGAAAGATCGCGACCGCGGCGAAGACCAGGACAAAGAATCGGACGATTTTGTAGGTGGGGGTCGCCCATTCACGATGGAACCCCTGAAAGGTGATGGCCCCTCGCTCCATGCCGTTGAAGAACATGTGGATGAGCTTGATGACATAGTTGGTGACGATGATGATCATGGCGATGGCAATGATGTCCGGCACCGAGGCGATGAACTCTCGGCCGAGCATCCTCACCGGTTCGATCATATAATTCAGCAGTTCGACGGAGAGCTTTCGGGTGGCGGTGAAAAATCCAAGAACGGACGTGACGTAGAGGTAGATGAGCGAGACGTACGCTACGAAGCGAAGCGCTCGTAAGAGCCCGAGCAGACCGTCCGAAAGTTGTGCGCCGGTCAACAGTTCCACGCGCTGGATCTTCAGCGAGTAGGTCGTCGTAAAGCCCCAAGCGGACACCTTATCCAACATGCGAGGAAACAGCTGCTCGAACCCCTTGAGGAAGGCCAGGAACAAACCTGTGGCGACCAGTGCCAGCAGGAGGCCGATGACGAACCCTCCTCCATTGGCGAACAAGGCCTGAACCTGTTCAACGGGTACGGCCAGCGTCGCCAGAAACCTCCGTTCGAATGCCCGTGTTTGGGGAAAGAGGTTCAAGACGAAGTGAAAGTACCAGTAGAGGGCGAGACCGGACAGCACCCCCCGGAGAACCCGACTCAAGAATAGAAGGACAATGCTGAGCTGAGTTGCTGAGAGCAACTCCAAGCCACGGAGCGACATGGCGTGTGGATGTGTGTCACGCCAGACCTCGAGTGCCTCGTAGAGTCGAGGGAAGAAGACGTACGAGGCCACGGCGAAAAAGAGCAACAGCGCGGTTGCGACGCCGGCCCACAGCAGATTCCGCAAGTTCGTGGGCGGCGCCGAGTCGTGAGTTGATTGGGTAGAAGAAGCTGCGAGGGCTTCTCGGATCTTTCCCGTCTGCTCCTCAGCGAGAGCGTGCCGCGGTTTACCGGCGGATTTGGCCTCGTTGTCGGTTACGACGAAGAGCACTTCTTCCGAGGTCAACACATAGGCTGTCTGTTCATGGTCTTCGACCCGGAGGCTCTCGATAACGGAAGCTGCGGATCGGGTCAGTCGAGCAAGGCGCTTCTCGATGGCCGCTGCTCGTGAGACAGCATCGACGTTGGCCAGTCCGGTCTGAATCGTGAAAAGTGTCTCGCCATGGAGGCGAACCGGAACGCCTGAGCCGGATTCTGGCGATTCGGCGAAAATGGGAACAGCAATCAGACAGGAGAATAGGAAGACGCAGATCGTGAATGGTATCCGAAGATCCATGGCGAAGAGAGAGTTGCGGCTGCTCAATTGATCGGGTCCTCTTTCGGATTTGTGTTTCTGAGTTCAGGAAAAATACGCAACCATTGTGCCATGGCATCTATTTTTCCGCTAGAGACAAACGGGTATTGGCGTATGTCTGCTTAGCGGTGATGAGTTGCCTGGGGAAAAAGGGCAATGCATAATGCTGTTCAGAAATTGGGTCTGAGTCATGTGGAAGAGCGTGGACGTATGGATTCTCTGAGTGTTGAACTTGTCTTGGGTTTGACCGGGTTGGTCATCCTGGTCGGCTTGGCGGGAGAGCTGGCCTTCAAACGGACCGGTATACCCAGCGTACTATTTCTGATGGGATTCGGCATTCTGTTAGGACCGGTTTTTCATGTGGCTGAACCGACCGCCGTCATGAAATTGGCTCCGTACTTCGGAACCTTGGCACTGCTGATCATCCTCTTTGACGGTGGCATCAACCTCCATATCATGAAAGTCGTCAGCGAGACGCCGATGGCGCTGCTCTATTCCGTGATGGTCTTCGGTCTGACGATTCTCACGATCATGGGCTTTTATGTGTGGATCACCCATGCGTCATGGTTGCACGGATTGCTTCTGGGCACCATTCTGGGGGGAACTGCGGCTGCCATCATCATTCCGGTGACGTCGCACATGTCTTCACTCCGTGATTCGACCAAGGTGCTGTTGAGCCTCGATTCGGCCATCTCAGAAGTTTTTGTTGTCGTGCTTGCGTTGGCACTGATGGGAACGATGAAAGACCCAGGCGGTGGAGGGCATTTTATTCGTGAAGTGTTCCATGCGTTTTGGGATGCGATCATGCTTGCGCTCCTGGCCGGAGCCCTATGGGCGCGGCTGCTGACTTGGCTCGACGGACAAGCGCTCTCCTATATGCTTACGATGGCGGCAATTTTGGTGTTGTATTATGTCGCGGAACTAATTGGTGCCAATGGCGCGATCACGATTCTTTTGTTCGGTCTCGTCCTGAGCAACATGGAGTTTCTTGTCGGGCACATGGTCAGGCCGATTCGGGTCATGATCGGCTATGAGTTGGACCAGGCGAAATTCGTGTTAAGCGAGTTCATGAAACGGATGCATGAAGAGTTGTCGTTCCTCGTGCGAACGTTTTTCTACGTGCTGCTGGGGTTGATTCTCGATTTTTCCGCCTTGACCGTCGATATTGCGTTAATGAGCTTGAGCTTGTTCTGTATCGTCGTGCTGGTTCGGGCCGGTGTCACCGAGGGCCTGGCTCGGACGACTGGTGCATGGTCCTCCAGTGAGCGTTGGGTGATCGCTGCGATGTTCCCCCGTGGAGTGGCGACCGCGGTCATGGCCTTTCTTCCGATCTCCACGGGAATCCGCGGTACAGAATTGTTCCCGATCTATGCCCTGACAGTGATCGTGTTCTGTGTGCTCGGCATGACGCTGGTGTTGACGCTATACCAACGGCGGCATCCTTCGAGCACTGACGAATCGGTCCCGGAGCCATCGGTTTCGTGAACACCTTTCGAGTAATGGCCTTCCGACATAATGCTCCTGTCTATGTCGCTGATTGAAACCATCACCATTCTCGTGTGCCTCTCCGCTGTGTTCAGCTATGTGAATCATCGGTATATCAAGTTGCCGGTGACGATCGGTCTGATGGCCATCGCCCTGGTGATGTCGCTCGTGCTCCTGTTGCTCGGGAAGCTTGGGTATGGGATCCAGGCCGAAGCCGAAAGTTTTATTCGCAGCATCGATTTCGATGAGACGTTGTTGCACGGCATGCTCAGCTTTCTCCTTTTTGCCGGTGCGTTGCATATCAACCTGGACGATCTGCTGGAGCAGAAATGGTTCATCGGGACGTTGGCCTGTCTGGGCGTGATGGTCTCAGCGAGCATTGTCGGGGCATTGACCTATCTCCTGCTGGGATGGATCGGACTCCCGATTCCGTTCATCGGATGCCTGCTGTTCGGTGCGTTGATCTCTCCCACTGATCCCATCGCAGTCTTGGGGATTTTGAAAAATGCCAAGGCTCCGAAACAGCTGGAAATTAAGATCACCGGAGAGTCACTTTTTAACGACGGAGTCGGCGTCGCGGTGTTCCTCGTGCTTCTTGCTGTGGTAGAGACCGGGACTATCACACCTGGTTCCATCGTCCTTCTGTTCATACAAGAAGCCCTGGGCGGGGCGGCCATCGGGCTCGCCTTGGGGTATCTGACCTATTTGATGCTGAGGTCGATCAATCAGCATCATGTCGAGATCTTACTGACGCTGGCGCTGGTGATGGGGGGATATGCACTAGCCGATGCAGTACACGCGTCGGGTCCGATCGCCGTCGTGGTGTCCGGCTTGTTGATCGGTAACCAGGGCCGTCACCTGGCGATGTCCGAGACGACACGGGAATATCTGGATACGTTTTGGGAGCTTATCGATGAATTGCTCAACGCCGTGCTGTTCGTTCTGATCGGTCTCGAGGTCCTGGCCCTCACCTTCAAGACTGCGTACCTGGAGGCCGGCCTGCTCGCGATTCCACTCGTGCTCTTCGCCCGGTTCGTCAGCGTGAGTCTCCCGGTCCAAGTATTCCGATTATTCCAGGAGTTTACCGAGCGGGCCACGATGATTCTGACGTGGGGTGGTTTGCGCGGTGGAATCTCAGTCGCGATGGCGCTTTCACTCCCGCCCTCTTCCTATCGGGATGTGTTGATCACGATGACCTACATTGTCGTGGTCTTTTCAATCCTCGTTCAGGGTCTCACCATCGAGCGTCTGGTGCGAGCGTCGTCACGGGCATAAGCGACGTAACGCCATCGGGGAATCACACCTCTGTGCGGTGGGTACATGAAATGGTTATTCAGTGTCAGTCGGCGAACTCGTGAAGAGTACCATGATGTCCCCTTTTTGAAGGGGACCGGCCTGATCCAGATTCAAATAGGGATACATGGTTTTCTTGCGATAGAGCCGGAGCAAAAGATCAGGGTGTAGGTCGGCAGGGGACTTCCCGATTTCATCGGGCCTGACAGTCCGTTCCACCAAGGCAACGTTGCCTCGCGTCGTCAACAGATCATCCAGATACTGCACCATGTGTCCTTGATCCACGGCCGCTGCCAGAATGTAGCCGCCGAAAGTCGCGGGTGAAAGAATGGCGTCCGCTCCTCCTTGTTTGAAGAGTTTGACGTTCTCCTCTTGTTTGGCGCTGACGATGATGCGTACCTTAGGATTGAGGTGTCTGGCCGTGAGCAGGATGAGCGCATTGGCGTCGTCGATACCCGCGGCGATGATGACGGCTTTGGCTTTGCCGATGACGGCATCGCGCAAGACGGATTCTTGCGTGGTGTCGGCCTGAAAGGCAGCAATGCCCAGGGTGCCGGCCAGGCGCACACGCTCTTCCGACCTGTCGATCACCAGAATGTGATCGGCTTGTGTGCCGCGTGCCAGGAGCTCTTTCGTCGCCGACATCCCGGTATGGCCGAAGCCACAGACGATGATATGCCCGTCGAGATTCGCCTGGAGTTTCGCCATGCGGTATTCCTCCATATATTGCCGGATGATCAACTGATAGGCGGTGCCCAGGAACAAGAACCAGATGCCGAAGCGAATCGGCGTCACGACCAGCGCATCCAACAGTCGCGCGCGCGTGGACACCGGGACGATGTCTCCATAGCCGACCGTCGTCACGGTGATCATGGTGAAGTACACGACGTCGGAGAGGGTGACTTGGCCGTCGATCTGGTCGCGCAAGCCGTCGCGATCTGCCCAGAGTAGGGTGAACACGAAACAGAACAGCAGAAACACCAGGAGCAGCCGCATGCCGAGGATTCTGGCCGGAGACCAACCGTTCGGTGTAACTAGGAGGCGAGGACCGGCGGTATCAGTGCGGCCTCCCCATGCGGAATGATATTTCTCCATTCAATCTACTACGGTGTGTTCGGGTGCGATTCGGAGTCTTGATCCGCCGTCGACGCCTCAACTCGTTCGATTACTGGATTCTCTACGAAGGGAGAATAAGTTCTGAGTCGAATCGTCGTGGTGTATCCTTCTGCAACGAGAAGGTCGATCTCCTCGATTTTTTGGGTAAAGGTCGCCAAGAGGACCCCTTTGGGAGTGGACAAGGTCATCAGTAAGCGATTCGACTCGCGCTCTTTCTTCACGACCCTCCCACTCACGGACTCGATTTGAGTCGCCGGGATAAATTGTCTGGTATAGGGTTCCAGCAATTCGGGAGCAACGAGATCCACGACGACCGCGGAAAGGAACCCCAGTATGAATCCGCCAAGCAGACCCACCCAGGCTTTCACTTGTCTGATCCAGTACTATGTGGAGGAGGAACGTTCTTGTCTTTCTCTTGAGCCTGAGCCTCCGACCCCCGTACCATATGTTCAAGACGATGCAAGATGTCGGCGGTTGTCTCTCTGGCTCCCTTGGCGACGTCTTCGGTCTTGTTGGTGAGATGGTCCATCTGCTGTTTGAGATCCTTCAATCCTCCGGTGCGCTGGAGCGCGACGTACGCCATGGCGATGGCTATAAGTGACAGGATAATCGCCAAGATTGCCATACCGGTTCTCCCTTCTCAGATCTTAAGATGACTCCAGCACGCTATGCG
>JAHBWR010000066.1 GCA_019636875.1 Nitrospira sp.
CTACTGCTGCCGTGAGGCAGTGGGAAAGTAGGACGCTGCCGGGTTACAAACAGAGCCCGTTGGCCTTTCGACCAACGGGCTCTTTATTTTGTGTAACCCATCGCAGCGCGTATCAGACACACAGGAACATTCAAATCCATACCTTTCTTGAGGGAATAACGTTGGGGTGTCAGAAATGGCAGGCCTACTCAAAATTTGTTCACGGTCGAGGATTTCTCCCTTAAGATTCAAGAAACCAAGCATAGGCCTCAAGAGAGTCAAATTCCATTCAGACTTAAGACCTACTCTATTCTGAGTAGACGAGGAGCAGAAGACCAAAAAGAATTTCGGATCCCCCCCAGGCGACTTCCCACCGCTTTGTCACGTGAGGAGGGGTGCCGGGTAGCCAGGATGCCATGCCTTTGGAAAAGGCAGCGCCTGTTCCAACTATCCCTAACAAGGAATGTTGAAAGTCGATCTTGGCAAGCTCGGGATGCTCACCGTGTGAATGGACGAAGAGCCAAAGGGAACCGGCCAGGGTCAAGATGACCAGTGGCGCTGCCGATAGAGACTGCCAGCGTCTCCCACTACGCCGGAGCGCTTCAAAAAAGGCGATAATGAGGGCAAGGATTCCGTAGAGCTTATGCTCGATCAGTTCCCGGTCTTGGCCCGACAAGGTGTCAACAAGATCAAACGAATGAATCGGCCATGAGCCATGATCATTCCCAAAGAGCACCAGTACTCCGATCACACTGAGCGCGCCAGGGAGCATGAACCGGGTCCACAGGGGTAGCGGGTACTGGAGTGCATTACCCAACTCAGCCAGGCCAAACACGACGATGAAAAAACCAGTGACATGATGGTGAAACTCAGAAAAATCAGTTCCTTCTGGCGAGTCTTCCCCGTGTCCACTGATATGCTCTTGTGGATAAACAATCGCAACATTTGCTTCTGTTGAGCCATTCTGATGAGAAGGAACTTGGGCCTGAACGTTGGATAAGCAGGCCATCGAAACAATGGCGAGTAAGAAGAGAGACAGCCGATGATACCACCGTTTCATAAACGACGAACCAACGATCAGGAGAGTAAACGCGGAGCGGTCGAGCACCCTATCACAGATCGTTCAACACGGCTATTAGGGGTGTGGGAAGGTGTCAGGCACAATACAGATCTTGGCTCGATATCCGGCGTCTCTAATGGACACGGAATGGCTCCTGACACAATTGTCTTACCCTCGGGGCTTCTTGATAGGGGCGCTGCGGCCCACCCGAAAAAGAAATTCTTATCGCCAACTCAGGACTCTTTCAGGGCGGCAATGATGTCGAGCACCATTTTTTTCCCGTCGCCGAAAAGCATCAGGGAGTTGTCGAGGGCAAACAGCGGGTTGGGAATCCCGGCAAACCCGGGGCTGAGGCTCCGTTTGATGATAACCACGGTCCTGGCTTTGTCGACATCGATGATCGGCATGCCGGCAATGGGGCTGGAAGGGTCGGTGCGTGCGAGGGGATTGACGACATCGTTGGCCCCGATGATCAGGGCCACATCAACCTGATCGATGTCCATGTTGATCTGATCCATTTCCTTGAGCGACTCATAGGGCACATCGGCTTCAGCCAGCAGGACGTTCATATGGCCCGGCATTCGTCCGGCCACGGGATGGACTCCATAATCCACCTGGATCCCACGCTCGTTCAATAAGGTTGCCAGATTTGCGACCGGGTGTTGAGCTTGCGAGACCGCCATACCATACCCCGGGATGATCGCAACTCTTCGGGCGGCATCGAATAACAGCGCCACTTCTTCGGGGGTCGCGGACTTCACTTTTCCGGTATACACCTCATCGGCCGTCGCGGAATTCCCTGTGGGGGCGAGTACACCGAAGAGCACGTTAGTCAGAGAGCGGTTCATGGCCTTGCACATGATCTGAGTTAGAATAATTCCCGAAGCTCCAACCAATGATCCCGTGATAATCAACACATTGTTAAAGAGCACAAACCCGGTCGCTGCGGCAGCCAACCCTGAGTAGGAGTTGAGTAGGGCCACCACGACGGGCATGTCGGCTCCCCCGATAGGGATCACGAGCAAGACTCCCAAGATCGAGGCCACCAGGACGAGAAGCCAATACAGCAGGTGGCTTGATGGATCCAGGACGATGCCAGCGCTTAACATCAGGCCCAGCAGGGCCAGGATCGCATTGATTACCTGCTGACCGGAGAATAGGAGGGCATTTTCGTTAATGATCCCCCGTAACTTTCCAAAGGCGACCAAGCTGCCCCAAAGGGTGACGGCTCCGATGAATCCTGAGGCCGCTGTGGCGACCGTCACTTGCATGATTGGAACTTGTCCACCCAGCGTGGTTTCAATGAGCGCGGCCCCGGCGACGAACACCGAGGCGATGCCTCCGAACCCGTTAAAGAGGGCCACCAACTCCGGCATTGCCGTCATCTGAATCTTGATGGCGAGAATAGCCCCGATGGCGGCCCCGATGACGAGTCCTGCGATGATGACTTCAAAGCTGACAATGTGCTTATCGGCCAGGGTGATCAGGACTGCCAGCAGCATGCCCGTTGCGCCCAACAGGTTGCCTCGAACGGCGGTTCTGGGGTGAGTCAGGCCTTTGAGTCCGAAGATAAACAGAGCAGCCGATATCAGATAGCCCAGATTAATGAGGGTATCGATCACGTGTCAGGATTTCTTTTTGAACATTGCGAGCATGCGGTTGGTCACCATAAAGCCTCCCACCACATTGATCGTGGCAAACACCACGGCGGAAAATCCCAATATTGTGGTGGTGACTGTGTGCTGCGTGCCGGAGGACAGGAGGGCTCCCACCAGGGTGATCCCTGAAATGGCATTCGATCCGGACATCAACGGAGTGTGAAGCGTCGGGGGAATTTTGGTGATGATTTCAAAGCCGACAAAAATTGCCAAAACGAATATGGTGATCCCCGAGATGAACATGTCCATGTGGTCTTAACTCCCCTCCTGCTTCATCCCTGCCAATGGTCCCAATAGGTCGCGGACGCGAGCATTCACGATTTCCCCATTCCTGGTGAGCATCGTTTCCTTTGTGATTTCATCTTCGAGGTCCAGTTTCAATTCACCTTTCTTCACCACATGGAGCAAGAACGAGGCGATGTTCTTGCTGTACATCTGGCTTGCGTGAAAGGGGACGGTCGAGGGAACATTCTCCAATCCGAGGATGGTCACTCCGTGAGCGACCACCGTGTGATTCACTTTCGTCAATTCACAATTGCCTCCACGCTCGGCGGCCAGATCCACGATGACCGACCCCGGAATCATTCCGGCGACCATGTCGGCGGTAATCAGGATGGGGGATTTCTTCCCGGGAACCGTCGCCGTCGTGATGACGACATCACTCGCGGCAACGATCTTTTTAAGCAGGTCACGTTGTCTCCGGTAGAATGATTCCTCCTGAGCCTTGGCATGTCCGCTCTTATCTTCCACATCGGTTTGCTCCATAGGGAGATCGACAAACTTCGCCCCCAGGCTCTGCACCTGTTCTTTCACGGCCGGCCGGAGGTCGTAGGCTTCCACCGTTGCCCCCAATCGCCGTGCCATGGAAATGGCCTGGAGGCCTGCCACTCCCGCACCAATGATGAACACTCTGGCCGGAGTGACGGTTCCGGCTGCGGTCATGAGCATTGGAAACATTCTGGGTAAGGCATCCGCTGCCTTGAGGACGGCTTTGTACCCGGCGATAGTGCCCATCGAGGACAACACGTCCATGTTTTGGGCTCTGGTGATTCTAGGCATCAATTCCATCGCAAAGGCGATGATTTCTCGGGTATTTAAATCACGGACGGTATGTGGATTGGACAGTGCTTCGGCAATTCCGATGACGACATGATCTGCCTGGTACAGGGGGAGATCCGTTTGCCCTTGTTCAGGGTTGGCCCCCAATAAGCGTACTTGCACGATAACCTGGGCATCTTGAAACACTTGCAGCCGGGAGGCAGCAATCTTCGCCCCCTTTTCTGAAAAGGCTTCATCGGGGTACCCCGATTCCGTTCCAGCTCCCGTTTCAACCAGGATTTCCATGCCGCCTTTGGACAGCGAGGGTATGACCCCCGGCGTTATTGCAACGCGTTTTTCACCCGGGTAGGTTTCTTTTGGCACGCCGATTATCAGGGCCATGGCTCTAAGGGCCTCAAAAAACTGGATAGTCTGAGATCACTATATCAGTGGAGAGAAATTGACCGAGTACCACAATTCTCTGGAAAGAAGCAATGCCTTGACCCTGAATTGGATTCGATTGTTAGGCCAAAGAACGGGGGGTCGGGAGTCTTTATTCGAACAGATCGTTTAGTCAACGGGGCTTCAGTCACTCGCCTTTAGGAAGTTGGATTGGAAGGCCTAGCTTGTGGGGACCGACACGCAATAAGAAGTCCCTCGATCTAGGAGGGTAAGGCGCTGTCCTGCTTGGATATTACGAAAGAATGGACGGAGGACCGGATCGTAGAAGAGAGGCGAAGACAATCGGTACATTCGTGACTTCGACCCAGGACAGCATAGTGATTTCGTGTCCGAGTCCGAACGACTGGAGCAACAGGAACAGACCAAAGATGAGCGCAATGATGCCGGGCCAGATCATCGAGAGAGAGCCAAGAGCGAAGACGAACACTATTGCGGCCACTGTGTCCTGGGTAAGTTGGCTTTTGGCTATAAACATACCCTCTCCTTTCTTGGCCTACTTTAAGTAGAAAAACGTGAGCCGTGGTGGTTGTCTTGATTATAAGAATATGTCGTAAGGAGACCTGAATAGCAACGGAGATAAAGACCTAGTGACGGGTAGGGCTATTGCCAAGCTGGCAATCGACACAGTCAATGGAAAAAAACAGATCTATCCCGGCCACAAGCGGGCAGCGTGATTCATTACTCAAAGTGGTAAGCGATTTAGTCGGAAAACCCCTGCGCTCCTATACGGATAAGGGGATAGAAAGGGAGCGGGATAAGCTGCCTCCGGCTTTATGGACACCCGAGACGGAGTCCCTAAAGCGTTGCTCAGATTCAATCGGCTCGAGTTCCGAACTTGAGCCGATCCGATGTTTCTAGCCCGCGGCAACGGGCTGAGATTCTCGGACCGCCAGACTCTTTCGGCGATTCGTGGCAATGGTACGGTCGATAATGGCCCCACAATTGATGCACTTCCAGGCATAGAACACGATAAAGTAATCCGAGAACCGCTCTAGCATCATCGTCCCATTGCACTTTGGACAGTCCATTGATTCCTCCCTGTGTATCAGGTTCACAACTACAGAGCGAACTCAAGCAAGACCTGCACCACAACTCGCACGACCACATTTCAATCAGTTACTAGTTACGTAGTTAGCCCAGGCGAGTATTTTTACAAAACATTGACGGAACAAGAGAGAAGAAACCGTCAACGGTTTGTCATTTTTAAAAATAAGTATGTAGTAGTAAATAGCTAAATTATAGATATGTATTGTGCCTAGGCGAACCATACAAGCTTGATTTCTCGCCCTATAACAGGACATCTCCTAGAAAGGAGGCGTAGGTACGGTGTGAAACCCGTCTGTTCGTAAGAATGTAGGCACGGGTGATGAAGGCGGGAGCGGCCTTGCGGCGGACATTCTTGCCGACACAAAGTTATGAAGGCCAGAATCGGTATTGGGCCATAGCGTATACAAGACAGAAAGTGCACACTCTGAGATATATCAAGTCAGGCGGCCTTCGCTGGCTTGTGGACCTGCCCTTTAGCCGCTGCCACGACATTGTCTGCCGTGAACCCGAATTTCTTTTGCAGTTCTTTCAAGGGCGCCGAAGCCCCAAACGTTTTCATACCGATGATCTCCCCTGTCAGCCCTGCGTACCGTGACCATCCGAATGTTGAGGCCTGTTCCACGCAGACTCTTGCCGTCACGCTTGGCGGTATCACGCTATCGCGATAGGCTTGCGGCTGATGCTCGAACAGCTCCCATGAGGGCATGCTCACCACACGGGCCTTAATGTTTTCTGCCTTCAACCGTTCCGCTGCCTCAAGGCAGAGCGAGACTTCACTGCCACTGGCGATGAGGAGCACGTCGGGTTTCCCACCAGGCACATCGGCCAGCACATAGGCACCTTTGGCCACGCCGGATGCGGCGGCATAGCTAGAGCGGTCGATGGTCGGGAGGGCCTGTCTGGTCAGAATCAAGGCGACCGGTTCATGTTTCATCTGCATGATGACGCGCCAGGCTTCCGCCACCTCGTTGGCATCCGCAGGACGGAGGACGATAAGATTTGGAATGGCGCGCAGTGAGGCCAGTTGCTCGATCGGCTGGTGTGTGGGGCCATCCTCACCGACTCCGATTGAATCATGTGTGAAAATATGGATGACGGGGATTTCCATCAGGGAACTTAAGCGGATGGCACCTCGACTGTAATCGCTAAAAATTAAGAATCCGGAGCCATAGGGGCGTACCTTGGACAGGGAGAGCCCGTTCAGCACGGAGCCCATCGCGTGTTCACGGACCCCGAAATGCAGATTGCGACCGCCGCGATCTTTTGCAGTGAAATCGCCGGCACCCTCGAAGGTCAAGCGGGTTTTCGTGGAGGGGGCCAAATCCGCCGACCCTCCCAACAGCCAGGGCACGTTCTTCGCCAAGGCGTTGAGCACCTTGCTTGAGGCATCTCGACCCGCCACTCCCTTGGGGTCAGGAGGAAATACAGGGACCTCCTTGTCCCACCCCTCAGGGAGTTGGCGCTGTTGCATGTCAGAAAGATATTCGGCGAGCTGAGGGAATTCGCGCTTGTACCTCTCAAACTTCGCCATCCACGCCGCACGCACTGCTTGTCCACGCCGGCCCATGCCCTCTTGGAAGTGTTCGCGGACTCCATGAGGCACGAGGAACTTTTCTTGCTCGGGCCAGCCGTAGTTCCGCTTGGTCAGCCTAATTTCTTCTTCGCCCAGCGGCTCACCATGCGCAGCGTGGGTATCTTGTTTATTGGGCGAGCCATAGGCGATATGGCTATCGACGATGATCAACGTCGGTCGATCCGCTTCCTTTTTGAACATTGTAAACGCACGTTCGAGCATGTCGAGATCATTGGCGTCGCCGACTCTAGTGACGTTCCAACCGTATCCCATGAATCTGGTAGCCACATCTTCGCTGAAGGCCCAGTCGGTGTGCCCCTCGATTGTGATTTTATTATTGTCGTAGATCCAACAGAGGTTCGAAAGTTTCAGGTGTGCCGCGAGAGATGCCGCTTCGGCGGCGACGCCTTCCATCATGCAGCCGTCGCCGCACAATGCGTACACATCGTAGTCGAACATGTCGAAACCTGGCCGATTGAAATACTGGGCTTGCCACTGAGCAGCAATCGCCATACCGACGCTGGTGGCAATGCCTTGGCCAAGTGGCCCAGTCGTGGTCTCCACGCCGGAGGTCCAGCGGTATTCCGGATGTCCGGCACATTTGCTGTCGAGCTGTCGAAAACGTTTGAGATCATCCAGCTGGACTGAAAGCTCGCCGAGCTGTTCGTATTGCGGGTTCACCGCTTTCACGCCTGTCAGATGCAACAACGAGTACAGGAGCATCGAGGCGTGCCCCATTGAGAGCACGAACCGATCACGGTTTGGCCAGATAGGATCAGCGGGATCGAACCGCATGACGCGTTGCCAGAGACAGTAGGCCACTGGGGCCATGGCCATCGGTGTGCCTGGGTGGCCGGAGTTGGCTTGCTGTACGGCATCCATCGACAGGGTACGGATCGTATTGATGCAGGTTTGATCAAGTTGTGCGTTCGTCACCAGGGCCCCCTTTGTAGAGGTGTATTCATGGGGTGTTGTCGTCAGCGGTCTTTTTCACTACTTATGTCGGTTGTTTCGAGGGCGAGCTTGAGTGATCACGAGAAGGAGTTGAAGCTGCTAGGTATCGATGTCTGTGTCTACGTATACTTCTGTTCCGCTGATAGTCTATAGTGGGGTGAGTGAGAAGCAGGAGGCTCCATGTCGGGCATAAGCGGTGGTGAGGTGATTCGTCTCGTTGGGATGATAGGGCTCTTGGCCGGTTGTGTGCCGGCACACCCGTATTCCATGCAGGTAGATGGCGAACGCGTTGTGGTTGATGTGTTAAAGCCAGATGAGCTGTAAAGTCTGGGAACCGGGGAGAGAAAACTCGTAGCACCTGTGATCACGGCAGCTACGGTTCCGGTATCGGCTCACCATATGATCAAGTCCACCACGCCGGTTTTTAATGAAGATACTCTCGAACATACGGCGACCTATAGCGGGACTAAGGCGGCCAGCAAATTTTATGGAGACGACAAGCCCGCCACCTCGGTGCAGTTCGGTGGAGTAAAGATCACCCGCTCGATTGTGAACGACGGGAAACCTCAGCCTGCAGCAATTCTGACTTTTTTGGTTGACGCACAAGAACTACCGACGAACGGCCAACTGCAGTTAGTTGGCGACTCTGCACTCGTGCACTTTGGGAAAGTCAAAGTGGAAGATCGGAAGTGGTATATCCCTTGGACATGGTTCACGAAGGTCAGAGATCGCATCGATGCCGACGTGAACATTGTGCTTGAAGGACATTGGGTGGATGACAACGATGTGTCCCATCGAGAGGATGTGGCTGATCTCCATGTCCACCTGAGTGATCTGAAGCTTGGCGAGACCACAAACATTTCAACTGCCCGAACCGAGTGGTTCCCCTTGATTCCTCGGAGTAAGAAGCCAAGACTGGGAACGGGAACGTATGTCGTGAAGGTCAAAGTGACGGAATATGACGACTATGGGAAACTGGTCACCGAATTCTCGGACGAAGTTTTGACCAACAAGACTGATTGGACACATAAGATCAAGACGCTCTTCAAGCCAAACCTCTAGACCTCAGAGTCCTTCCGCAGGCACCGTCTCCATCTCGGTCTAGAGGCAGATCTCCTGTCGGCAGATTCGTAAAATATTTTGCGCTTCGCACTGTTCCGGCATACCGTCACAGGTATGCCATTGCCGTCTTCACCATTTCAAATCCCGGTCTTATCCACCTGTCCGAAATGCGGATTTGAACAGGAGGCTGCGGTCGAATGTCGGCGATGCGGGATCATCTTTGCGAAGTTCAGGCATGCAGCCAAGGCGAGTGAACCGGATCCAGTTCCGGTTCAAGATGACTCGGTGCAGCCGAATGCGCCTGGGCTCTTCTCCCGGGTCTTCCGCATCCTGCCGTGGGTCTCGTTGATCTGCACGGTCGTCGTCTTGCTGTTGATTTTGCGCCAAGCGCCGACGCTCTCGATTCAAACCGATCCGCAGGCATCCGGCCGGGTTGCGGAGAAAATGGCGCAGCTCCAAACCGCTGTGCAGACGGGACAATCTCACTCACTGGCTCTCAATGAAGCCGAATTGAATCAGTGGATGCGCGACAACTTGGCGATTGCGTCCACCCATCAGGCGCAACAAGCCGGCGTCCCAGTAGCAACCGGACATGAAGCGAGTGTCCAGGAGGTGCAGTCGGCGCTCAAGGATGTTCGTATGAGCCTCCTTGGCAATCAGCTTCGTGCCTATGCGCTCTTTGTGCTGTATGGGAAACAGATCTCGTTGCAACTTGATGGGACGATTCAAACACAAGACGGGTTTATCCGTCTAAATCCGACAGCAGGCAAGCTGGGCTCCCTGCCGATTCCTTCGGTGACACTCGATCGGGTGGTGCAGCAACTCTTTGAATCGCCACAGAATCGGGACACCTTCAAGCTCCCACCTCAAATCAAATCTATCCACATCGAAAACAGTGCGCTGATCATTTCGACCAGGTGAAAAAGCTAAATAGTCGATCTGTGCAAGATTATTAAGCCAATCAGTCCTTGTGGAAGTTCCTTCTTTGCGGAAGGGCTGCATCCAGCAGTGTGCGTTGTTCCCGAAGTGTGGCTTGGGCTTTGGCCATGGTGGTCGGAGAAAAGCTGATAGTGTCGCCAGGCGCGAGTTGAGCTGCAAGGGGAAGATCCGCAGTGATGACGCACCCAATCTTGGGATAGCCTCCGGTGGTCTGCCGGTCGGCCATCAGGAGGATGAGGTGCCCATCGGCTGGGACTTGCAAGGCTCCCATTGTCGTACAATCGGAGATGAAATGTCCTGGACCTTTCCGCACGATCCTTGGCCCTGTCAGCCGATATCCCATCCGATTGGATTCTGGAGTGACTGTATACGAAGTGCTGGTCAACGTTGTGAGCGCGGTTGCAGGAAATAGGTTGTGTTGTGGGCCTGGAATGAACCGTATCGTCACTGATTTTTCATAGCAAGGGATCAGTTGATCTGAGAGGCGCTTGCTGTTCAAGACCTCTCTGGATCGCGATGCTATGAGCAAAACGTCTCCCCGTCGTAACGGTCTTCCTTCGAACCCACCGGTTTCACTTGCACAGTGGGTTGAACGGCTGCCATGAATCAACGGCACATCGATGCCACCGCTGATCGCCAGGTATGACCGAGTCCCGCGTTGCGCTGTGCCGAAACAAAGCCGACTGCCACTTGAAACCTCGATGCTTTCCCAAAGCGGGATACGCTTGCCACCAATCGTCGGAGAGAGATCTGCTCCGGTGATCGCGATATGCGCGTCTCCCTCAAACTCTAGCTCTGGTCCTTTCAGCGTGAGCTCGAGTACCGCCGCATTATCCCGATTGCCAACCAGGCGATTGGCGACTATCGCCGCATAATGGTCCATCGCTCCCGCAACCGGAACTCCATACTGCTGATAGCCATAGCGTCCCAGGTCTTGGACTGTCGAGAGCCAGCCGGGTTTGGCGACATGAATTCGGATTGGGTTCACTCCTATTGAGTTGCGTGGGGTTTCGCGATGCCGATGCCTGTCGATCGAATCTTCTTTTGAATGAGGTGGACGAACTCAATAGCATGCGGAGTATCAAGATGTACGCATAGACTATCAACCTGCAGAGGGACTTGGAGCCCATCGACGCTTGTGACAAACCCATTGAGGATATCGTGGAGTTGGCGGCGTACCTGCTGCTCGGTCTCGAGCAGTGCACCAGGCACGGAACGTGGGATCAATGTCCCATTGGAGCAATAGGCACGATCGGCAAAGGCCTCCTGAACGATTGTGAGGCCGGCGGCCTTGCCTCTATCAACAAGAACTGATCCTGCCAAGGCAAAAAGGAGCAGTTGAGGATCGAATGATGCCACTGCCCGCGAGACTGCATCGGCAACGGCACGATCTTTCGCTGCCAAATTGTAGAGCGCACCATGAAGCTTCACGTGAGCGAGTGTCAGGTGGTCCGATGCCAGCACCTCGCTCAGAGTCTTCAATTGTGCTGATACGAGAGATGTTATTTCTTCCGGTGAGGTCTGACGATCCTGACGGCCGAAATCTCCGGCATGAGGAAATCCTGGATGTGCGCCGATCGCCGTTCCATGTTGTGCCGCTAGTCTCGCGGTCCTGTGCATGAGGTCAGGATTTCCAGCGTGTGCGCCGCACGCGATATTGACGGATGTGATCAGCGGCATGAGCTGCGCTTCACGCGCAAGAAAGTCCGGAGCTTCGTACTCACCCATGTCACTGTTCAAATCAATCGTTCGCACGCGCGTACTCGCCAGCTAGCCGATCGAATGTGTCTCGATCGATGGAGTGGAATCGGACCAGTTCTCCAGGCTTTAGTAGAAAGGGGTTTGAATCGGTCTTCCGATACAGGGGAATTGGTGTCCGCCCAATCAACCGCCAACCGCCAGGTGTCGAGGATGGATAGATTCCGGTCTGACGATCGGCGATACCGACTGAGCCGGCAGGAACCTTTGTGCGGGGAGTGGAGAGGCGAGGCATCGCTAAGCGCTCAGGGACCAGTCCCAGATAGGGGAATCCTGGGCTGAATCCCAGCATATAGACGCGATAGCGGACTGATGTGTGTAATAGAATTGTTTCGGTCGGTGTGAGGCCTGCGAAGGCGGCGAGGTCTGTCAGATCAGGCCCCCACTCACCGCCGTATAAGACCGGAATTGAATGTAACGAGCCGCCAGGCGAAATACCGGTCGAACTCGGGCAAGGCAATTTCTTTAACCTGCTTGCCAACGTGGAACTCTTCCAGTGCAGTGCATCGAAGTAGACGGTGACCGATCGATGGGTCGGGACGACATCCAGGATGCCTTTCCACCTTTGGGTCACGACGGTGTTGGCGAAGGTAACCACGCGGGCGTTGATACGGGGATCGATGTCGTCTCCGAACTCGACCGTGACTGCGGAGTCGCCGAGCGGTACAAGGCGGAACGATTCTTTCGGTGTTCGACGAGTACGTCGTAAGCGATTAGGTCTAGGCTTGGGGGACGCCATTGATGACCGATTGTAACCTAAGCGGTGAAGGGGGAGGAGAAAGAAAGCATGATAAGAGGAAACACTCTTGTAATCTGCGACGTATCCTACCGGACGTTGGTCGTGGCTAAGATGGAGCGCGCAGCGGTGATGCCGGAAAGGGCTGCTCCTTCCATGAAGCCCTGCCATTCATAGAAGGAATTGGTATGTTCTCCGGCAAAGAGGAGGTTGCCCAGTGAAACTCCCTCCAATCCTGCGATCGTGGTGAATTGGCCAGGGCGATAGCAGGTATAGCTGCCTTTCGTGAACGGGTTTGACGGCCAATGCTCGAGATGAGCGAGGTACTGTCCCTGAACCACCGTGGCTGCCTCCATGGCTCCCGGATACAGGCGCTGGAGATCCTGTAAAAAGCGCTCTGTTTCGACCTGGACGGCAGCAGCGTTCATGTGAGCCCCTCGCTGTCCGCCGGAATAGTCGAGTAAGATCGCTCTCGTATCCGATCCTAAACTCGGGTTGGGTTCCCAGGTCGTTTGATGGTGGGTGAGGTTGGAATAGGATGTGCCATTGCCTCCCAGCTGGTGCCAGGTGCGGCGCGAGAAGCCGACGTTCATTTTGGCGTTGGTGCCGTATCCCAAGGTCAAAATTGCCTGGAGTTGCGCGGGTGGGAGGGCCAGGCTGGCATCGAGTTCAACGAGGCGTAGCGCCGTAAACGGGAGCGCGAGTACAGCGGTGTCATGCGTGAAGGTGACCGTGCGGGCCGCTTGTTGGAAGGTCAATTCGATTCGTCCGTCACTGAGACGCCTCACGCGAATGAGCGCACTATCGGAGGTAATTTGCCCTGGAAGCTCGCGAGTTAATCCTTCGATGATACGATCATTGCCGTCGATGAGATGATACCGTTCGTCGCTGAAAACGCCGAATGGGGTGAAGCTCGAGCGTCGATCGGGATGGATGAATAGGAGAAAATTAAGACAACTTTGCTCACTTGCTGCGAGCCCATATTCTGCTTCATAGGCTGCGATGATGGTGGCTTTGGCGAGTGGTCTCGCTGCGATTCCTGCTCCATTCTCTCCTTCAAGATAAGCCAACAGGCTGATCTGATCGAGTGCGACGTCGTCCGGAGTGTGGTCAGTGGCGGTCACCTCCCGTGACAAGCGATGCAGATCGGTCCGTATCACGGAGACGAAGTCGCGAAACTCTTCGACCACCGCGGTTTCCGTATGCCGTTGCCCTGAAAAGTAGTAGAAGACCTCCCCTGGCTCCTTGTTGACGTCTTCGAGTTGCAGACCGAATCGCTTCGCGTATCCCAGCATGGTCTTGTGAAGTGTGTCAATCAGCTCGCCGCCACGCTCTGCGACTTGTCCAGGGAAGAATCCGCGCAATGACCAACAACGGCCACCAGCACGAGATCCAGCCTCGTAGATCGAGGCTCTGATGCCACGCGCCTTGAGTATGTCAGCGCAAGTCAGTCCAGCCAGCCCCGCACCAACGATCCCGACGGACAGGGTGGAGGTTGACACTTTTGCGGAAGCGGTGGATCGAGGAACCAGGGGGCCTAAGGCGAGTGTCGTGCCAATGGCTGCGGTCTCGGTCAGGAAGCGGCGTCGAGAGATCAGCCGTGAAGAGCGGGTTGCTGCAGATTCATCCACTGATCCGAGCGCATCGTTGGCTGAAACATATCGGCGATCAGCCCGCACGGCGGCGGCCATCAGCCGTGCGAACGAGCGAAAGGCGGCGCTGCGGGCCATCGGACAAGATCCCAGTTGATCAACGAGGCAGGTCGTGTGTCGGGTGAAACAACAGATTGACGACCAGCGCTCCTTTCAGTTACGTCGAGCGCATCTCCCACTGATTTCCCATGAGACCAACCCGATTGCGCCGTCGCCGTGGGTCGTCGTGCTGCAACCCGTCGATGCTCATGCGGATATCCGCATTCACGTGGCCCACCAAGTAGTAACTATGCTCGGTGAGGCCTTTGACGATCGGTGTGCAGTCGACTTGATGAATCTTGTTGTGTACGACCGCAGGTCTGGCCGGCCCATTCGATCCGAGGCGATCTGGATTCCCTTTGGTGAAATCCGACACCACCAAGGCGACATCACCGCGATTATGATAGACGCTGACGCTCCTGGCCAATTCATGCAACTGTTCCAACGGTTGTCCCTTTTCCAGGACGGTGTCGTCAACATCGGGCGCGCAGAGGAAAATATGTTCGAAGAGGCGCGGCAACGCATTGCCGGGTGTGAAGGCATCACACCGTTCGACGGCATTCTGCAGCAAGTAATTGCCCATCGAATGGCACAGGATGTGAAGATCTTGCTTGCACAGTTCTTCATCCGCACGGCGCAGGCCCGCGAGGAAGTCGCGTACTTTCAAAATGGCTCGTCCGACGGCGTTTCCTGAGCCGGCTGCTTCCGAGCGATCAGACTTATAGGACACGAACGGGAGTGCCATCCCGTCAGACGGCCAAGAAAACAACACGACCTGCACGCCTTGTTCAGGATCGCCATCGGGAGAGGAGTTTAGCATTTCTTGCAGCGATAAGGCCGTGCCGACGGCGTCGGTCCATGAGACGTTGAACCCATGGATGAACAGCAGAACGTCCGTGTTCTTGCGCATAATTGCTTGCAGATCCGAGAATGCTCCATGGGATCCTAGTTTGACCTTCTCCTGCTGGTTTTCGGCGATGGATCGATTGATCTTTTCGCGATAGGCGACGATATCGGCCGATTCCGCGCATTTGGCCAAGTACTTGATCATGGCCTCACCGTCGCCCTGCCCCATGGATCCTCTGTCTTCTTCAAGGTACTTGGCGATCTTGGCTTCATCGACATCCACGGTCACCCGACCAAACCGGAGGTTTTCAACTCCATCATCGCTAAACTTCTTCCCGTAGCCGTCCGGTCGCCAGCGATCCTTGCCGAGGTGGTTGCGGTTGGTTGCGTAAAAGAGGCGTCGGGATGTCATGTGAGGCTCCCTTCGTGCAAGACAAACGGTACGATCATTGTCATCGAGCGAGTTGGGGGTTCTGCTTAACCCCTTCATCATGGAATGTCAAGGCTGGATCCTGATCGCGGTATGTCTAAAACCGATTGTTAGCAGGTGTCGTAGGGGTAGGTCACGATGGATGACGCACCTGGCGCGTACCTTCATTGTCCTGAGGAGACATGACCATGGTCCTCCAACTCAGTCAGAAAAAAAAGCCTGACCTGCGCTCGAGCGTCTCGCGAGGGCTGACCCGTCGGGCCCTCCTGCTTCCACGATCCGATCAAGGTACTGTGGGCATTGATCGGTTTCCCGTCAGGCTGATAGTCACGCGCTGGAATTTCTCCATCCCGAAAGCGGTCACCAAATTCGCGGCGTAGCGTCTGTTGTTTTGCACGATCTGCCATACAATCGGTTTCGAACCGGAGCCCGTAGATCTTCGCCATGCTCTGTCTCGCGATTTGGAGATCTTCGGTCGACAGCCCGAGTGATTCTCTATCGGAGTCCGTGGACCACCAGAAGCGCATCGGCAATGCCGGTTGCGCCACCACGACTGCCGTCACCCTCGGGTGATCAAGTAGAGCCAGAGGGAGCGGACCGGTCATGCAATTGCCGATGATGCCGATGGTTTGCGCTCCATGCCGCTCTCCGACAGCCTGTACAACAGTTCGCAGCCAGCTGATGACGGGCGGACTGCCTTGCGAGGGGATCCCCCATTCACCGCCGGGAAAGAAGTCGATCAAGCCACGAAACCAATAGGCCCAGAGTCCGCTGGCAGGAGAGAACCTACCTTTCTCTCCGAACAGGAGCGGCACGTACACCGTAAAGTCTTTGGAGAGTTCTTCGGCGTAGGCCAAGGTCCCGGGCGATAGCCCCGTCATCTCGTGGAGCAAGAGCACCGGCGGCTTGGAGGATCCGTCATTCAGACAGAAGACAGAATGGGTCACTTCTCGATACGAAACAGGCTGCTCGAAACATTCGACCCAATTCTGATGTGGTGTGCCCTCTTCTTTTGTATGTGGGGCACACATTCCAAGTTGGGCAGCCCCACAGCCGACTTGCAAGAGCAGGAGGAGGGTGGCAAGGGACTGGAGGAATGGATGGTGAAGAGTCGTCATGAAAGGTTAGCGCCTCACAGATAGAACGTTGACTGTTGCGGCGGTCGAACGGTTGCGCAAAGCGAACTTGCCAGTGTTTGTGAATCTAAGCAAGCCTGGTTCGATCTGTCTAGAGTGCCATGTTGCGGGGAATAGCGGTCAAACCCTATGCGAGGGTAGAGGAGGATTCTAGCTATAAGATCAAGCACCCGGCAACTGCTTACCGAATTGAAGCAAGCGTTTCTCGACTGGCGGGTGATTTAAGCTTGCGTAGTGCCAGGGCCTCGATCTGGCGAACTCGCTCCCTACTCAGATCCAGCTGCTCGCCGATTTCGACTAAGGTCATGGTCTTGTCGGAGCCGATCCCAAATCGCATACGGATCACAGCCTGTTCTCGTGTCGTCAGGGGGGTTAAGAGGCGGTTGAGTTGTTGTTCGCGTTCCACTCGATGGACATAGTGATCCGGTGGCGCTGTTTGATCGTCAGGGATGAGGGATCCAAGGGCTTGTCCATCTCCGATCGGGGAGTCGAGCCCAACGGGTTCTTGAAAGGCTTCCACGGTGTCCCGCACCCGTTCGGGACGAAGTCGAAGCGCTCGGGCGATCTCCTCGATCTGTGCCGGACGGCCGAGCTGCAATTCCAATCGTCGTCTCGTACGGGTGATGCGGCTTGCGGCCTCGGATTGGTGCACCGGCACGCGAATTACGCGAGATTGTTCTGAAAGGGCCCGCGTGATGCCTTGACGAATCCACCAGGTAGCGTAGGTGCTGAATTTGAATCCTTTACGATATTGATAGCGTTCGGCGGCTTTCATCAGGCCGATGTTGCCTTCCTGTACCAGGTCCAATAGCGTGAGACCGTGCGACGTATAGCGTTTGGCGACGTCGATGACCAGGCGGAGGTTATGCCGCACGAGTTCTTCTTTCGCATCCTCTAGCCGACGGCGAGCCTGTTTGACTTGAGTGAGCAATGACCGAAGTGCTTGATGAGCCTTCAATGGAAGATAGGAGGCGATTGGTGAGGACGAGTTCCCACATGCCATGACCAACGCCTCGGTCCGATTCAGTGCGATAGCGGAAAGTCCACTGAGCCGTCGAATGGTGGTGAGTTCCTCAACCAGATCCCCGGCAGAGGGGGACGGAACGTGTTTGCTCACAAGAGTCGTGGCCTGTTTCAGAGCCAGCTTGATACACCGCGTTCCTTCATCGATCTGTTTGGCGAGCGCGATCTCCTCCTTGGAGGTCAATAGAGTGATGCCTCTGAAAGAACGGAAATAGAGAGATTCCAGAGCGAAGCGATGCTGTGGGTTAGGAGCCTCTACAGTGTCCTCATTGGAAATGTCTAGAGATGAGTGGGGTTCGTCGGTACGACCGATCTGGTTCAACAGAGCGCCAGATGAGGGATCATCACTATAGACCTCCTCACTCTCACCCTGTTCAGAGAGATACGTTCTTTCCTCAGTCTCTCGCAGATGGTCGTCTCTCATTGGGTTCTCCTTTCGCCCTACAGTGCATCTTCATACTCCGCTGACCACCATGGTCTGATCATTGGTGACTTTTGATATATAAATATCATGATGTCCAATGTATGTCAAATGCTATAAATAATAAGATTGGACAAGCAGCGGGCTGTTTGCTATATTTCGATCAGGTTTTTCGCGCGTTCATAGACATCGGGGGGCCCTATGAAACTGTCTTCTCTCCATATAAAGGTCTGTGGTCTTGGATTTGGTCTCAGTCTCCTTGGAATGCTAGTCATTATCGGAGATCGAGGGGTAGCGTTTGCGGAGGAGAGGCTCACGAGTCCGGTCTCGGCGGGAAAGAAGTCCTTGGCGCCACTCTATAATTTTCGACTCCCGGACATCGATGGGCGTCCCGTCGATCTCAAAACCTTCAAAGGAAAGGTTCTGTTGATCGTGAATACGGCGAGCATGTGTGGGAATACTCCGCAATATGCCGGCCTCCAAGAAATGTATGAACGGTATCAAGATCGTGGATTTGAGGTGCTAGCCTTTCCAGCAAACGACTTTGGACAGCAAGAGCCAGGGACCAATGAAGAGATCAAAGGCTTCTGTTACACAAAGTATAGTGTCAGCTTTCCACTGTTCTCCAAAATCAGTGTTACGGGGAGCGAGCAACATCCTCTCTACCAATATTTAACGAAACAAAGTCCCTTCCCCGGGCGAGTCACCTGGAACTTCCAGAAGTATCTCGTGGACCGGTCCGGTCACGTGATCGGAAAGTACGATCCTGGAATGAATCCACTCTCCAAGCCGATCATTACCGATGTGGAAAAGGCTTTGGCAAAGAGTTAAGGGGGGAGAGACCATCGCGAGACATCGATTTGGCATGGGTAAGCCACCGCCCGATAGCGGCTAGGTGCATGGCTGATCGATGCGTTCTATTGCGGGGCACCAGGTGTGCCATTCTCTTGCAGATCTCGCACTAACCGTTGAAATTCAGGGTCCTGGCGCAATAGGCGTGATCCGGCGTGAAGCAGCCGTTCGACTTCCTCATCGGTGAGCGCAAGGTTCGTGGGGATATTCATCAGGCGGGCTGCTTCTGTTGGATCTGTGATTTCGGT
>JAHBWR010000067.1 GCA_019636875.1 Nitrospira sp.
CACTATCTCCGCTGGAACGTCCGGCAACGTCAGCACTGGTCGGTATCGATGAGCATCAAGAGGTGGCCTATGTGTTACGTGAGGACCTACTGGATTTTGTCTTCTTAGGGAAAGAAACATCGGCCATATCGCGAATTCCTCAGCAGGGCTTGTTGCCGGATGGGTCTGTCACCGCGTTGGCGCGGGCGTTTGGAAAAGGACACGCTCTCGCCCTGGGTACCGAAGATGGGCGTGTTATTCCGGTAGCGATTGATTTTATCCAGGACTTTCACGGCGATGAACGTTCGATTACTCCATCTGTCACGGTAGGAACTCCGATTCTTGCCGCACCATCTCCGCAAGCGATCTCAAGGCTAGCCTATCAAAGCGCGGACTCCGAAGTGCGGGTTGTCGCCCTGCTTCAAGATCAGCATCTGTGGCTGAGCACGATCCAGACTGTCTCTCGACCCGATGGAACCGTTTCTGCTTCGACCACACAGGCTGATCTGACGCCAGACATCTCCGGTCGGGTGACGGCCGTCGCGCTGGCGAGCCGTGCGGAGCTGCTCGCTGTGGGTACGGAAGAGGGCAAGGTGTACCATTTCGATCTCCGAGACGAGGCCAAGCCGGTTCTTACTGAGACAACCCAGTCGTCGGAACGAGGCCAGCCCATTACTGCCTTGGCCTATCTCATGGGTGACCGGAGTCTTGTAGTCGGCGATGCGGGCGGGCAGGTGGTTGTGTGGACGCCGGTGCGGGAACATGCGGCAACCAATGTGACACACATGACGCCGATTCATCGGTTGGCTTCCCATCAGAATGCCGTGATGGACATCACGATTTCTCAGCGCGACAAGGGATTTATAACCACGGATAGCACTGGGGAAATCAGGCTGCACCATTCGACGTCCGAACAAACCCTCCTCACCCTCACTCCGCAACAGGGCGCTTTCCGCAACACCTATTTTTCGCCGAAGGCGGATGGCCTGGTCAGCGTGACAGAAGATGATCGGCTGATCCGGTACCACATTGCGAATCCCTATCCGGAAATCACCTTGGCGACCTTGTTTTTCCCAGTCATGTACGAGGGCTATGAGCGACCGGAATTAGTCTGGCAGTCTTCGAGCGGCTCGGACGACTTTGAGGCCAAATTTAGTTTGACCCCACTTATCTTCGGGACGATTAAAGGTACCGTGTATGCCGTGCTCCTCGCGGTTCCGCTGGCGGTATTGGCCGCGATCTACACCTCCATGTTCATGCATCCTGATTATCGGACCAAGATCAAGCCGACGATCGAAATCATGGCGGCACTTCCCACCGTGGTGCTTGGATTTTTGGCCGGCCTCTGGTTTGCACCTATTCTGGAGCGGAACTTCCCCGCGATGACCGGAATGGTGCTGGTGACTCCATTCGCCATTGGCCTTTCCGCCGGGCTTTTTCTCCTCCTGCCTGGCTCGTTACGGCATCGGATCCGACCTGGTGTCGAGGCGTTACTCATGATGCCGGTCATCATTGCCGTTGTCTGGGGCTGTCTGGAGACGAACGCCTGGTGGGATGCACTCTTGTTTGACGGTCACTATAAATCGTGGTTGGAAACGACTCTTGGCCTCAGTTATGACCAGCGGAACGCCATCGTCGTCGGCGTGGCCATGGGGTTTGCCATCATTCCCATAATTTATAGTATCTCTGAAGAAGCCTTGACGAATGTTCCTAAGAATCTCATCGCAGGGTCCCTGGCGCTGGGCGCCACCCGTTGGCAGACGCTGCTGTATCTCGTTCTCATCTCGGCCAGCCCAGGTATCTTCTCGGCCTTGATGATTGGGATCGGCCGAGCTGTGGGAGAAACCATGATCGTTCTGATGGCAACCGGCAACACACCGATCATGGACTGGAGCCTCTTCAACGGGTTTCGAACGCTGTCCGCCAATATTGCGGTGGAGATTCCAGAAGCGCCGCATGGCGGGACCCTGTATCGCACCCTCTTTTTGGCGGGGTTGCTCCTTTTTGTAGCGACCTTCTTGCTCAACACGGTCGCGGAACTCATTCGACAACGGCTGAGGGAGAAGTACAGCCAATTTTAGTCAACCGAAATTTCAAGAGACGAGCATTGAGATAAGCCGTAGCCGACTGCAGCCGTACGCGGATGCAGGAAACCGGCAAATGGTGAGGCGCGAGACGATTCAATGAAAGAGTGGTTCAGACAATTCATGGCGAGCGGGGAGCTCTTCATCTGGGGTTGTGGGGCAGGGCTTTCCCTGTCGGTGTTCATGATCGCGGGGCTCATGGTGCTCATCCTCGTCAATGGGATGGGGTATTTCTGGCCGGCGGATCTCGTCGAACTGACGCTGAAGGACGGAAAACATGTGATCGGACAGTTGGCCGGCGAAGATGTGAGCCCAAAAGGGATCCCGCGAATCAGGATGAAGATCGGCAACCGTGATCTGTACGGGCTGGACTATCGGTGGATCAACACGGATCAGATTGTCGAACGAGCCACACCGGCAGATCTCGTGATGGTAGAGCGGCGTGAGTGGGGAAATTTCTATGGACGGCTCAAGACCCTCCTAAAGGAAGATCAGGTCGTCACCGAAGACGCAGAAACTGTTTGGAAAGCCTTACCACCACTTCTTTCTGATACAGAACCGACCGACGGCCTTAATCCATACTCAGTACTCCTCGCAGAAGCCAATGGCAGGGAAAAAGCGGTGGCAGTTGACCAAGTCCTTCGAGTCTTGCGGCCGAATGATCTGTCGACGGTAGAAAAGGTGTGGGTCTATGTCGGCAACATTTGGACCGTCTTGACGACAGAGCCACGAGAGGCCAATACGGAAGGCGGGATTTTCCCGGCAATCTTCGGCACGGTCATGATGGTGATGATCATGAGCTTCATCGTGACGCCGTTCGGAGTGATCGGGGCCTTATACCTGAGGGAATATGCCCGACAGGGAATCATTGTCCGCACCGTCCGCATTGCCGTCAATAATCTCGCTGGTGTCCCCTCGATCGTGTTCGGTGTGTTCGGACTGGGGTTTTTCGTATATGGCGTCGGTGGGACGATCGATGCCCTGTGGTTTTCCGAAAAACTGCCGACTCCTACCTTCGGTACCGGAGGGATCCTCTGGGCGTCACTCACGTTGGCGCTCTTGACCGTACCTGTCGTGATCGTCGCAACTGAAGAGGGATTAGCTGCCGTGCCGCGAGAATATCGAGAAGGGTCGATCGGGTTGGGTGCAACGAAATGGGAGACGATATGGAAGGTCGTCCTTCCTACGGCACTCCCGGGCATTCTGACCGGATTGATTCTCGCCATGGCTCGTGCAGCGGGCGAGGTGGCTCCCTTGATGTTGACGGGTGTGGTGAAACTGGCGCCGGCCATGCCGATCGACGGCACCTGGCCGTTCATACATTTGGACCGTAAGTTTATGCATTTGGGCTTTCATATTTATGACGTGGGTTTTCAATCACCGAACGTGGAGGCGGCTAAGCCGATGGTCTTCGTCACCACGCTAGTGTTGATTGGCGTCGTCGTTACTCTGAATCTGGCGGGAATTGTCTTGCGAAATCGGATGAGGAGGAAATATGCTGGATCAACAGTATGAGGTCCTATCTCGCGTGCCTCCCCAGACGCCCGTTTCCTCCGCGACGAAAGTGAAGGGTATGGAATCGAGTGTTTCAAAAGTCTCTTCACAACCGAGCACGCAGGGAAATCCTAAGCTTCGCGTTCAGGGCTTCAACTTTTTTTACGGCCCGGTCCAATCCCTGTTCAAGATCGACTTGGACATCCCCGAACATCAAGTGACCGCGTTTATCGGCCCCTCTGGCTGTGGGAAATCCACCTTACTGCGCTGCATGAATCGTCTGAATGACCTGATCGAAGGTGCGCGATACGAAGGGAATATTCTCCTTGACGATGTCGATATCTTTAATCCGTTGATCGATATCACGGACCTTCGAAAACGGGTAGGGATGGTGTTCCAAAAGTCCAATCCCTTCCCAAAATCGATCCATGAAAACGTCGCGTACGGTCCGCGATTGCAAGGGTTGAAAAACCGGGGGGTCTTGGACGAGATTGTCGAACGAAGCCTCCGCGGAGCAGGTCTTTGGGAAGAAGTGAAGGACAGGCTCCACAAGAGCGCCCTCGGCTTGTCCGGGGGGCAGCAACAACGACTCTGCATCGCGCGGGCACTTGCCGTCAAGCCGGACGTCCTATTGATGGATGAGCCCTGCTCTGCGCTTGACCCGATCGCCACCGGCGTCATCGAAGAATTGTTGTTTTCACTCAAAAAAGAATTGACGGTCGTCATTGTCACGCACAATATGCAGCAGGCTGCACGGGTGTCGGATCAGACGGCATTCATGTATCTCGGCCAATTGGTCGAGTTCGGTCGCACAAAACAGCTGTTTACGAACCCGTCGAAGAAGCAAACAGAAGACTACATCACCGGACGATTTGGGTGACCTCATGGTTCAACAACGACATTTCGATGAGGAACTTGCAGAACTAAAGACGAAGCTGGCACGGATGGCAGGTCTTGCCGAGGATCAGATCGATAAGGCGCTGGCCGCGCTGGTCACACGGGACGCGGCTCTGGCCTGCGAGGTCATCGAGCGAGACCACAAAGTGAATGCCATGGATGTGGAGATCGATGAATCGTGTATCGAGTTGTTGGCCCTCCACCAACCGGCCGCACATGATCTTCGACTGGTTACGACTGCGATGAAGCTGTCCACTGAGTTGGAACGTATCAGTGACTTGGCTGAGAGCATCTGTGAGCGAGCGATCGAATTGAACGAAGAGCCGCAACTCAAACCCTACATCGATATTCCACGGATGGGGAGTCTCGCGCGGGTGATGGTGAAGGAAAGTATCGACGCCTTCGTCAAAGAGGACGCCATGCTTGCCAGGAAAGTGATTATGGATGACGACTTCGTCGATGACCTTATGGAGCAGCTCTTTCGAGAATTACTCTCCTTCATGGTGGAAAACCCGCACACCATTTCCCGCGCCATTCGGTTGAGTTTTATTGCCAAGTCGTTGGAACGAGTGGCCGACCATGCTACAAACATTGCCGAACTCGTCGTCTATTTGGTGGAAGGGAAGATCATCCGCCACACATCTCCGACCGTTCAGTCATGAAAACCGGATAGGTCGTTCCGCCAATACACACGGGATGATCAGGATCTCCGTTCGTTTGAAATGACCTCCCCCCTGTGCTAGCATTCAATTTCTATGGGTGCGACCACCTCGGTTAAGCGGGGCGAGGCCCGTCGGGCCCCTTCTCCGCCTTCCCACATCCAACGCGAAGTGATCGGCGTGATCCTGATTGCGTCGAGCCTGCTCATGTTGTTGAGCCTCTTGTCGTTTGTCCCGGGAGAAGCGGAGGTGGTCGCGAGTGGATTGCCGGCGGCTGATCCGCCTCGGAATCTCATCGGGTCATTTGGCGCATTGCTGGCTGGTGGAGGCTTCTTCGCTCTTGGTGGGGCGGCCTATCTCTTCCCTCTTCTGTTAGGCAGGCTGGGGGTTCGGTGTTTTTCTCAAGCACCGGTTGGGCTTCGGTTTCGAACGGCTGCCAGCTCTCTCGTAGCGGTGGTTTTCTTGAGCGCGTTTCTCCATCTCGAAACGACGGGCATCCCAACCGTGACCAGCGGAATGATCTCTCGTGGGATGGGCGGAGGGGTTGTCGGCCAGACCATTGCCGAAGGGCTCCGTGCCGTATTTGCCGGAACTGGAGCCCATATTTTGATTATTGCCGGATTCCTTGTGTCCCTCTTGCTGACGACGCCTCTCTCCTTAGCGGAAGCGGTTCGCCGGATGCCGGAGCGTTGGGCCGCCTTCCGTGAAGGCGTGTCCGAAGGGGTATCTGCGGTGCTACCGGAGCGATCAGTCGCGGTTCCAAAGGAGACCGCCAATAGAAGGGTGAGGGCCAAGACATCAAAATTTGGTCGAGTGATCACAGAAGAGGAACGTCTGACTGAGAAGAGTCCCGAGTTTGAAGTGGCAACGCCTTCTCTCACTCCAATCATTCAGCCATTCCCCAGGTCCGTCCCCACGGTCGAGCAAGAAGAAATCGAACCTGAAGTGGTGACGTCAGGGTCGGACTCCGAGGACTACCGTTTGCCTGACCCAGAAGTCTTGTTGACTGAACCCTCTGGTCCCTTGGACCGAATGACGGACGAGGAGCTCAAAGCTCAATCAGAGGTCCTATCGCGCGCCCTGGCGAGTTTTGGCATTGAGGGTACGGTGACAGAAGTCAGGCCGGGACCCGTCGTGACGATGTATGAGTTCGAACCGGCGCCTGGTACGAAAGTAGCCCGTATTGTGAATTTAGCCGATGACCTGGCCTTGGCACTTAAAGCCACAAGCATTCGTATCGTTGCGCCGATCCCAGGCAAGTCAGTCGTGGGGATTGAGGTGCCAAACCGGTCGCGAGAGACCGTCTCCTTGAAAGAAGTCGTCATGAGCGAGCCCTTTCGTCGAGCCAAATCCAGGCTGACCTTGGCGTTGGGCAAGGACATTTTCGGTGCTCCCAGCACCGCCGATCTCAAGACGATGCCGCATCTCCTTGTCGCCGGGGCAACGGGGGCTGGTAAGAGTGTCAGTTTGAATACCATGTTGTTGAGCATCCTGTTTTCCGCGAAACCTAGTGAAGTGAAACTCCTCCTTATCGATCCCAAGATGCTCGAGTTTCAATCCTATGAAGGCATTCCACATCTCCTGAGGCCGGTCATTACGGACCCCAAATCCGCCGCGAGAGGGCTTGGATGGGTCGTGGCTGAAATGGAACGGCGGTACAAATTGTTGGCTGAAGCGGGAGTGAGGAGCATCGAAGCATACAATCGCATGGTCGCCGGCCTTCACGAAGAGTTTGCTGAAAACAGCAAGCCTGGAATTGAACAGGGTGAGACTTCGATGCCGTTCCTCTCTGAGGAGGAGCGTCTCTCGGCCGGGGAAAGTGCGATCCCTGACGGTGAGCGCGGATGTATGCAACCGAAGTCGACACCGCCGGAACCGCTTCCGTTTATCGTGGTGATGATCGACGAACTGGCCGATCTCATGATGGTGGCTCCAAAAGACGTGGAAGATAAGATCGCCCGTCTTGCGCAGATGGCGCGGGCTTCAGGCATCCACTTGGTGTTGGCGACGCAACGTCCTTCGGTCGACGTGCTGACCGGCCTGATTAAGGCGAATTTTCCCGCGCGCATCGCGTTTCAAGTGTCTTCCAAAACGGACTCGCGAACCATTTTGGACGCCAATGGGGCTGAAGCCTTGCTGGGTCGAGGCGATATGCTGTACCTCGCTTCCGGTACCGGCCGTCTCGCTCGCTTGCATGGGTCCTTTGTGTCGGACGACGATGTTCGCTCAGTCGTGGAGTTCGTGAAGAAGCAGGCTATGCCTGTCTACAATCAGGAGCTCCAGTCGCTCAAATTAGAAGAGGCTGCGGAAGAAGAGGCAAAGGACGAAGTCTATGAGCAGGCCAAAGACTTAGTGTTGTCAACGGGACAGGCGTCCGCTTCATTGATCCAACGCCGACTGCGGGTCGGGTATCCTCGGGCGGCGCGAATGATCGAACAGATGGAATCGGAGGGAATCGTGGGAGCGGCAGGACGAGATGGACGCCGAGAAGTGCTTGGCCGGCGCGGGCCGGTCGGAGCAGCCGAAGCATGACACGGTGGAGCCTGATTGCATGGTGCGTTGTGGTCGCGGTGCCGGTTTGGGCAGGGGATGCGTCTACCGATGAAAAGGCGTTGCATGAGGCTCGCGAGGTCGTGAAGCAGTTGCAAGCGCGGTACGAGAAAACGAAGGATCTCCAGGCGGACTTTTCGCAAAAGACGAGGATCGAGGGATTTGAGCGGCCGGTCATGTCCTCCGGCAAGGTGTACATTAAGAAGCCTGGGCGTCTACGCTGGGATTACCTTGATCCAGCGAGCGAACAGATCTACGTGAACCACGATGATGTGAAGATGTATGTTCCGGAACACAAGCAAGTCCTGGTAGGAAAGCTGACTCAGATGGCCGCTTCCAAAGCACCGCTTGAACTACTACAGGGAGCTGCCAAATTGAATGAGTCATTTGATGTCGAACCTACTACAGGAACCGCTCGTGGAGCCGGTGGCATCCCGCTGGTGACATTGACTCCAAAAGATAAGCGGAATGATGCAGCCCAGAATCTCCAGAAGATCGTGCTTGAGGTTTTTCCTAAGACCTACTATATCCGTACGGTGTCGCTCTATGAAATCAGCGGGAATGTCGCGGTGTTTGAGTTTTCCAACTTGAAACCTAATCTCGGATTAGGGAACGAGGTGTTCGACTTTCAAACACCACCCGATACCGAAGTGGTCAGGGCACCTGTCTTAAACGGGCCATAGAGAGTCATCGTGGAGCTCAGCCTGGAGGTTGAGAAGGGGTGGGGTGGGTCATGAGCGGAGTGGTAGCGGCCCAAGCGAACACGGTAAGAGATGCGGTTGATCAGGCCGTGGCCGGGTTGGAATTCGAACGGCTTCACGGCGAGTATTGGGAACAAAATGAGTTTTTAGTCATCAAGCAGTTCTTGCCCCGTTCCTTTGTGGAGGAAACCTTGGTTCCTCAAGCGCAGGGTGTCAAACCACAGCTGAATCGCAATTACATTCCCGGGCACAAAAAAGGCGGAAGCGTCAGCTATTATACGGTTCAGGAGAAGGCTCCGCTCTTTCTTGATCTCTATCGTTCTCAATCATTTCGTGAGTTTCTGAATCGGCTGGTTGAAGCCAAGCTGATGTTTTGTCCGGACGATGACCCACATTCCTGCGCCCTGTACTACTACACTGAGCCCGGTGATCACATCGGATTTCATTATGATACGTCGTATTACAAGGGTGCTCGGTATACGATCCTCATGGGACTCGTGGATCGATCAACCCAATGTAAGCTGGTATGCGAACTCTTTAAAGACCATCCCACAAAGGAGTTGCGTCATCTTGAATTGATCACTGAGCCAGGCGACATGGTGATTTTCAATGGTGACAAGCTCTGGCACGCCGTGACGCCCCTCGGAGAGGGTGAGGAGCGGATTGCGTTAACGATGGAGTATGTCACGAATCCTGAGATGGGCACCGTGAAGCGGTTGTATTCTAACCTCAAAGACTCCTTCGGTTATTTTGGTTTCGCCACGGTTTTTAAGCGCGCGCTCGGTTTGAACCGATCCAAATAGCCTGTCCAGGGCACGAACGTCCTCTTTCTGCCTCGGCCATTCAAAATTTACCTCGCCGTCGACGATGGTGTTGTGGTGTTGATCGCACGATGAAGGATTGCGCACAACTCTTCGCGTTCCCACGGTTTGGTCAACCGAGCATAGGGGCGTAACGGTCCCAGATCTTTCGTCGAAGCTGTAAGGATGATGACGGGAAGAGCGGGATTTGAGATCTGGAGTTGAGCCAGAACGGAAGACCCATCCCCATCGGGCAATCCTAGATCGAGGAGAACCGCATCGTAGACGTGTCGTTCGAGAGAGGACAAGGCCTGTCTACAGGTCTCCGCACAGTCAACCCGAAAGCCTTGAAATTCAAGAAAGTCTTGCAGGCCCATCGAGATATCCGGATCATCCTCGACGATGAGGATGGACGCGTCCAACCGAAGCTGGCTTCTAGCGTTCGTACCTGTACGTGATTTGTCAGTCTCGTCTGGTACCTGCTGCCGTGGAGTTGTCCGTACGTTTAAGTCAAAGCATCCGGCGGGGAGAAGATGAGTCCGTACCGCTGGTAAAACGGATGCGGTGCTTGCGGTATGACTGAGAACCAGCTCTACCATTTCGTGCTCCCTTTCATTAAGTTGATTTTGTGAGCCATGGAACATCTCTGACTAAACAGCAAAGATCATTCCAGGGCTTGCTACCGAGAACAATATTCTAAGTGGTTGAGTTATTGTAAAAGCCGAGGATAGGAAACAGCTGTGACATTAAAGGGAGGTGTATCAACTGAAACAAGAATCTGTCTCATGTGAGACACGAAATGAGGTGTACTGGAAGGCTACTGATGCAGATTCTTCATGGCGGCAGCGCAGAGGACGATGAAGAATCCCATCCAGAGGGCGGCTCTTTGGAAGGGGATAACCTCGTAAGACTCTTCCTCGTCGGCGTCGTCATCGGACCGAAAGATGACGGTGTACAGAAACAAGGTGAGTAGACCCAACACCAAGAGCAGCTTAATCATGAACACCATGAGGTATTTGCCGTGGTGCTGCACGCTGGTGCCGGTTTGGGAGACCAGAATTTGATTGACGTAATGGAGATTGATACCTCCGGTGAATAGGAGAACGACCAAGAGAATGCCGGCCACTTTCTTGTAGTGCCGATAAAAAATGTCGGTGATCGGTTTGACCTGATCCTTGGGAACGGCTTTCTGCAATCCAGGGGTGACCGCCATCACAAGAAAAGCTAAGCCACCGATCCAAATAATCGCCGAAAGCAGATGAAGCCAGTGATTGACAATCGGAATGAGGATATTGAGATCAGCCGAAATGCTCTGGAACGTGTCCATGGTGTTAGTACTGAACGGCAGACAAGAGGTGGTGAATAACGGAACCGGGGTCCTAGTCTCCGTTCAAGATGACTCCGTATTAGGCTTGAAGATGGGCATATCGTTGCCGAAACGCTTCTTGCGTAGCTCGTCCATCAGGTCGACGGTTATGAGAGAAATGTTGTTCTCTCTGGCGTGTTTCTCCACACCCTTTTTCACCATGGCGCGTAGGAAATACGGGATTCGACTGAGGCGAAGCGCCGACGCCTCATCCCAGGCAATTTCTGCCTCTTCAGACACATTGAAGGCGACCTTAATTTTTTCTCCACCTTTAGGAGTGTACAGGCACCACTGATCTTCATCCAGCCAGTCCCCATGGTCGACATAAGGGCGGGCACGACAACCGCCGCAGATATCGCTGTATTCGCAATCACCACACTTCCCTTTGAGATGCGGATACCGGAAGGAATTGAAGACATCCGATTGCTCCCAGAGATCGACAAAGCTATGCTGACGAAGATTTCCTGCCGACAGCGGCATATAGGGGCAGGGAGTCAATTCACCGTTGGGCGTGACGCGGGCGTAATTTGTTCCCGCAAGGCACCCTCCCCCCATGTATCCGGTGGCTTTCGTAATCGGAGAGTTTGGGTCCTTCTCATACGCCAACCGTTTGAAGTGCGGGGCGCATCGAGCGCGAACCAACATGCCTTTGTAATTATCTTGGCATTCCACAAGATAGCCGAGCACCTCTTCATACTGCGCCGGTGTAATATCGGTGAGTTCTTCACCTCGCCCCGTGCACACCATGAAAAAGACATTCATGACGCGGGCCCCGAGGCGATGGGCCCAGTCGATCACTTCAGGGAGTTCCTTGTAGTTCATCGGCTGAGCGCTGAAGTGTACTTGGAACTGGAGACCATTTCGCTTACTCGCCTCAATCCCCGCCACGGCGGCTTCCCAGGCTCCCGGGATACCTCGGAAGGCATCATGCTTGGCTGCCTCCAGCGAATCGATGCTGATCCCTACACCCATGACTCCGATCTCCACAAGGGTCTTGGCAAGTTGGTCGTCGATCAGCATGCCATTGGTACCAAACACCACCATGAATCCCAGTTTGACGGCATAGCGAGCGATATCAAGAATGTCAGGCCGGACAAGCGGTTCCCCTCCCGTGATGACCAGGAGGCAGCCCTTATTGACCTCCGCGATTTGTTCAATGAGGCGATAACATTCCTCCGTGTTTAATTCATCATCCCCACCAGCCGCTTTGGTCGTGGCATCGAGATAACAGTGATCACATTTCAGGTTGCAACGTTTCGTTAAATTGAGGGCAACAAGGTACGGTTTAAAGTCATCGACGGTTCGTCCATCAAATGGGCTGTCCGCTTTCGGGTTTGGATTCGAGAACGACGTAACGTGTTGTTGAAACGTGCCGAGGGCCCCAGGGAGTGATGAGCCGCTGAAAATAGGTAAGGACTTGCCCATGAGGTCTAATGAAGAGTATTGAGTGTTGAATACTGGTTTGTTAGTCGGTCAAATGTGAGGTTGCAGACGCCTAGCGCTTGGTGACTAAGTACGGGTTTTACCCGTGAGATCGGCGATCATATCTTTGAGATTGCCGGTTTTCATAGCGTCTGCCATGTAGCCCTTTGCCTGTTCGATCCCTTCGTTGGCGACCTCGATTGTGATCCTGGTCGCCCCAATCTTCTCAGCATGCTTGAGAATCAATGCCTTCGTGCAATCACGCATAAACCCTTCAGGGGCTCGATCCAATCTGGCCTGAGCCTCATCCGTCCAGGTATAGGGCGAAGCGGCTTCAGCTTGGCCGTTTGATCCATTCCCATTCGTGTTGGACGGTTGGGGCGAGGATTCGACTGCGCCAGATGTGCCCGTGCCTTTGTTCGAGAAAATCGGAGTGTACTCTTCTGCTGCGGCCTCCTTAATCATAGGGGCGGCATACTCGAGCGTGATGGTCGTCATCCCCAACTTCCGGGCGGTCTTTTCAATCCTTGCTTTCGCCCGTCTTCGTTGGAAGCCGGCCGGCACAGAGCGGATGGCCTCCTTGGCATCCTTCGTCCATTGCATTGGCACGTCATCGTAGGCAACGTCTGTTTCCAGTTCACCTTCTGAGGTGGCCGCCACTTCAAAAATCTTCTTGTCGACCTGTTTAAACTTGCTCCCGTCCGCGCTGCAGACGGGGCAACGAACCGGAGTATCCCCTTTTCCGATGTAGCCGCATCCGTCACAAACGAAATAGGCTTGATCCATGCGGTCGAGGTAGGCCTGAGTGGAGGCGTTGATCTCCTTGGGCTTCTCTTCGACGATCTGGGTCATAATGCCGCTCAATGTCGGACCCATAAGATCTTTTGTTACGGCTTCGTCGGCCTGCATACGGTCTCGGTTAATTCCTGCTGCGTCGAGATTTCCACCAAGCGCGCGCATGGCATCCATTGCGCCTTTTGGAAGGATGTGCCCAACGGCGGCATCCACAACGGTGTTGCTGATGATGGTATGGCCTTTCTCGATGGCATATCGGTGAATCGCCGTTTTTGCAACTCCACGAGCAAAAACCGGGATCTTCTCCATTCGTCGCAGCGCCTCTTCAGTCCAGGCAATCGTGTACTCCGCTTGGGTGTCGATCGGGGGCACGTATTTGCGGTTGGAGACCAGCACATTACAAGGCGCACTCCTCAACAGATTCTCGGTGTTGCTGCCGACGTCCATATCCTCATCGCTATGGACCCCGATGCGCCCTACGATCAACAAGGCGGGCACGTCCTTGCGAACATATTGAATGATCTTTTCGAACGCTTTTCCGTCCAGCAAGGTCGTTTTGACGTCGGTTTGTTCGGCTTGAGCAATTTCACGGGAGATATCGAGGTGAGATTGGTAGATCTTCGCCAGGCCGCTATCGATAATTTCTTCGTGGAGCTTTTCCTGCTCTTTAAACCGAAACACCTTGCCGGCCTCTTCATTGAGTACCCCGGAAATGCTGTGGAAGGCGGCATAGTGAAAATAAGGGTCAAAGGCTGAAATCGCCTCGACGGGCATGTTAAAGGCCTTGCCGAGAGCAAGCCCGGTCATCAAACCGCCGAACGAATAAGGACTTCCGTCGACCGCCACCACGATCTTGCCACCGGTCAGCGGCTGAATATTCTTGATAATCAACATGTCTGAGTTCCGGACTCGCCGAATGACGCGCTCAGTGTTACTGCCGATCACACTGTCTTTCACCGCTCCGACACCCAGCGCGCCCATGATGACGAGATCGTACCCATTGGTGTTGATATCCTCGGCGAGTACCTTCCAATTTCGCCCTTCCAGTGATCGTCGTTCTATCGGAAGGTTGGCCTCCGTGCATTTTTTATCGACATAATCCAGATAAGAGTCGGTGATGATTTGGAGCCCACGGGTGATTAAGGAATCGTGAATCTGGCGTTGGCGATCCAGTTCCTTTTCATCATGGTATTCCTCTGGCAAGCCGGCTTCCATTTGCTTAAACCGCTTGTCATGCATTTTGGCTGCATAGACATGGCTTCCCACGATCTTTGATCCGAAGGTCTTGGCTAAGTGGACTCCAACGTCCACGGCTGTATTGGAATGGTCGGAATTATCAACGGGAATATAGATGGTCTTGTACATCAGGGGCGCCTCCTTAAGGCGCGAGCCAGACAAAGGACTAATGTCCGTAATTATATGAAAAACAAAACGATTAACGTAAGAAATTGATGCCCAAAGAAGTTGGATGATAGCACCGGCCGAAACTGGAATGCAAGGCGTCGTAGGCTGCTACGTGGACAGAATCCGGTCGTTGCCGAGGCATGATCTAGTCGCCAACGGGACATCATCCGGCCGAACTTGCTCTTGGCTCGCTTGTCTGGGACGGAGATGCAGCCGGTCGACGTGTACGAAGAATCTCTTCAAGCGACAAGAGGGCATCTCGACCGGAGTTGCCTTCAATGCCTCGGCTGAGGTTCTGATCGGCGTAGGTCGGTGACGGATTGGACGACTGAGAGAGCGAGCCGGTCCACCGGCGAGGATCGGTGCTGCCTTGTTTTCGCTCCCATGCCTTGAGACAGGCCTTGGCGATAATCTTGTTCAACGGCGCAGGGTTATAGAGCAACTTTCGGATGCTCGACGGAGTCAGCATCAAAGGATTGTAGCCGGCAGACAGGTATCCTTCCTCTAGAAGCCGCTGCTCGAGATCGGTGTTCGGCTGGATCCCCAGGAAGAACATCAGTGGGAAGACACGCTCCTCTCCGAGAATCGAGGCGACCATCTTGTAGGCCTCGACGCTTTGCAGCAGAGTTTCTTCGGTCTCTTTGGGGCTATTCAGGGAGTAATTCAGGATGACCTTACCCTTGAAGCCGGCCTCCGCCAGATAGCGGCAGCCGTCATAGAGTCGTTCCAGCTTGAATCCCATGTGGAGATTGTTCAGGACTTCTTGTGAACCGGAGGTGATGGCGACTTCCAAGTCGCCGACTCCTGAGCGAACCATCAGCTTGGCGAAGTCGGGTGTGATCAATGAGGTCCGAATGTAACCGGACCACTCGATCTCCAGCTTCTCGCTGATGATACGTTCCATGATCTCCGTGCATTGCGGATAGGCTTCCTTGCCCGTAATGAATTGGGCGTCGGTAAACCAAAAACGACGGGCGCCCCATTGATGATAATGCTGGGAGATGTCTTTCACGACCATGTCCGGCGGACGGTACCGCACTCGCTTGCCCTCAATGTACGGATACAGGCAGAAGGCGCAGTCGTAGGGACAGCCTCGTTTCGACTGCACACCAATCGACTCCCCCTGATACTCCTGCCACTGCGGGAAAATGGAGGTCAGATAGGGGAGGTCGACGGCCGGGGCATCAAGCAGCGGAGGCGAACCATGGGAGCCTTTTCGGACCCGTCCCCCTTCTTTGATGATATAGCGTTCATCGTCGATCGAACGTCCCTCCAGGAGCTTTAGGATAGCATCCTCACCCTCGCCTAATATGCCGATCGTCCCTTCTGGAAGCTTTTCGATGAGTTGATCGGCAAACGCGGTGAAGGCTCCTCCTCCGATCATGATCTGTGCCTTGGGGAATTCTTTCCGAACGAGGGCCGGATAGGACAGAATCGTATAGATGTGACTGTAGTAGCGATAGAGTTGCTTCACACCAGCGACTGAGGCGGCGATCCGCTTGAGAGGGTTGCTCGCGAAATAGAAATTGAAGGCGTGTTCCAGCGAAGAGTCCCCTTCATGCGGTGAGAAAATCTGGATGTCGCGCCATGAAAAACAGACCAAATCCGGTGTGAACTCCGTCGCAGCATCGCGAATAGCCTGGCTGCGCTGGTTGATGGGAAATAACGACAGGTCGAGAATACGCTGTCGAACGTCCGGTTTCCGACGATGGACAAAGTCGGCTAAGTAGGTGATCCCAATCGGATACACCTTCTTGCAGGGAAGGAAGATATAGAGAATGGAGTTCACGTCGTCAGGACTACTTTGTAGCTATATGGATGGCGACAATGCCGCCGCTGAGATTCTTGTACGACACCTGACGAAATCCTGCGTCGCGGAGGATTTGGCACAACCGCTCTTGATCAGGAAACGTCCGAATCGAAGCGGGGAGGTATTCATAGACACCGGTACGATCACGAGCCACGATCGTGCCGATCCACGGCAAGAGCTTGAACGAATACCAATCGTACAGTGTCCGCAGCCAACCGAATACCGGGCGTGAGAACTCCAAGCACACAAAGCGGCCGCCGGGTTTCATCACGCGGCGGATCTCCTTCACGGCTTGGGCCAAATCTCCAACGTTACGCATACAGAAACCGGTGGTCACCGCATCAAACGTATTGTCGCCGAAACCGAGATGCTCGGCGCTGGCTTGAAGGCAGGTGATCTTGTCCGAGAGTCGCTTCTTCCCGACTTTTCTGAGACCTTTGGCCAGCATCGCATGGTTCAGGTCTGAGGCAATCACACGTCCCTTGGGCCCCATCCGAGATTCGATAAGCAGCGCGAGATCGGCAGTGCCCGCTCCCACATCGAGGGCCGTCCCTCGCCCGAGGGGGGCAATAAAGGAGGCGGTGATTTTCTTCCAGTAGTAATGGAGACCGAAACTGAGGAGCGTATTGTTGAGGTCGTAGGTGCCAGCAATGGAGGTGAACATCCGCTGGACGGCATCTTCGCGTGCCTGCCCGGACCATGTGGAGACCACCTTCGCCGGAGCTTGCGAATCCCGCGCTAACTGAGGACGCTCGGTTTTCACCATTGGATCGTGGTAGCACCCGCTTTCACGCTTTGTCAAGGCGGGGGACACGGATGCTATAATCCTGCCTCAACAAATCCGGCTGTTCGGGGAATCTCTGTAGAAGAAAGATAGGAAACCGATGGGTCATTCAATCGTGATCAAAGGAGCCCGGGAGCACAATCTCAAGAACATCGACGTGGACATTCCGCGCGACAAACTCGTGGTCATCACCGGTCTGAGCGGGTCCGGCAAGTCGTCGCTCGCCTTCGACACCATCTATGCCGAGGGACAGCGGCGATATGTTGAATCGCTCTCAGCCTATGCCAGGCAGTTCCTCGAACAGATGGGGAAGCCGGACGTTGATTCAATAGAAGGGTTGTCTCCTGCGATATCGATCGAGCAAAAGAGTACCAGCCACAATCCCCGTTCCACTGTCGGCACCGTCACGGAGATTTACGATTATCTCAGGCTCCTCTTTGCCCGCGTCGGACATCCCTACTGCTTTCAGTGCGGGCAAGAGATTGCTGCGCAGACCGTGCAGCAAATGGTCGATGCCATGGCGTCCTTGCCGGAAGGGGAAAAGTTTCAGATCCTGGCGCCGATCGTCCGCGGTCGGAAGGGCGAGTATCGCAAAGAGTTATTGGAGATGCGCAAGGCGGGCTATGTGCGGGCCCGCATCGACGGCAGGGTTGTGGATCTCGGTGAAGACATCTCCCTCGACAAACAGAAAAAGCATACGATTGAGATCATTGTTGATCGGTTACTGATGAAGCCAGGCGAGGCGCTCATGCGCCGGCTGGCCGATTCGGTAGAGACATCGGTGAAGCTGACCGGCGGATTGGTGGGAGTTCTCACGGAAGATGGACAGACCAAGCTCTATAGTGATCGGCTGGCTTGCATCAAGTGCGGCGTCAGCTATCCCGAAGTCACACCCAGGGTGTTTTCCTTCAATAGTCCGCACGGTGCCTGTCCCGCTTGTGACGGGATTGGCTATGCCGTAACACCAGGTTGTCCCGAGGAAGAGGACTTCACTCTGCTGGAGCTTTGCTCGGTCTGTCATGGGGCGCGCCTCAAGCCGGAAAGCTTGTCGATCAAACTGGCGAAAAGGTCGATTGCTGAAGTCACCAGCCTCTCGGTGCGGGCGGCTGCCGACTTTTTTCACAATCTCAAGTTCTCGGACCGGGAGCTTGTGATCGCCCATCGTATCTTAAAAGAAATTCGTGAACGATTAGGCTTTCTCGTCAATGTCGGCTTGGACTACCTGACGCTTGATCGGGCGGCGGCGACCTTGTCCGGCGGCGAGGGGCAACGGATTCGCTTGGCGACGCAGATTGGGTCCGGGCTGGTCGGCGTGCTGTACATCCTCGACGAGCCGTCGATCGGGTTACACCAGCGGGACAATCGGCGGCTGTTGCAGACGTTGCTCAGGCTGCGGGATCTGGGGAACACTGTCGTCGTCGTCGAACATGATGCAGAAACCATGATTGCGGCGGATCACATTCTCGACATGGGTCCCGGAGCGGGCTCCCAAGGAGGGCATGTCATCGCGCAGGGTACACCGCAGCAGGTGATGGGTGATCTCAACTCGTTGACCGGTCAATATCTGCGTGGGGTTCAGACTGTGTCCGTGCCGCAACGGCAGCGGAAGCCCAGAGGAACGCTCTCGGTGGTAGGGGCCCAGAAGCATAATCTGAAAAATGTGACCGCCAAAATTCCGCTCGGACTCTTCACCTGTGTGACGGGGGTCTCTGGGTCTGGCAAGAGCACGCTGGTGTTGGAGGTTTTGTTTCATTCTCTGTCCCAACTCCTCTATCACAAGAAGCCCAAGATCGATGGATGCAAAGAACTGAAGGGTGTCGACGCGCTCGACAAGGTCATCGACATCGATCAGTCGCCGATCGGCCGGACACCTCGGTCCAACCCTGCCACCTATACAGGCCTATTCGGGTACATTCGTGATCTCTATTCGAATTTGCCGGAGTCACGGGTCCGTGGCTACAAACCTGGCCGCTATAGCTTCAACGTCAAAGGCGGCCGCTGCGAAGCCTGTCAGGGCGATGGACTCATCAAGATCGAGATGCATTTTCTACCCGATGTCTATGTGAC
>JAHBWR010000068.1 GCA_019636875.1 Nitrospira sp.
CGCGCTTGGTCGATCATCCAGACGAAGAGCCAGACCAGCAGGCAGGCATAGTTCAAGATGATCCACTGCGTGGTGTGAGTCTTGAGAACACTCGTGCTCTCCGACGGGCCTTGGAACAGGAAGATGGCTAACAGCAGTACGAATGTGCCTAACAGGGCCCCGATGAGCTTTTTGCTCCAAACGAACATATCCGCCTCCTGGCTCAAAGAATGTGGGTGCGAAACCGGGGTAAGCTAATTGCCAGAGCGTCGTTTGTCAAATCGGCAAATCGGATTGGTCTGTTGATCTGATCACAGATCGTGAGAAGAAAGGTCCTGAAGCCATCATGAGTCTTCTTCGCCTGAGCGCGATCGTCGTTATCCTTGCCGGAGCGGTTGGTTTGGCATGGTCCAACCCGACCATGGACGACTATTTGGGCTTCGTTGAACGGGAATTGGGGAAAGCGATAGACCGAATGGACCAGGGCACACCGACCCGGGAACAACAATTCATTCGTCAGGTGTTTCGGTCGCAAAGCAAGAAGTTACTTGAATCATTCGTTCGGCCGAATACGGTGCGACGCAATTGGGGTGTCTTGAGCTACTTTGAGACGCACGTGGCGGACACGAACGTCGTTGTCCTTGGTGTTGGTGGCCAGTTCGTTCCCCTGCAGGGCGTAGAAGAGGCCGCACTAAAAATCGGCCGAATGGCCTTTTAGACAGAAAAAATGGCTGGGGTCATCTGCGGAGGCTTCTTCTATCGACTTATTTTTGTGGATAACCTCCCTGCGAAATGCCCCAAATAGGCTGTGAGATTCGCGATTCAACTATTCACAGCCTTTCCCTACTGTTCCCAAAGATCCACAATACTTGGTGTTGACAAAAAAACATGCTAGCTATATGTAGTTGACTGCTGGTGACAAACACGTTTTATGTAGTGCACATGACAGCGAACGGCAGCAACCCACAATCCATTGCCTACCAGGGGGAGGACCACCGTGAAAATTGATCGGAGATTTACTCGTCGCGGAGTGAGCCCCTACGAGGGGTTGCCGTTCGTGAAACGGTCGTCCGAGATTCGCAACCCCGACGGGTCCACGGTGTTCAAGCTCGAAGACATCGATGTGCCTGAGACCTGGTCTCAGTTGGCGGTCGACATTTTGGCACAAAAATACTTCCGGAAGGCCGGAATTCCCCAATGCGATGAGAACGGGCAGCCGCTTGTCGATTCGGACGGCAAGCTGGTGCTCGGGGGCGAGCGGGATGCACGTCAAGTATTTGAGCGCATGGCGGGGTGCTGGACTCACTGGGGCAAGTCCCATGGGTATTTTAAGACCCCTGAAGACGCCGAGTCGTTTCACGATGAAATGTGCTACATGCTGGCGTATCAAATGGCCGCGCCTAACTCTCCCCAATGGTTCAACACGGGCTTGCACTATGCGTATGGCTTGTCTGGACCCGCTCAGGGGCACTATTACGTCGATCCCCAAACTCGTGAGGTGGTCAAAGCCACCAACGCGTTCGAACATCCTCAGCCCCATGCCTGTTTCATTCAATCGATCGAGGATGATCTCGTCAATGAAAACGGGATCATGGACCTCTGGGTTCGGGAGGCCCGGTTGTTCAAGTATGGCTCCGGAACCGGGACGAACTTTTCAAAACTGCGAGGAGACGGGGAAGGCCTTTCCGGCGGTGGCAGGTCGTCGGGTCTGATGTCCTTCCTCAAGATCGGAGATCGGGCGGCAGGGGCGATCAAGTCCGGCGGGACCACGCGTCGCGCCGCGAAGATGGTCTGTTTAGACCTCGACCATCCGGATATCGAGGAATTCATCGATTGGAAGGTTGTCGAAGAGCAAAAGGTTGCGGCGATGGTGACGGGCTCGAAGATCTGCGCGCAGCGCCTCAACGCGGTTTTGAAGGCCTGTCATACGGTCGACGGTGACGGGGCTCTCAGGCTGGATCTTGATCACAAAACGAATCCGGTCTTACGCGAGGCGTTGACGTTGGCTCGTCGTGACCTAGTGCCAGAAGCCTATGTGCAACGGATGTTTTCGTACGCGCAACAAGGGTTCACGCACTTTGTCTTTCATGAGTACGACACCAATTGGGATGGCAAGGCGTATCAGACGGTCTCCGGACAAAATTCGAACAACAGCGTCAGAATCCCCAATGAGTTTTTCGCCGCACTCGAAGCCGACGGGGAGTGGCAACTCAAACGCCGCACAAACGGCAAGGTGTGCAAGACCGTTAAGGCCAGGGACCTGTGGGATCGGATCGCCTGGGCGGCCTGGGTTTGCGCGGATCCTGGAACACAATACGATACCACGATCAATGAATGGCATACCTGTCCGGAGGACGGCCGGATCAATGCGTCCAACCCCTGTTCCGAATACATGTTTTTGGATGATACCGCCTGCAATCTGGCGTCTCTCAACCTCACCAAGTTTTACGACGCGGACGGGCAGTTCGAATTAGAGCATTTCCGCCACGCCGTTCGGTTGTGGACGATTGCCTTGGAGATCAGCGTCTTGATGGCGTCGTTCCCGAGCCGCTCGATCGCTGAAAAGAGCTATCAATTCAGGACGCTAGGGTTGGGCTATGCGAATCTCGGCACCGTGCTGATGCGGTTAGGGATTCCCTATGACTCTCCCAAAGCGCTGGCGATCTGCGGCGCCATCACGTCCATCATGACCGGGGAGGCCTATCGTGCCTCGGCTGAAATGGCTGCCGAATTGTCGCCCTTTCCTGGCTATGTAAAGAATCGGGAGCACATGCTCCGCGTGATCCGCAACCACCGGCGCGCTGCGTATCAGGTGCCCTATACCGAATATGAAGAGTTGACGATTGCGCCGATGGGAATTCGTCCCGAACACTGTCCTCCGGACATGCTGCTTGCCGCTCGAAGGGCGTGGGACCATGCGCTTGAGCTCGGGGCGGCGTATGGATACCGCAATGCACAGGTAACGGTGATCGCGCCGACCGGCACGATCGGGTTGGTCATGGATTGTGATACCACCGGGATTGAGCCCGACTTTGCCCTGGTGAAGTTCAAGAAGCTGGCGGGTGGAGGGTACTTCAAGATCATCAATCAAAGCCTGCCGCCTGCGTTGACCAACTTGGGCTATACGGACCAACAGGCCCAGGATATCGTCCGCTACTGTGTCGGTGCGCAGACGCTCAAAGGCGCGCCCTTTATCAATCATGACACCTTGCGCCAGAAGGGATTCGACGATGCGGCCTTAGATCGACTCGAGGCTGGGTTGCGGCAGGCGTTCGAAATTCAGTTTGCCTTCAATAAGTTTATTCTGGGGGAAGCCTTTTGCGTGGAACAGCTCGGCCTCACCGAGGGGCAACTCAACGAGCCGAATTTCAACATGCTGAAGGCGCTCGGCTTTACGCAAGAAGAGATCGCCGCCGCGAACGACTTCTGTTCCGGGACGATGACGGTGGAGGGCGCGCCGCACATGCGAGCCGAACATCTCGCGGTATTCGATTGCGCCAATCGATGTGGGCGAATCGGGCGACGCTCCATCGCCGTCGACGCGCATATCCGCATGATGGCTGCGGCGCAGCCGTTTATCAGCGGTGCGATCAGCAAGACCATCAATATGCCGGCCGAAGCCACCGTGGATGAGGTCAAGGCGTCGTATCTGCTTGCGTGGAAGAGCATGGTGAAAGCAGTGGCGTTGTACCGTGACGGGTCCAAGCTCAGCCAACCATTGAGCGCATCGATCGACAGTGGGAAGGCCATCGAAACCACTGCCGGTATCATCGAGATGGCTGAAAAAGTGACCGAGCGAGTACTTGTTCGGTACCTTGCCAAACGCCGTCCACTGCCGAGTCGGCGCAACGGGTACACCCAAAAGGCGATTGTCGGCGGACACAAGCTGTACTTGCGAACCGGTGAATATGAGGATGGGACCGTCGGGGAAATCTTTTTGGACATGCACAAGGAGGGGGCGGCGTTCAGAAGTCTTATGAACTGCTTTGCGATCGCCATCTCGCTCGGGCTTCAGCACGGCGTCCCGCTGGAGGAATTCGTTGAAGCTTTCGTCTTCACTCGGTTCGAGCCGAACGGTCCCGTCAAACTGAATGATCGGATCAAGATGTCGACCTCGATCATCGATTACATCTTCCGCGAACTTGCCGTCACCTATCTCGATCGGTATGATCTGGCGCAGGTGAAAGAAGAAGATCTGCGCATGGATTCCATGAAGAAAGACGATATGGACCCTGAATGCTTCGAGGAAGAAGCCGACCTCGACGCATTGGCGAAGTCTTCTGTGGTGACGGAACACCTTCCGATTCGCCGAAACGGCGGAAAGGGAAATGGCCACGGAAACGGGTATGGGATTGCTCGACAAGTGGAGCTGGTGCATGAGACATTGACCCTGACGGAGATCCAAAGCGCCAAAGACGCCAGAGTCAAAGGCTATGAAGGCGATCCCTGTCCGGAATGCAAGCAGTTCACCATGGTTCGAAACGGCACCTGTCTCAAGTGCGTCAGTTGCGGTGCGACAAGTGGATGCTCATAAGGGAGTGAGACCATGCAGAGTAAATCTCCATCATCGTGCATCTGCTGTAGAAAACGGCGTTTCCAGCGCAGGCGACGCGGCACGGCAGCGCTTACGATCCGACGGGTCAGGACTCGAAAATTTTTCTCGAAACCGATAGACTCTTACAGGAATTGTGAGCATCGGAGAGGGTGGTCTCCGTTGCAAGTAACTCGCTTGGCGAGACGCAGACGGTTGTAACGGCGAAGAGTTCAGAGGAGTTCGGCTATGCCGGTCGCGACGCAGCTTGTCATCAGCGGTCAAAGTAAACCAGGTGCTCTAGCCAAAGTGACGGCTGTGCTTGGCGAAGCTGGAGTGAACATTAAAGCATTTTCAGCCCCGGAAGTGGTGGGTACGGGAAAGTTACGCCTGCTAGTGGCTGATCTGGATGGCGCTCGCGCGGCTCTTCGCTCGGCAAAAATCAAGTTCGGTGAAGAAACGGCCCTTCTGTTGAGCCTTGAGAATAAGCCCGGCGCATTGAAAAAAGTGGCCGAACTGTTGATGAAGAGCCGGATCAACATCAAGTGTGGCTACTGTACGCCCTCACGGGAAGGGAAACGGGCGCTCGTCGTCCTAACGGTTTCCAACACCGACAAAGCGCTGACCATTCTCCGCAATCAATCCCTCGACGAGTTTTGATCCATGCGGCCGTCGCCGCACACGGGCATCACCTCGACGATTATCCTCATAGGTCTGGTGGGAGGGATTCTCACGCAAGGCTGTGCGGGATCGCCTCGTCAGATCAATCGATTCCCCGGATATCCAGTAGGCGTAGTGGAGCGAGGTGAGGCCTCGTGGTATGGCCCAGGTTTTCATGGGAACAAGACCGCGAATGGGGAGCGGTACGATATGCATAAATTGACGGCTGCGCATCGGACGCTGCCGCTCGGGTCTGTGGCAGTGGTTCGTTCCTTGACCTCTGGGCGACAGGTCACGGTTAGAGTGAACGATCGGGGGCCGTTCGCAAAGGGGCGGATCCTGGATCTTTCATTAGCCGGCGCTCAGGCGCTGGATATGGTAACGAACGGAACAGACCGAGTCGAGCTTCGAGTCATTGAGTATGTCGCCCAACCGGAAGGAATGGGGCCGTTACGAGTTCAAGCTGGAGCATTTGCAGACTACGAGAATGCACGGGCGTTGTTGGTGCGAGTCCGGCGAGATTTTCCGGACGGACGGATCATGCATGTCGATCTCCCTGAGGGACGCCGTTACCGTGTTCGGTTTGGTCAGTTCCAGACTGAGTCGGAGGCCCAGCGATTTGCAGATCGGTTCACTCGAACGTTTGGCCTTAGATCATTAGTTATTCGAGACGATGGTTAGACTGAGGGTAAGGCGCTGAGCGGATGGGTTTGAGCCAACTCTTGCAACAATGGTGTTTCGGAAGTATTTGATTTTGCAGTAGCGTTTTTCGAACTGCTTGCCTGCTTTTGATCCCTATGGTACATGTAGCTACTGTGACTCCTATGTTAAATCGTTCGGTCATTCTAATCTTAAGATCCTCTGAAGGGTGGACGAAGAGATATCCTCTGGGAGACACCCGGCTTCTCATCAAGCCAGCCATACTGGTTCAGCGTCCCTAATATAAGACGGCGATGGACATCCTCATCCTTTTAGGGTTGATAGGGTTATCCGCCATTATTTCTACTGCCGAGATCGGCTTCTTCTCGGTGAACGAAACACGTCTGAGAGCGTTGGCTCAAAACGGCAGCAAACGAGCCGAAAAAGCGTTACAGCTCAGGAGCGACCCCCAGCGACTGTTTTCGACCATCCTGGTGGGCGATCGACTGGTCAGCACGGCCATTCCGATGTTTGCCACCTTCATCACCTTGAATGTCTATGGTGAGAAGAGCATTTTTGAAGAAGCCATCGCGGTCATGGTCGGCATCCTGACCTTCGTGCTTTTGGTCTCGGTTGACGTGATTCCCAAGACGCTGGCGGCAAAATTTTCCGTGCCTGTGACCTTGACGTTGGCCTACCCGATTTCCTGGGTTCAGATCATGTTGCAACCGATTCTTTTCCTGATGGTGCCCCTGATCTATAAGTTGACGGGCGGCAAGGGATTAACGCATCCCTTGGTCACGGAAGAAGAGCTGAAGATTATGCTTGATCAGGGTGGAAAAGCCGGGGAGTTGGAGTCCGAAGAAGTTAAGATGATCAAGAACGTGTTCCAGCTGAAGGACATTACGGCGGAAGACGCGATGACGCCGCGCATCTATGTTTTTTCGCTCGATGGAAATCTTCACCTGAAGGAAGCACAGGAGCAGCTCTTTAATTCTAAGTATTCTAGAATTCCGGTCTACGACGTGACGCTCGATAACATTACGGGCATTCTCTCTAAGACCAAGGCGCTCACCGAGCTGGCAAAGGGACGAACTGAATTGAGGCTGCGGGATATCGCTCAGCCACCGATTTATGTGCCGGCAGGCAAGACGGCCGACGATCTCATGAAACAGTTTCAGCAGGAGAAGCGGCATATGGGAATCGTCGTCAACGAGTTCGGCGGGGTCATGGGTCTGGTGACTCTTGAGGACCTCCTCGAAGAAGTGGTCGGTGAAATCGTCGATGAAACGGATATCACGGAAGAACTCATCAAGCGTATTGGGAAGAACCAAATCCTGGTCCATGGACGGACCGAGGTGCGAAAGGTGAACGATTTCCTCAAGGTCGAGCTTGGGGGAGATGAGGCGCTGACGATCGGAGGCTTAATCCAGGAGAATCTCGGCAGAATTCCTTTGGCCGGAGAAGAGATCCGAATCGAGAATTGCCGCTTGGTTGTTCATGAGGCTGATCCTCGGTCGATCCGAAGCGTGCACATTTTTAAAGAGGAGAAGGTGGCTGTTCCGGTCGAAGCCTCCGTTGGAAGCTAGGTGTTCCCAGACCGATTCATCAAGCGCTCAAACTCTTCTTCGTTGAGAACCTGCACTCCTAATTTCATCGCCTGATCGCGCTTGGATCCCGGCTCGTCCCCCACCACCACGTAGGTTGTTTTTCTGCTGACACTGGATGATACGGTGCCCCCGAGTCGTTCGACGAGCGAGGTGGCCTCGTTCCTCGTCATCCGGATCAAGCCTCCGGTGAAGACAAAGCTTCTCCCCGAGAAGGGCAGATCTGTTGAGATTGAGAGTGGTGGCCTGCTCTGAATCGAAAGGCCAAGCTTCTGCAACTGATCGATGACTTGCCGGTTCGAGCGTTCCTGGAAGTAGGAACATAAGCTTGCCGAAATTTCCGGTCCGATCTCTCTGATCTGCTGAAGCCGATCCTGGTCCGCCGACATGATGGCTTCCAGCGTACCGAATTCCTGCGCGAGTACCTTAGCAATATGTTGCCCAACTTGACGGATCCCAAGCCCCATCAAAAACCGGTCGAGAGGCATCGTCTTGCTCTGCGCAATGGCATCGAGCAACAAGGTTGACGAGCGTTCGGCAAATCCTTCGAGCTCTAACAGGTGCTCTCGATCGAGTCGATAGAGATCGGAGAGATCTTTGACGAGCCCTCGATCTACCAATTGTGCAACGGTCTTCTTGCCGAGACCTTCGATGTTGAGCGCAGCCTTCGATGCAAAATGTTCAATCGCACCCTTCAGTTGAGCCGGGCATGAGGCCTGGCCAGTGCAGTAATAGTAGGCGCCTTCTCTGGCGACGGCAGCACTGCATACCGGGCAGGCATTCGGCATCTGGAAGGGGGCTGACCGGGTTTCATCGGGAACTGGAATCCGCTCCGCGATCGCCGGGATCACGTCCCCGGCACGTTCGACCCGCACCGTGTCGCCGACCCGGATATCTTTTCTGGCGACCTCGTCGGCGTTGTGGAGGGTTGCGCGGCTGATCGTCACACCGCCGACTTCAACCGGTTTTAAGAGCGCCAGGGGAGTGAGTGTTCCGGTTCGGCCAACCGATATGGCGATATCCTGCACCTCGGTAATTTCTTTCCGTGGAGGAAACTTAAAGGCGATGGCCCAGCGAGGACTTCTGGATTTCATTCCCAACCGAGCTTGCCAGTCTCCACGGTTGACCTTTACCACTACACCGTCGATTTCATATGCAAGATTGTCACGTTGTTGTTCTGTGGCTCGATGAAACTCCAAGACCTGATCGATGGTGTCGCATCGCCGTCTCAGGACGGGAACGGGGAGCCCCCACTGGATCAATGCCTCGAGTTCGTCCCAGTGCGATTCGGGACGAGGCCCTCCCGTCGCCATCACTTCGTAACACGTCACGACGAGCGGGCGAGAGGCGGTAATCTGAGAGTCGAGCTGCCGAAGTGAACCAGCGGCGGCATTGCGCGGATTAGCGAACGCATCCAGCCCGCGCTCCGTCATGCGGCGGTTGAGGGCGTGGAAGTCACCAAGACGCATATAGACTTCTCCGCGCACCGCAAGGTGATCGGGCAGATTCTCACCATGTAACTGGAGCGGCAATGAACGAATCGTTCGGAGATTAATGGTAATGTCCTCACCGAGACTGCCGTCTCCACGGGTTGAACCACGAACAAAACGTCCCTGATCATAGACCAGCTCAACAGAGAGGCCATCGAATTTTGGCTCGACTGTGTACTCGATCCGGTTTGTTTCAAGCTCTCGTCTCATCCGCTGGTCAAAGACGAGCACTTCTTCGGGGTCCACGATGGAATCGAGACTCAACATCGGCTGTTCATGTCGAACCTTACCAAGTTCGTCCAAGGGAGGAGCCCCAACGCGTTGTGTGGGAGAATCAGGTGTGATCAGTTCAGGGTGTTTCTGCTCGAGTTCAACCAGTTCTCGGAATAGGCGGTCGTATTCGCCATCGGAAACCTCCGGCTGGTCCTTGACGTAATAGAGGTAGTCATGATGCCTGATTTGAGTCTTGAGGTCTGTGAGTCGGTCTCGATCAGCTCTCGAGATTTCAGGAGTAGAGGATGAGTCTGGGTACAATGAATCCTGTCGCATCGCGGTCCTTAGGGATGAGGAATCCGGGAGATCATCTTGTGGATACAATGGCGGTCAGCGTCGGGCATGAGTTGGGAGAGAGGCCTGAACGAACGCGACAGTAGCATAGGCAGCGAAACCGGTCAAACCGACGCACTCTCACCTGCTTTGACTTTATCATCGATGGCCACTATCCTAGAATCGCATTTGTCCATGGAGAAGGGGCAACAGGTACAGAGGAGGATCTATGCAGAAGGATGAACGCCCAGTGCATGAGCGGGTACGAAGGTTCGCTCTCCTAACTGCCATGTTGTGCAGCGGGTCGTTGCTGAGTGGGTGTGTGGTGTTGGAGGAAAAATATAATGCTGAGAAGGCGCGAAGCTTGAATTTTCAACGTCTTCTGGCGCAGGAAGAAAAACGAACGGCTGAATTGGATAGTGACGTCAAGCGCGCGAAGGCCGAACTCGCAGAATATGAGGCGAGGAATCGAGAATTATCGTCTCAAGTGCAGATGGCACGCGAACAGATGGGCCGTCTCCAGGAAGAGGCGGAAGCGATTCGCGAGGCTACGGTGCTCGAACGAAAAGCCTTGGAAGATATGCAGCGGAAAGGCCATGCTTCTCCACCCAAACAGAAGAAAGTGAAAGTGCGTAAGCCCGCCCAGAGCGAAGCGGATCGGAACCGTCATGCCGATGACGACTTGTCGATCAGTGCCGACACAAAGGTGCATGTGGTGAAGCCGGGGGAGACCCTGTTCGGCATTAGTCGGCGATATGGGATTGAGATGGGGACGTTGAAACAGATCAATAAACTTCCGGATGACATCATTGAAGTCGGCCAAAAGCTTCTCGTGGTAGAAGAATAGCTGGAAAGACATGCGGTCCGAGACGTATTCGCTCAACCTGGACGAGTTCCGCTCCTACGCGAAGCAGGGAAATCTGATCCCGCTGTTCCGTGAAATCCTGGCGGATCATGACACGCCGGTCTCGGCGTTCGCAAAGATCGACCATGGCCCGTCGGCCTACTTGCTGGAAAGTATCCAGGGCGGGGAAAAATGGGCGAGATACTCCTTTCTTGGGAGCGGGTCTCCGCTTGTCATCTATGAAGATCGTGGAGACCTGTGTGTGAAGAAGGGGATGCATCGCCGACGCATCCCGAGCCGAGGAGCGCCGTTGGATCGCCTGCAGGAACTTATGGAGACCTATCGGCCTGTCACGGTCCCGAATCTTCCCCGCTTCGTCGGGGGAGCTGTCGGCTATCTAGGCTACGATATTGTGAAGACCTTCGAGGAGCTCCCGTCCCGCCGAAAAGAGCACCTTGAACTTCCGGACTTTGCATTTCTCTTGACCGAAACCTTGCTGATCTTCGACAACGTGTCGCAAAAGATCAAGGTGGTGGCCAATGCACATGTCAAATCCACCTCCGAGCGAGATGTTCGTGCAGCATACCGGCAAGCGACCGGACGAATCGAAGCCATGATCGACAGACTCCGCCGTCCTTTGAAGCGCCAGAAGCCTAAGCGCCGACGATCTCCGCTTCGATTCACGGCCAATATGAGTAAGGCTGACTTTGAGAAGATGGTGTCTCGTGCTCAGGAATACATCAAGGCCGGCGATATCTTCCAGTGTGTGCTTTCGCAACGGTGGGAAACCAATCTCCAGGCTCCGCCGTTCCAGCTCTACCGAGCCCTTCGCGTCGTCAACCCCTCACCCTACATGTACTATCTGCGTATTGCAGGAGTCGAGTTGGTCGGGTCATCTCCTGAAATTCTGGTTCGATGCGAAGATGGGTTGGCGTCGGTGCGTCCTATCGCCGGGACCAGGCGTCGCGGAACGACGACGGAAGAAGATGCGGAACTGGAGCGCCGACTACTGGCCGATACCAAGGAACGGGCGGAACATATTATGTTGGTGGACCTTGGCCGCAATGATATCGGCCGGGTCGCTGAACGAGGTTCGGTTCGCGTTGAGTCACTGATGACTGTCGAGCGGTACTCACACGTCATGCATATCGTGTCGAATGTCACGGGCACATTGGATACGGGCAAGACCGTCTATGACGTGTTGAAGGCCTGCTTTCCTGCCGGAACCGTATCAGGGGCCCCGAAGATCAGAGCCATGGAAATCATCGAAGAGCTTGAGCCGACCACGCGTGGGCCCTATGCCGGCGCGGTGGGGTACATCAGTTTTTCGGGCAACATGGACATGTGCATCAATATTCGAACGGTCGTCGTTTCCCGACATCGGGCGTTTATCCAGGCTGGTGCCGGTATTGTGGCCGACTCCAACCCCGAGCACGAATATGAAGAAACGTGCAATAAATCACGTGCAATGATGAAGGCTATTGAGTTGGCGGAACAGGGGCTCGAGTAGGGTTCGTATGCCACCTGTCGGAAATCAATCGATCGTGCTTTCCTCTCGACGAATATCTACAAGGTATCGGTATCCCCATGCTACTCGTCATCGATAACTACGACTCGTTTACGTACAACCTCGTCCAGTATCTTGGGGAGTTGGGCGAGGACGTCGAAGTCTATCGTAACGATAAGATTACGTTGGATGAGATTGAACAGCTGCGCCCCAGCCGTCTTGTGATTTCACCTGGGCCGTGCACGCCGAAAGAAGCTGGTATCTCTGTCGACACGTTCCGTCGATTCGGAGGCAAGATCCCCATTCTCGGAGTCTGTCTAGGTCACCAATCAATGGCCGTTGCTTTCGGTGGAGAAGTGATCCGAGCACAACGTCTGATGCATGGGAAGACCTCCCAAATCAAACACGATGGGAAGACGATCTTTCACTCGTTGTCCAACCCGTTCGAGGCGACGCGCTATCATTCCTTAATCGTGAATCGACTCAATTTGCCAGAGTGTTTAGAGATCTCCGCTGAGACGGCTGAAGGCGAGATTATGGGACTTCGCCATAAGACGCTCGGTGTCGAAGGAGTTCAATTCCATCCGGAATCGATTCTCACGAGCGTCGGGAAAGATCTCCTCCGCAACTTCATTCAACTCTAATTGCAATAGCTCTGTGGAACCATGATCAAAGATGCTCTCGCCAAGTTGGCCGACAGAACCGATCTGACCGCACAAGAGGCCGAAACTGTGATGCTTGAAATCATGAACGGAGCCGCGACGGCTGCGCAGGTCGCGGCCTACCTCATGGGTCTCAGGCAGAAAGGCGAAACGGTTTCCGAAGTGGTCGGTTCCGTTAAGGCGGTGCGATCGCAAGCCACCGAAATCCGTGTCGGCTCACCGGTGGTGGTAGATACCTGTGGAACCGGCGGCGATGGGGCCAACACGTTCAATATTTCTACGGCGGTGGCCTTTGTGGTTGCCGGAGCGGGCATCACGGTGGCCAAACATGGCAATCGTTCAGTTTCGTCCAGATCCGGCAGCGCCGATGTATTAAGCGTCCTCAGGGTTAAGATCGATCTTGCGCCTGAACATGTAGCGGATTGCATCGACGAAGTCGGCATCGGGTTCTTATTTGCGCCGCTCTACCACGGCGCGATGAAGCAATGTGCCGCTGTGCGACAAGAGATGGGGATTCGGACGATTCTGAACGTGGTGGGTCCGTTGGCGAATCCAGCCGGTGCCACCCATCAAGTGCTGGGAGTCTACGATGCGAAGTGGACGGATATCCTGGGCCGGGTGTTATTGGAATTAGGGTCGCAACATTGTTTCGTGCTTCACGGGATGGACGGCTTAGATGAAATCACCCTCTCGGATCGAACCAGAGTGTCGGAAGGAAAAAGCGGAGTGGTGTCGAGCTATTTTGTCGCACCAGAAGAATTTGATCTCCCGCGTGTCTCGAAGAAAGAATTTGCCGGTGGCACGCCGGAGGACAACGCGCGTATCATACAGGACATTTTGCAAGGTAGGAAAGGTTCAAGACGAGACATTGTCTGCTTGAATGCTGCGCCCGCCATGGTTGTAGGACAGAAAGCGAATACGCTCAAGGAAGGGTTCCTGCTGGCCCAGCGCACAATCGACACAGGGGCTGCGGCAGAGCAACTTGAGCGACTCATTGCGTTTACGACGAAGCACGGCTAACTCATGATCCTCGATCGTATCCTCGAACATAAGAAGGCGGAACTGAGGCATAAGCAGAGCCGGTCCTATCTAGCGGATCTCAAGGCGGGGATTCGCGACGCGCCACCGACGCTTGGTTTTGCCGTCACGTTAGATGCGACCAAGTCTCCCTCTAGCCCTGCCTTGATTGCCGAGGTCAAGAAGGCCTCGCCAAGCCTAGGGCTCTTACGTCCTGAATTTGAAGAGACGTTTGATTATCTGGGGTTTGCTCGAACCTATCATGAGCAAGGGGCATCGGCTGTTTCCGTGTTGACCGACAAGGATTTTTTTCAAGGCGACCTACGGTACCTCAAAGAGATTAAACAGGCCTTGCCGATTCCTGCGCTCAATAAAGAGTTCATGGTCGGCGATGTGCAATTTTACGAGGCCCGTGCGCACGGTGCCGATGCAATTTTGCTCATCGTGGCGGCATTGGAACGGCGCCAGTTGATGGATTTTTATGCGTTAGCCACTGAGCTCGGGATGGATAGCCTCTTCGAAACCCATCACGAGCGAGAGTTGGATACGGTCTTGGAGTGGATTCCTACTGCGAGAATGATTGGGATCAACAATCGAGACCTCAAGACCTTCACTACCGACCTCAACGTCACCTTTCGGCTGGCGAAGCGAATTCCCTCAGACAAGCTGATCATCAGCGAAAGTGGGATTCATACACGTGATGACGTGGTGAAGTTGAACGAGGCAGGCATCCATGCCATGCTGATCGGGGAGTCGCTCATTCGCGCCGAGGACACATCCGAAAAGGTCCGGGAGTTGCTCGGAAGCAGATCGAACAGCGCACAGTCTGCCTAGCCCAATCACGATGAAAGTCAAGATTTGCGGGATTACCAATAGAGAGGACGCGGAGGTTGCCGTACAGGCCGGCGCTGATGCGTTGGGCTTTATCATGTACCGGAAAAGTCCTCGTTTCGTAGAGCCTGCGGTGGTGAGGGCCATTGTCGCCGGACTTCCGCCGTTCGTGCTGCCGATCGGTGTATTCGTCAACGAAGAGACTGCTACGGTCCGTGGCCTTATGGATGAATGTGGTCTTGCTTTGGCTCAACTGCATGGCGATGAATCAGCTCTGTATTGTCAGGGCCTCGGTCGCCCCGCGTTGAAGGCCATACGTCTGAAGGATCGCGGGACTTTTCTTGCGCTGGGTGAGTTCCAGGGGAGGGCGAATATCCGCGGATTTCTCATCGACGCCTTTTCAGATCAGGCCTATGGTGGGACAGGGCAGACGGTCGATTGGACCCTGGCTCAGGAAGCCGCTCGCTCGACACCCATCATCTTGGCCGGTGGGCTCACTCCGGCTAATGTGGCCGACGCAATTGCTCATGTGCGCCCCTATGGGGTCGATGTGAGCAGTGGAGTGGAACAGAGTCCCGGCAAGAAAAATCCAGACAAAGTTAAAGCCTTCATTGAAGCGGCACGCCTTGTGCCCATCTGATTGCCGCGGCTATACTGCCAACCCGTTATTGAGGAGAGGTTGATTCCATGCCAATGCTGCCAGATCGTCATGGCCGGTTCGGACCGTATGGGGGCCGGTATGTACCGGAAACCCTCATGCCGGCGCTCTTGGAATTGGAACAAGAATATGCCAAAGCCAAGAAAGACCGCCGGTTTCAAACGGATCTCGCATACTATCTCAAGCAGTATGTCGGACGTCCGACCAGCCTCTATCGCGCCGATCGACTCACCAAAAAACTTGGTGGCGCCAAGATCTATCTGAAGCGCGAAGATCTGTGCCATACCGGCGCGCATAAGATCAACAACGCCATCGGACAGGTACTGCTGGCCATGCGCATGAAAAAGCAGCGCATTATTGCTGAAACCGGGGCTGGTCAGCACGGGGTGGCGACCGCCACGGCCGCGGCGATGTTCGGACTGGAATGCGAAATCTATATGGGCACAGAAGACATGCAGCGGCAGGCGTTGAACGTCTTCCGCATGCGGTTGCTCGGCGCAAAAGTGACGGGAGTTGATGCGGGCAGCCGCACATTGAAAGATGCCATCAGTGAAGCGATGCGCGATTGGACGACCAATGTCCGCACGACCCATTACATCCTGGGCTCCGTGCTTGGAGCCCATCCCTATCCCATGATGATCCGAGATTTTCAGGCGATCATTGGAAAAGAAGCGCGAAAACAGATTCTTGCCGCGGAGGGCAAGTTGCCGAATTATCTTGTGGCCTGTGTTGGAGGCGGGAGTAATTCGATCGGGTTATTCCATGCGTTTCTGGAGGATCGCAAGGTCAAGATGGTCGGGGTCGAAGCCGGAGGGGGCGGGATTGTGAGCGGCAAACATGCTGCGCGGTTTTCCGGTGGTAAACCAGGCGTCTTGCAAGGCACCATGACCTATCTGTTGCAGGACGAGAACGGGCAGATCAATTTGACCCATTCCGTCTCAGCAGGCTTGGATTATGCTGCGGTTGGTCCGGAACACAGTCTCTATCACGATCAGGGCCGCATCGAGTACACCCATGCGACGGATGGTGAAGCACTGGCTGCGTTTGATCTGCTGGCACGGGAAGAGGGGATCGTACCGGCATTGGAAAGCGCGCACGCCATTGCGCATGTCATCAAGCTCGCTCCGAAACTGAAAAAATCACAGGTGATCATCGCCAATCTCTCCGGTCGTGGGGACAAAGATGTGCAACAGGTGGCGAAGATGCGGGGGGTGGAGTTATGACCGGTCGGTTGGAGGCGACCTTTGCTCGTCTGCGCGCCAAGAGAGAGAAAGCGCTCATTGCCTACCTCATGGCGGGTGACCCGGGGCTGCCCGAAACAGAACAACTGGTTGTAGCCCTAGAACAGGCGGGGGCCGATATCATCGAACTGGGGGTGCCGTTCTCAGATCCGATCGCTGACGGCCCGGTGATTCAGCAGGCGGCCGAACGGGCGCTGAAGAGCGGCACGACACTGCGGAAAATTCTGACGTCAATCAAGTCGCTCAGGCAACGTACGGAGATTCCGATCGTCCTCATGCTCTACTACAACTCGATCCATGCGATGGGGTACCAGGAGTTTTGCACTGCAGCAAGCACCGCCGGAGTGGATGGCTTGATCGTGCCGGATATGCCGCCGGATGAGTCGGGGCCGCTCAAGGGTCCGGCCGATGCCGCAGGACTACCACTTATTTTCTTGCTTGCTCCGACCAGCACAGCCAGTCGGCGAAAACTTGTGGCGGAAGAGTCGCACGGATTTGTCTATTATGTTTCGCTGACAGGGATTACTGGCGCGAAGCTCAGCAATGTGACGGACATTCAAGAGAACGTGAAAAAGCTCAAGAAAGTCTCCGCCTCTCCCGTCGCGGTCGGGTTCGGCGTGGCAACGCCGGAAGATGCCGCGCAGGTGTCGAAGATGGCCGACGGCGTCATCGTCGGCAGCGCCATCGTGAAACGTATCGCGTCTCTCCGGCAAGATTCGGCGATGGTCAGGCAGGTCGCTGAGTTTGTGCGATCGCTGAAATCTGCCATGGCTGTCGGCTAGATCTGTAATCACAATTGCAGTCGGCGGATGACCTTAATCGGCAGATAGAGATGTAACCGATCATCGGTTAGCGCACGAAAACCGAACCGTTCATAAAAGTATCGCGCCTTGTCTGACAGTGCTTCAACGGCTACCGCATAGATCCCTAGTTCATCCGCTGCACGTTGCGCCCGGCGCAAGGCATCCACCAACAGCAGTTCACCGACACCCTGTCCTTGGGACTGACGATCCACAGCCAGTCGCCCTATGAGGACAATCGGTACGGGATGGCGGGGGAGATTCTCGGGCACGGTCTCAAAGGCGATGGAGCCGCTGGAAATGGTGTAGTACCCGCTGACGGGACCTGAAACCTCACTGACCGCCACATACGTCCTGCCGAACCCTCGGCGATCATGTTGACCGGCGTACCGTTGTAAGTAGAGATTAAGCGAAGGCTCTCCACAATCGAACTGTGAGCGATCATGACGATCGCTCAATGGCACAACGATCACTGCTTTGCACCAACCATTCGCTTATATTTTCTCGCTGCCTGAACAAGCTTGACGTTTGGTTCATCTGATGTATCCAGGAGTGCGAGGAATTGATCACGATCGCGATCGGACAGCTGGATATGCCGATGCCGTTGGAGGACTTCTGTCGATTGCTGCAGGAGTGTCGAGACCACGTAGTCACTGATTGATTTTCCAGATAGCGTGGCGGCTTCTTCGATCAAGGCCTTCTTGTCAGGACGCAAGCGCACATCCAGTCTTGCGCTGCTCTTCCTCGACTTTCTCTTTGCGATGGTCGGCATGGTCCCTCCCTAGTGGCTCCCTTAAAACAACGTACGTCATATCTCCGTACCTTGTCAATAAAAGCGCTGTATGCCACTGCAGTGGGAACTTGCAGGGGGTCAACTCAGCAATGTAGTGGACATTCAAGACAACGTCAAAAAACTGAAGAAAGTCTCAGCGTCTCCCGTCGCGGTCGGGTTCGGCGTGGCGACGCCGGAAGATGCCGCGCAAGTCTCAAAAATGGCCGACGGCGTCATCGTCGGCAGCGCCATTGTGAAACGTATCGCGTCTCTCCGGCAAGATTCGGCGATGGTCATGCAGGTGGCTCAGTTTGTCCGATCGCTAAAAGCCGCGATGGTGCCAGCCTAATCAACTGCCAAGTCTTGACTTTATAGTCGATGACGGTAGTTGACGCAAAGAACAAGACGTGACTGCGCCATGCTGGCCTCAGCAACATCCACTCCACGTGTCTACTCACGCTCAGTGATCTGATCCGAACAAGCCTCAGCTATACTTACGGTGTGGTGTTAGGGCTGGTTACGCTTCACTCCTATTTGTGTTGGGTGTTCAGTATATCGGCGTCCATCTTAGGAAAAGAAAAGAATCAATGAATCCGCATGATGAGTCGGCGTTCGCTCGGTATGATGCAATGTCGGCCAATGAAAAGCGAGTGTTTTGGATTTTCATAATTGGGTGCATAGCAGGGGTGTTCGTGATGGAGTTGGTATCGCCCCCTGATCCTGTTCCTGACGACCTCGTTGTCTACAATCATACTGGTGATGCGATTAATGTTTCCATTGGGCGGGGCGACAACGTCATTCAAAATAACTCAGTAGGTGGTATCAAGATTTATACTACTCCTTTTGCTTATCCTCATGCTCATGATCGACCCTCTCCGGTATTGTTCGTTATGACAGCAAAGAAGGCTGGGTGGTCATATTTCTATTCTAGGCCTCCGAAGGAATACTGGATACGAAGGAGTGATTATCAAAG
>JAHBWR010000069.1 GCA_019636875.1 Nitrospira sp.
ATGAGGAGGAGATCGTTAACGACCCCATCTAGAAGTGGATGAAAGGGTCACCTATCGGTCTCGGTGCTGTAACCGTTTGAGTGCTTCCTGATAGACCGCGAGATCTTCCCGTTTTCCAATAGCGACGACTTCCACCAGGATCTCTTGGTCGATGATCCGGTACACGATACGGATCGATTTCTTGGCTGCGTAAAGTTTGTAGTAGCCGGTGAGATCGAGGCCAGCGCGATTGCCAAGATGTTCGCCAAGCCGTGGGGCGGTTTCGAGTTTCCTGAGCTGCTTCGCAACCGGTGCTTTCAGCGATCCATCAAGCTGTCGAAAGTCCTGGGCGGCTGCGACGGTCAGGACGACGCTATATCGCAAGTCGTTGCTCCTTCAGCAACGACTCCAAAGTGACAGTTTTCTTCCCTTTCTTGCGTGCCCGCTGTGTCACCAGGCGATGGATCTCCATGTGCTCCAAGAGGTCGAGCGCCTCCGCCATCTTTTCATAGTCATCCACCGGCACGATCACAGCTTCCACCTGATTGTTTTTGAGGACGACCACTCGCCGCCGCTGCTGAGCCTTCAGATCGGTCAGCACTTTTCCGAAGGACCGCGCGACTCGTGATGCGCTGAGGATTTCTTCTTTTTTGTAGGCCACGGCCATGTCTTACCTCATGGTTTAGTCAGGAGTACAATATAGCGCATAATTTTACGCAATCACAAGGTTAAGAATGTGATGAGACTAAGAAGGAAAAAGAGAGCGCCAAGTTTTTTCTATGGCTGGTTCTTGGCAGAAGACCGATAGGTAAGGTGTAGGGCTAGTCCCAGGATAACGGAAAGGACCAGTCCAAGGCCAAGTTGCACATCGAAGGTCAGTGGTCCAACGTAAATCTTATATAACTGCACAATAACCAGAGGAAGGATCACCGCCAGGATGAGGGCAAGCAAGTGGCGCCGGAGATAGATCGGCTCGCCAGGTTTTCTCCCACCTCGCCCCAATCCCGTTACTCCTCGATCGTTGAGATATCGCCTGGGTCTTGCCCCAGCTCTTTGGCTTTAAGCACGCGGCGCATAATCTTGCCGGACCGGGTTTTAGGCAATGACGAGACGATGTCGATTTCAGACGGCACGCCGATCTTACCCAGTTCTTTCAAAACTTGATCCTTGATCGACTTGATCAGATCCGGACTTTCCCGCTCTCCTTGTTTCAAGATGATAAAGGCCTTGATTGATTCACCGACAGTCTTGTGCGGTTTTCCGATCACGGCCGCTTCAGCAACAGAAGGATGACTGACCAAGGCGCTCTCCACCTCAGCCGTCCCAAGCCGATTACCGGCGACTTTGATCACGTCATCGGCGCGACCCATAAACCACATGTAGCCGTCCGCATCTTTATGGCAGACGTCGCCGGCTGTATAGCAATTCGGGATGGTGTTCCAGTAGGTCTTGTACCTCTCGGGGTCCTTGTAAATGGTCCGCATCATGGAAGGCCAAGGTTTCTTGATCACAGCAAACCCACCTGCGTTCGCCGGCAAGCTGTTTCCTTCACGATCGACGACATCAGCCTCAATTCCAAGAAAGGGGCGGGTGGCTGAGCCTGGCTTCAACGGCACAGTTGGGAGCGGGGTGATCAAGATGGATCCGGTTTCGGTTTGCCACCAGGTATCCATGATGGGTTTGTCCTCTCCTGCCGCACGGTGAAACCATTCCCAGGCTTCCGGATTGATCGGTTCTCCCACGCTGCCGAGGATACGGAGGGTCGAGAGGTCGAATTTCTTCGGCCAGTCTTCGCCGTACCGCATGAGGAGGCGGATGGCCGTCGGAGTCGTATAAAAAATCGAGACGCCATATCGCTCAATGAGATTCCACCAGCGACCGGGATTCGGATAGTCCGGCTTACCCTCTGCGGCCAGAATCGTGGCGCCGTTGAGCAGGGGGCCATACACGATGTAGCTGTGTCCGGTGACCCAACCTGGGTCGGCGACGCAGAAATAGACATCGTCGTCTTTGAGGTCGAACACGTATTTTGTCGTTGTATACGTGCCGACCATGTAGCCGCCATGGACGTGGACCACACCCTTCGGCCGACCGGTCGTGCCGGAAGTGTAGAGAATGTAGAGCGGCGTCTCTGCATCCAGCGGTTCAGCGTCGCACACTGGCCGCTCGTTCTGGATCCACTCGTTCCAGTCGATCTCTTTCGGCCCGGTCAGGGGAACCTGCTGGCTCTGGCGTTGCACGACAATCACGTGGTTGACCGATGGACAGGTCTTCAGTGCCTCGTCTACGACCGTCTTTACTTGAGTGGGCTTCCCACGATCGAATCCGACATCCGCGGTAATCACCACCTTGGCTTCCGCATCATTGACTCGGCTCGCGAGCGCCGGGGCGCTGAACCCTGAATAGACGACGCTGTGAATGACCCCGATCCGGGCGCAGGCCAACATGGCAATGACCTGTTCAGGAATTTTCGGCAGGTAGATCGTGACGCGATCTCCCTTCTGAAGACCGAGCTTTTTGAGGGCATTGGAGCAACGGTTGACCTGTCGCGCGAGTTCGCCATAGGTGAAGATGCGCTCTTGATTGTCTTCACCTACCCAGATCAAGGCGACTTTGTTTCTGCGCCATGTCTTGATGTGACGATCGAGACAGTTGTAGGTGATATTGCAGCGCGCGCCGACAAACCACTTGGCCCAGGGGTAGTCCCAGTCCAGAACCTTGTTCCAGGGGGTGAACCAGTCGAGCTGTTTCGCCTCGTTGCTCCAAAATGCTTCGGGGTCAGCGATGGATTTCTGGTACTCTGTCTCATAATCCTTGATGTAGGCGGCGTCCCTGGTCTTGGCCGTTGGGTGATAGGTTCGACTTTCCTTCAAGAGCGTCTCAATCTTGTCACTCATGGTGCGAGAATCTCCTTCAGTAGGGCGGTCCGTTGTCTCGTCCGCGATTATGGAGAAAGCCGAACGGAGCTGCAACCATCCATTTCATTCAGAGTGTGATCACGACGGCACCGGCCCCCTCTAGGCTTTCTTGACACCAGCTTAGACGGAAGATAGGCTGGCCGCATCAATGATGCCTAGATATCTGATGGAAAAACCGTGGATCATCGTGCTGGCTGTGGTTCTACTGGCCTCCTACGTGTTTGGTGCATTCCCATCTTTCTCCATTTCCACTGTACAGGCTCAATTAGGGAAGCCTGAAGGGCTCTATTACAAATCTTGGGCGATCGTGATCGGGATCGAACACTATGTGGTGGCGCCGCCGATGCCAGGCGTGATCGTTGATGCGAAGAAAGTCGCCGACGCATTTCGACAGTTGGGGTTCGACGAGGTGGTGGAGCTCTACGATAAGGATGCCGGATCGCGGCGTCTCCACCAGATTTTAAGCGATGTGTTGCCGAGAAAAGTCGGGCGCATGGATCGACTGGTGATCTTTTATGCAGGTCATACCGGCTCGATACAAGATGCCGATGGGCAGGACCAGGGATATCTTGTGCCGTTTGATGCCCCAGTCAACAACGCCACCAAATCGGTCACGGTTGAAGAGCTCAAGGAATTTACCCGGCGATCCGCCTCAAAACACACCCTGTTGATCCTGGATGCTCCGATCTTTGGATGGGAAATAACCAAGCCGCCAGAGCTCACGCTGGAAGGGCGGCTGAGTGCAGAATCGGAGACAGAGCGCCGCGCGGTGCAAGTGATTAGCGCGGCTCGTCAGGGCGAGGTTTCCGAGCGACCCGATAACGAGAGCCGCTTTGTTCATATGCTCCTCTCAGGTCTTTCGGGAGCGGCGGATCTCGACAAGAACGGCTGGCTCATGGTTTCCGAGCTAGGCCGCTATCTTGAGCAACAAGTCGGAGCAGCTTCCGGCGGCAAGCAGATCCCGACGACACTGCGCATCGAGGGAGATGGAGATGGTGTCCTCATTGAAGGACGCAAGTCGGCGTTGAGAATCGGCGCGGAACCTCAGACACCTGTTGAACGACAGCAGCGCGCAAAGGCTGAATATCAACGGGCCTTTGCGTTGCTCCAGGAAGGGAAGGCGATCAAAGAGGCGGTGGAACGGCTGGATCGCTCGATCGAGTACGAGCCCACCTATGGCGATGCCTATGTCCTCAAAAGTTATGTTCGATCAGAAGTTCTTCCGGATCTTGATGAGGCCTTGAGCGCCGGCCTTCTTGCCGTACAGTATGCTCCGGACAATCCTGATTCGTTTTATATGCTTGGCATGGTCTACGAAAAGCGTGGGCAGTTTAGGGATGCCGAGACCGCCTTCCAGCAGACACTGCGTGTGCACGCTGCTTATCGAGATGCCTACCTTGCGCTAGGGGAACTATACGCCGATCGACTCAACGAGCCGCACAAGTCGGTTGAAGCATTTCGCCGGTACCTAGAGCTGGGTGGCACTCATGATCGGGCTCGTGCAGCGGTGAGCCAAGCCGATCGTACGCCAAAGCCTTAGTCCCGTTCTCCCCCTTTCAAATACCCCAGTCCAATCTTCACAGCTCGACGGGTGATTTCTGCCCAGCGTGTTTGAGGGTAGGCTGAGAGGATGGCTGCCACGCTAGGGTCTTGGATATCAAGCTGCTGAATGCGAAGAATGCCGTCTTCAATCTGGATGTCTGCCACAGATCCTCCTTGTTCGTGATCTCGGGTGAAGCGTGAAGCGAGCGTTGCGTTGACGGATTAAAAGTCACATGTTAGCATGATTTCACCATTTTTACCGCTAGCATCTACGTACGTGACACTTCTTATTCATCGGGAGGAGGATTGCTATGATCCGGTCGCAACTGACTCACTCTAGGCTGGTCGGTTCCTGTCTTACGGTCCTGCTGATGGTGACGCTTGTGGCTTGCGGTGGTCCTCCTAAGTGGGTCCAAAAGGGATCCGGGGCGTTCAATGAAAAAGACAGCAAAGCCTTTTATGGTGTGGGGGCCGTCACCGGAGTGCGCAATATCCCGCTGGCATGGGATACGGCGGAGAATCGGGGTCGGGCAGAGATTGCGAAGACCTTCGAGACCTACACCGGATACTTGATGAGAGATTATGCCGCCTCGACGACGGCGGGGGATTTCACTCGGAATACGGAAGAGCAGAATGTCGAGCGTGCGATCAAGACCATCACGACCACGACACTCAGCGGAGTGCGGAAAATCGATCAGTATATGGACGCTAAGACTAATACGTATTATGTCTTGACCAAGCTCAATTTAGAGGATATGAAGAACAACCTGGAGCAGGCTAAAGAACTCAATGCCCAGGTTCGAGACTACGTGAGAAAGAACGCCGATCGTCTCTTTGAGCGATTAGAGCAGGAAGAGGAACGGCGGGGCGCTCGGTAAACAGTGGTGATAGCGAGACGATGGTTCCTTCTCTTGGGAGGCGTACTGTGATCCAGAGGTTGAGTGGTTCCCTTATCGCCACGGTGATGATGGCGTTCGTTGTGTCCGGGTGCGGCCATGAAACAAAGGTTACTCGAGTCGACACCGGAGTGATCACTGACTTGAGTGGTCGGTGGAACGATACGGATTCTCGGATGGTGGCGGAAGCGATGGTGAAGGACGCTCTGCAATATCCATGGCTCGGCAATTTTGAAAAGGCGAACCAACGTCAGCCCGTCGTCGTCGTCGGCACCGTATTGAACAGCAGTCATGAACATATCAGCCTGCAAACCTTCATCACGGATTTGGAACGCGAACTCACCAATTCTCAAAAGGTCACGTTCGTCGCCGGCAAAGGTGAACGTGACGAGGTTCGAGCGGAACGCAAGGAGCAAGCGATCTACGCACGTGAAGAGACGCAGAAGTCTCCTGGGAAAGAGACCGGGGCTGACTTCATGATGAAGGGCACGATTGCCACCATTCTCGACGAGGCCGACGGGACCAAAGCCGTCTTCTATCAGGTTGATCTTCAGATGATCGATCTGGAGAGTAACGCCAAAGTCTGGTATGGGCAGAAGAAGATCAAGAAGGTGGTCGAAAAGAAACGGACCGTCTTTTAAGTTCCGCGGACTCTGTTGAGACCATTCCTCCCACGGCTTTCCCCCAGGGGTTCTGTGCGGTTAGGTGTTGCCGCTCCCATCTCGTCGCTCTCATTCGGTTTCGTTCTTCTTCTCTTGGCCGGATGCGGTCCCTCGGTCAATCGCTATCTCCTGATTGAACAAAGCTTGCAAGCCGGCGATCCGCATCGGGCTGCCACGATCGTTGAACAAACTGAACCAGAGTATGGTGCGAGAGGTCGGCTCTTGTACGCGATGGATCGGGGCATGATGCTGCAGTTGGCCGGCCAGTACGAGCACAGCAACGAAGCACTGAATCGAGCGGAAGAAGATATTGAGCGGCTCTATACCAGGAGTATCCGTACCGAAACCGCCGCCTTTCTGACCAACGATAACGCCTTACCCTACGAAGGGGATGCGTATGAGCATGTGATGGTCAATGTGATCAAGGCGTTGAACTATGCCGTGCAGGGGCAAGTCGACGAAGCGTTGGTGGAGGTGCGTCGTGCCGACCATCGTCTGAATGTGCTTGGCGATCGGGTCAAGGACAAGGGCAAGTATCAAAACGACGGATTCGCTCGATACCTGAGCGGGATCCTCTACGAAGCAGCCGGGGATCTCAACAATGCGTTCATCGCCTATCGGAATGCCTACGAGGCGTATGGTGCCATGAGTGGGTGGTCGAAGATGTCGTTTCCTCCAACGTTACGGGCGGATCTCCTACGTACAACCGCCGCCCTCGGGCTAACGACGGAATTCGAGTCATACCGGAAAACGTTTCCGGATGTTGTCTGGGAGCCTTCGATTTCCGGTGAGCAGTCCGCGCAGGTTGTGATGATCAGCTATAATGGGCGGGCTCCACGAAAAGAAGATCTGTTACTCGATTTACCGATCAGTCTTGATGCCGTACAGTTAGTTTTGCTAAATAGAGGAGTTTTTCATCAACCTTATGGGAGAGATCGCGTGGTCGACAGCGTGCTCTATGGCCTCAATGGGCGGGTGGTTCGAGTGGCGCTTCCACAATTGGTTCGACAGAAAACACGAGTTCCGTCTGAAGTCATGACGTTGACGGATTCTCAAGGTCGCTCTGTAGTCGTCCGATCAGAGCTGGCTCAAAATGTCACGGCGCTGGCCGAAAAGAGTCTTTCCGAGCGTTTGCCCGCGATGACGGTGAAGGCCCTCGCCAGAGCGGCGACCAAATTCGCGATGGCGGAAGGCATCACACGAGGCGCTCAACATGCGGCGGGCAGAGATGCTGCTCCGTGGGTAGGACTGCTGGTGGAGTTGATCACCAAGGGACTCGCGGTGGCCTCGGAAGAGGCCGATAAGCGGAGCTGGCAGACCTTACCTGATGAAATTCACGTCGCCAGGGCATGGGTCTCCCCTGGTCAGTATCGGGTCTCCGTTCAACCGCCAGGACACCGCATCATGGAGAAGGATGGACAGGCGATCTCGCTGGTTGCCGGACAGACCCTGTTCATCATCCAGCGTGTGGTGCAATGATGAACCGGCGTGGCTCGATCCTCGGGCAAGGGATGATGTTCGGTCTGTGTCTCTGTGGAGTTGTGTCGATGATCGGTGGGTGTACCTGGATACTGGGGAAAGACAAACCCACGTGGGTCGATGGTCGGACCTCGGACTATCCTCCCGCGCAATATCTGACCGGGGTCGGACAAGCCGACAATCGCAGCAGTGCAGAGGATCAGGCGTATGCGGCGGTGGCGCGCATCTTTAAAGCGGAAGTGGCTTCACACGCCAAAGATCGGGAGTCCTATTCGATCGTTGAGAACCAGGGCCTTGTGAATACCGAGAGACGGTTAACGATCGACAGCGTGACGAACGTCTCCACCGAGAAGGTACTCGAGAATGTCAGAATCCTGGATAATTGGTACGACTCGGACAAGAAGATGCACCATGCGCTAGCCGTGATGAATCGATCTCAGGCGGAAGCGTCGTTGATGGATAAGCTCGGGGAATTGGATCGGACGATCACTGCGGAGGTCGCAGAGGCCAGGCAGGCATCAGACAAGCTTGTGAAGGTACGTGCCCTCTTCAAGGCCGGTCAACACACGGTTCTGCGAGAGGCCTATAACAGGGATTTGCGCGTGATTCGCCACAGTGGACAAGGAATCCTTCCGGCCTATCGACCGAACGAAGTGTTCAGGGAGTTGGAGCAGTTCCTCGCGACAAATCTGGTGCTTCCGGTACATGTGACCGGCGAGCAAGGGGAGTTGGCCCAACATGCACTGGTCGAAGGGCTACTCCGAGAGGGGTTGCCTGTGAGGCCTCAGGCAGGTGAGGCCGACACCGGCTCAACGGAGTTACTCGTTCGAGGCACGGTGCGGCTGTTCCCTATCCAGGTCGGTGATCCGCACTTCAAGTATGTCCGATGGTGTAGCGATTTTGAGGTTCTGAATATCGTGACAAGGCAAGTGATCGGGGCGGTGGCCCGGGGAGGAAAGGAAGGTCATGTAACAGAGAGGGAAGCGATGGCGAAGACGCTTCGCGTGATGCAGCAAGAAGTGTCGTTCGAAGTCGCGAAGGCCATTGCTGCGCAGATTCTCGACGATGATGCCGTCCCCGTTATGACGGGAATGCCGGTCGGTTGTCCTCGAGAAGAGTCAACGGTGGGTCCGTGAGTGAACGTTCACATCTGAGGAGGGCATAATCGTGAAAAGATCGGATGAAGTGTCCATCAGTCGTGCTCCACGCAGCAGAGGCAGAGGCTTGACCAAGTCGGGGCAAAAAGTTTCAAGCCGACTGGCCAAGCGACGCTTGAATGACCGTCTGAAGCAAGACACGCTGGCCTTTAATCAAGGTAACCTAGCGGACACCTTTCGGAAGGAAGGGTATGAGGAGGTCCCGCTCGATGAATTACAGGACCGGCTCTCCAAGCTCCAGGGACCATTGGCCGAAATCATTTTAAAGGGGAGGGTGTAAAGCGATGCCATACTACTATTTTGATTCGACAGCACTAGTAAAGCGGTACAGTATGGAGCGAGGCACCCGGATCGTGAATAAGTTGATGGTGAAACGTGGGAAAGTGGCCATTGTTCCGACATGGTCTGTCACGGATTTCTACACGACCCTCTGTGCACGCGCTCAAGAGGGGCAAATCACACGGGACGATTGCTACTCCGTTCTGCATAAGTTTGAAATTGAGTCCAAGCAGGGACTCTATCAGTTCATTGCACCGAGGATGGAGACCTATCTGGCGACCAAGGAGTTGGCCTTAGAGTATCCGTTCCTCCGATCACCCCAGGCGATGCACTTGGCCTTGGCGTTGGAGCTGAAGCCATTGCGGTTGACCGTCGTCAGCGCAGATACCCAGCTGCTCGCAGCCTCGAAAACCGCGGGGCTCCATATCATCAATCCGGCGGAAGATTAGCGGCTTCTGTATAAGGTAGAGTGAGTCGGGATCAACTGATTCTGATATCCAGAGGTTGCCCATGCGGTGTCTCTTCCGAGGCCCGCTGAAGAATGTCGAGAACGGCATGGTTCCATCCGGCTGGTCCGACGCCTGGGGCCCTGATGAGGTTGGGAAGATCGATGTCCGGGTCATAGGATCCATCCGGTTTTTGTACCAATATCGGATGATCGACCGTGAGTAAGAGGGGGAGGTCGTTGAGGCTATCACCGATACCGATGGTCTCGAGATCCGACAAGTCAGGATCGAGTCCTTGTCGCTTGTAGCACCGAAGCAAAATCTCGACTGCCCGGCCTTTATCGTTGTTTCCCATCAGGTGAAAGAAGCGCCCTCCTCTGGTCCAGTTGAGACCTCGCGTCACGATTTGACGGCAGATCTCCTCGATTAACTTGGGAGGTCCGTTGACCAAGAAAGGTTCATCGAACTCGCGAAGCATCGACCGCAGCGCGTCCTCACGTGAAAGCCCCGTCGTCGCCATAACCTCATCGACCGATAAGTCGCCGAACCCTCGCAACCTGGTCCCGACCGCGTCCTCGATTTGTCGAAGGACATCGCGGAGGAGCGCATAGGGAGTGCCTAATTCTATGACGTGATACGACGCGCGTCGGCGGGATCGTTCCGGAGTGAAGTCGAAAGTCTCGAGCGGGACATACACCGCCGCTCCATTCTCGACGATAAAGGGTGCCTGGTGCTCCAATCGTTCGCGAAGCGGCTCGATTTCGGCGCATGTCTTTCCTGAGACTAAAATGACCGGAATATTCTGCGAACGGAGCAGATCGAGTGCCGGTTGGGCTTCGTCGAATGAGTAGGTGTTCCCGTCTAACAGCGAACCGTCCAGATCAGTGAACAGGAGATACTGTGGCATAGGGTCAAAAGAGACAGTTAATCCTCGTAGAGCTGGAACCAGGACTGCTTGTTCAGATGCTGTACCATGAACTCGTTCACCGAATCTGGGCTATTCAGCTCCGGATCACGTTGTCTCGGACCTCGCAGGCCGAAACCCTGGTGAGCTCTGCCCACACGATTTTGACAAAACTACGACAGAGTGTTCTCGCTACGTATTCCACAGTATGACTGAAAAATGATCGCGCGTAAAGCCTGGATAGGTGCGGAGTAGCGGTCCATTCCATTTGTCAGTCAAATGCAGAGGACATGCCATCACTGGTAGCGACGAGAACATGCCATGGGTGTTGTTTTTCGCTGAGAATTTTGAGGTCTCTGAAGAAACTTTCCTCTTTGGATGTAGGGAAAAGCAGGCAGGGGTGGAGGATTTTCCCTATGGCTTGTCCGTCGAAAGTTTTTTCCCGAGGCGTCGGGCCAATCGCACCATGCCAGGGGAGCGGTCATTCGGGCTCAAAAGAACGTTGAGGAAGTGAAGCTGGCTCCCGTCTGCGAAGGCGGCGGCAAGACCCTGTTCGAATTCTCTTTGGGTGCTGATGCGCGAGCCTTTGCCACCGCCGATCATCTCGCACACTCGTTCGTACTGCCACTCATGCACATCATTAAACGGACCTTCCAGAATCTCGCGCTCCGTCGAATAGCCCCTGTTATTCAAAAGAATGACGATCGGGGCTTGTTCGTAGCGGACGCAGCTGGCTAACTCAGTGCCGGTCATCTGGAACGCTCCGTCTCCGACGAGGACGATCGGCCGCAGGCTGGGGTCGGCAAACGACGCGCCTAAGGCGGCGGGAACGGCGAAGCCCATTGACGTGTAGTAGGCAGGAGAGAGAAATTCGAACCGATGGCGCACATGGAGATCAGCTGCAGCAAAGAGTGATTCCCCGACGTCGGCAATCACAACGGTCTTTTCGGTGAGCGCGGTATCCAGATGACGGAACAGCCCCTCAAGGGTGATTGGCGCATCTAAGTTCGGAACAGACGAGGGGGTGACGACGCGAGCCGGAAGCGTGCGCGGAGCATGCGAAAACGAGGGAAGCGGAGATTCCACCAGGCCTTGGACAAAATCCTGGAACTTGATGGATTCGTATCGATGGTGCTTGATCGCAACACGGTCGGCTGTGGCATGGATGGTTCGTCCTTCCGAGAGGAGGGGTGATCGTGCATCCAGATCTTCCACGTCGGACAGGATGGAACCTAAGATCAACAGACAATCGGAGTCATTGATGAACTGTTGCACTTCTTCACGGCCGATCAGCCCGCCGTACACACCTACATAGAGCGGATGATCCTCCCGAATGATCGATTTTCCGAGCAGCGTTGAGGCGATGGGAATGTTGAGGCGCTCAACCAGGCGAGCCAAGTCGTCTTGCAGGCCAAAGCGGCCCACCTCGGCCCCGACGAGCATGGCCGGTCGTTTGGCGGACGCCAGCATCATGCGCACTTCGCTGAGCGCTTCCTCCAGCGCCGCTGGGTCGCTTGGCGTATCTTCGATGCAAATTGGTTTGCCGCCGTCGGTCAGCGGGCAGTGGACCATATCCCTGGGGATCTCAATATAAATCGGTCGGCGGTAACGCAAGAGAGCGGCAAAGGCGCGATCCATCTCCCGTTCTGCCGTCAAGGGGTCATCCAGTGTTACTGCCGCCACCGTCATCCGTTCAAACACTTCTCGCTGGGTGGAGAAGTCTCGAACCATATGGTGCAAGTAGGGAGTGCGAGTTCGTTCCGAAAGGCCAGGAGAACCGGTGAGCAGGACGACCGGTGACCGTTCCGCATAGGCGCAGGCGATGGCGTTGACGGTATTGAGTCCTCCGACGCAATAGGTCACACAGACTGCTCCGATGCCGTTGATCCGGGCATAGGCGTCTGCCGCAAATCCAGCGCAGTCTTCTCTCGTCGTGCCGATGTGTTTGATCGGCGAAGCTTCGATCAGCTGATAGAGCGAGAGGACATAATCGCCTGGGATACCAAAAATGTGGCGAACGCCCAGGCGATGCAAGCGATCCAATACGGCTGTTCCAATGGTAGCTTTGTCGCCCATTCTTCTTTATCCTCACAGGGATGGTTGAAACGACTCATCATCAGGAAAACATACTGGTCAGGGTTCGTCAAGCAATGAGCATGAGATCATCGAGTTGACGACAGCCGGTATGTGACCGCTCGCACACACAGTCATACGGATACACTCTATGATACAGGAGAAAAGAAGATGACGCCGATGGCCCAGGTTCGCCTTACGTCACTACGCATCCCTGAAGGACGGCATCTTTGGCTCTTTGCCGGTCATGTCGGGCCGGCCACCGGACAAGCAGCGGCCGGGGACTTGGTCGATGTCCTGACCGCCGACGGACAGTTCTACGGGCGAGGTTTCTATAACCCTGCGTCGAAGATCCGAGTTCGTCTCCTGACATTCGAAGATGAACCCATCGACGAGATGTTTTGGCGGAGGAGGATTCAGCAGGCGATCCGCCTGCGGCAGCGAGTGGTCGCACAGTCGAATGCGTATCGGTTGATCTACGCGGAAGGCGATCGATTGCCGGGATTGATCGTGGATCGCTACGATCAGCTGCTGGTCATGCAGTGTTTGTCGTTCGGCATGGACAGCCGGAAGGAACTCTTGGCTGATGTGCTGATGAAGGAATTGAATCTGACAAGGGTGTACCTGCGGAACGAGGCCAAGAGTCGGCAACTCGAAGGACTACCGCTCGAACGGAGGTTTCTCTCCGGCGGTGGCCAGACTCAAGTTGAGATTCACGAAGGATCCGCGAAGTTTCTAGTGGATGTGGAGCGGGGGCAGAAAACCGGCTGGTTTTGCGATCAACAGGAGAATCGATTGGCGGCGGCCAAGCTCGCGGCAGGAGCTGAGGTATTGGAAGTCTTCTGCCACACCGGCGCCTTTGGCATTCATGCCGCGATGGCAGGAGCCGTTTCGGTGGAAGGCCTCGATGTCAGTCAAGACACACTGGCCATGGCCAGAACACATGCTTCGATGAACAACGTGGAGGATCGCTGTACCTATCGCCACGCTGATGCATTCGAGGAGATGCGCAAGCTGGTGAAGGCTGGACGGCGGTACGACCTGTTGATCCTCGATCCTCCAGCCTTCGCGCGCAGCAAACAGGCGTTGGCCGGTGCCTTGACTGGGTATAAGGATGTCAATCTGCTGGGTCTCAAACTACTGAAGCCGGAAGGGTTTCTGGTGACGAGTTCCTGTTCACATCCCGTTTCTGAGGCAGATCTCTGGAAGAGCATTCGCCTCGCAGCTCGCGACGCCAAGCGAGACATCAGACTCATCGAGCAGCGAGGCCAAAGCGCCGACCATCCCATCCTCGCCAGCATGCCGGAGACGCGGTATCTGAAGTGTTTTATCGTGCAGGTGTTGTAGCGGATCGTCCCCCATCTCATGACGGCTACCAATGCTGAAAGGCTAGTTGGGAAAGATAGTTGTGACATGCGATGGATGAGGAGATGACAGGTAAGATTTGCTACCGAAATCGACACGCCAACCGAATTAATTTGGGTTAGGGGAACTGGCTTTCTCAAAAGCCTTTTCTGCTAACTTTAGACTTGCATCTGGGGCGATTCCGTGTTTCGCCATCATCCGGTAGGTCCGACCCAGGTTCTCTTGAGCAGTCTTGTAGCGAGCCGAATTCTTCTGCTTCTGGAACCGACAAGCAGCCGCTGTAAGAGCTGTCTCTGCCAGCACCCAGTACGTCTGGCTTAACCGTTGCTGAGCCGTTCCGTAGTTTAACCCGTGCTTCTGTTCTTCAGACTGACAGGCAGGTTCCGTCAGCGTCGTCATCGTGGATTGGAAATGCTCCTTAGGATCGATCCCATTCTCTGCCAGCCTCTGGTAAGTTAGGCCTAGGTTGTTTAGGGTCAACGGGTAGTGCACCCAATCTTCCAACTTCTTGTTCATATGGGCGACCTCCATGAACGCAGTCATCGCCTGCTGGAGATGCTCTACTGGTCTGACCTCGCGCTTCGCTAGAGCGAGATAGAGCAGTCCTAACTCATTCTTAGCCAGCGTATATCGCGGCCAGTGGTTCTGCTTCTGGAACCAACAGGCGGCCTCTCTAAGGGCTGTCTCCGCCAGCGCCCAGTACGACTGGCTTAACCGTTGCTCGGACGTCGTGTAGCTCGACCAGTTCATCTGGTCCTGGAGTTGACAGGCAGTCTCCGTCAGTTCCGTCATCGCCGATTGGAAATGCTCCTTAGGGGTGGCCTCTTGTTCCGCCAGTCTCCGGTAAGTTACGCCCAGGCTGTTTAGGTTGATCGCATAGTGCGCCCAATTGTCCTGCTTCTTGCTCAAGAGACCAGCCTCCGTAAACGCAGTCATCGCCTGCTGGAGACTCTGCGCCGGTTTAACTTCGCGCTGCGCTTGCGCCAGATAGGTTAGGCCTATATCGCTCCGTGCCATTGCGTATCGCGTCGAGTCCTTTTGCTCCTTATACAGGTCAGCCACCTCTGTGAGGATCATCATCGCATTCTGAAGATCTTCCTCCGAGCCTACCCCATATTCCGCAAGCATTCGGTAGGTGACGCCGAGGTTGGCCTGAGCCATCGCGTACTGAGCCCTGTTCTTTAGTTCCTGAAACCGACAGACAGCCTCCCTGAGCGTCTCCTGTGCCAACATCCAATAGGTGTGTCCTAAGTTCTTCTGGACCGTCATATCACTAGATCCATGCTTGTGTTGCTGATCTCGACAAGGAGTTTTGGTTAGTGCTTCAATGGCTGGTTGGAAATGTTCTCTAGGAACGTCTCCATGTTCCGCGAGCTTCCGATATGTTATACCGAGGTTGGTCTCGAACATCGTGGACTGTGCCCAGTCGTTCCGCTCCTTGCACAGACGGGTAGCTTCCATGAAAGCTGTCATTGCACGTTGGAGATTTGCCGTGGGTGTGACTCCGCGTTCAGCCTGCATGCCGTAGACGATGCCTAGGTTGTTGAGAACCACTGCGGAAAGCTGGCAATCCTCTTGATCTCTTGTCAGATGAACTGCTTCTGTGATTACCGTCACCGCACGCTGGATGTTGGCTTTCGGTCCGACCCCGTGTTGCGCAAGCACCAAATAGATAAGACCTAGATTAGTTTGAGCCGTTGCGTAGCGGGCCCAGTTCTCCTGCTCATGGAACCGACAGGCGGCCTCCGTCATCGCTGCGTGCGCCAGCGTCCAATAGGTAGATCCTAACTCCTCCTGGTCTATCCTATAGCTCAGCCCCTTCTTATGTTGATAAGTTCGACAGGAGGTTTCTTTCAGTGCCGCCATCCAGGACTCAAAATTCTCCTTTGATACGATTTCACGCTGAGCCAGTGCCAGATAAGTGATACCCAGGTTATTCAGGACCGCGGCATATGTCACCCAATCCTGCTCCGTCTGGTAACCTACTTTGGCCTTCTCGTATCTCTCTCTAGCCTGAATCAACTGTTCGGACGTTCCAGAGGCGTTATGCTCATTGGCATGGGCAAGTCCGGCGTAGAAATATATGTCTGCTTCTCGTACCGCTTCTGAGCGCGTGGCGTCGAGGTAGAGGTCTAGCTGTTGGGCTGCCTTTGTCCACTCCTGTTGCTCTATGAAGGTGAACGACAGAATGATCCGTGCCAACTGTATTGGCTCCTGGTGGATTGGCTGCGGCGGAACATGCACGGTTTCTGGTGGCCTATTGAGATGGGGCAGTTGCGAGGCATGCGGACTCAATGGAGCCAGAACTACAGTCTTAATGGGGAGTGATAGCGGTCTAACTAGTGTGACCCGTGGCTGCAATTCGACAACTCCGGCCTGCTTAGTCACCTCGCCCCAGACCACAATTGCAGCATGATGTTCCTGTCCCAGGCGCTTGGCCGTTTGTTCCTTGTCTCGCAGAGTATCCCCCTGAATCTCTACAGGAAGCTTCCGAATCTCGACGGCTTCATATAATTGGGGCTCTGTCTGGCTGATCAAATGTTCCAACCTACCAATCACACCGCGCTGCTCAGCATAGGACGCATCATCGCCAGTGAGACGCGCAACCCAGATGCCAATCTTGCCTTGAGGGGTGGGAGGAACTTTCTGCATCCCTGTCAATGCCACCGCTCGTAGCTTCCTGTAGGCCAGATGATCACGGTCTTTAGGTTTAACCATTGATCCATGATCGCCGTCCACCGTCCCACGATCCGCCGCTAGGCCTGGCGCACCACGCGCACTCGCCTCGTCGACAAAGTCATCTGCAGTTCCGGAATAGACAAAAATTGGGACTTGTGGAGACTCTCTTTCGCCTAGCGTAGCTGGCCGGTTAATTCGTCTTTCCCAATTTTCCCGTAACCGCACGTACTGACGGCTAAAGATCTCCATATCTTTGGCCTGCTTGTTGTTGAACAGTGTTGCCAGCGCTCCAGCGTTCTTTACGCCCTGATAAGGGGTTCCGAATGTCACAACCTGGAGATTGGCATCGCTTAGTAATTTGAAGGCATCTCGTTCGAGGGTTAGGAGGGCATGCAGGATGACGAGTCCCCCCATACTGTGGCCAACAAGTATGGTCGAACGGTATTGTGGAAGCGTTTCCTTGAGGAATGACGTGAGAAATTCCCCTTCATGCTCGATGTCAGTGGATTGTCTCAAGATAGCGGTTCTGTAACCAAAACGATGCAGATTGAAGCTTGCAAAATCCTCATCTGTTTTGATCAAGGCGGGGAACTGTCCCCACGCCTCGTCCTTACTCGAATTGAAGCCGTGGACAAACACGATTAACTTGTCCCGCTGTTTGTCTTTTCGGTCCCAATCTCGTAGTTCTTCGGTTCTTGTCCCCTGGAGCGAGATTGCCTGATCGAGGAATTTGGTGGCACAGCCGGTAACACCAATGAACCCGAGGACCGCTGTGGTCAAGGCCAAACGGTGTAAGGTGTCTCCAAACTTGGAAGGTTGTAGACAAGCTCGCTCCGTCAGCCAGCCAATATAAGGAATAATTAGGTGAATTGATTCGCACAGATCCCTCACTGGATGGACTCCTGCTTCTGAGGTGATTCAATTCAATCTGGTGATAGACCGACCCTGCCCTTCAGTGTATTGGAACGACAGGATGATACCCCGTTGGCGTTACTAAACCAAGAAGTGTGCCCAAAGGGCAAAGTACGAGTCAGGTGGAAATAGGATTGGGGAACCAATTGGCCTCTTCCAGCCAAGGAGTTCGCTTCGTGTTAAGATCTTTAGCAGGGAGCATCCATCATGAACCATAATATTCGCGTGCTTGATGTGGTAGCGCTGACCGAAGATATCTCTGAGCACGGCTTGTCGCGAGGACAAGTAGGGACTGTGGTGGAATCGCTTGATCCGGGCGTGTTTGAGGTGGAGTTTGTGGATAACGATGGCAAGACCTACGCCATGCTTCCGCTGAAATCAAACCAATTGCTTGTGTTGCACTATCAGCCCGCATGACCTTTTGCCGCCTGCACAAATACTCAGAAGTCAGCAATCTAAAAACAGGGACTTGGAGTCTATTGCTATTAGCCGAGGTTGCCTCGGAAACTGTCGGTGTGCAACTGATGGTCAGTTTTCCACTCCCATACCGATCACGATGAGCACCGCATAGTCCTGCTTCATGCAGCCTTCGACCGGAGGCATCGTTCCACCTGGTGCAACGGGAAAGGCGGACTGCTTCGCGTTGGCCGGTGAGCAAGAACCACCCACTGTTGCCGGTGTATAGCGTGCGGAGCGGCAGGCCAGGTGGGTCACGTCGTAGAGTGTCGCGATGACTGTCGAAGGGAATTATTAGCAGGGCCGTCATCTTGCGAGTGCCCTAACCCAGACAGGTGATCTGCTAGCTACGAACCAAGTCTGTGGTACTATTTCTCGGTGAGACGCAGCTATACTAGATGAGCTAGTTTTGTAAAAGAAAAGCCGGTATGCAGCAGGGAGGTGATTTGTGAGGCAGGTGATTATTTTTCGAGGAGAGGACGGGTATTGGGTGGCGGAATGTCCAAGCTTGCCGGGTTGTCTGAGTCAGGGGAAAACGAAAGAAGAGGCGGTGACCAATATCCGAGAAGCCATTCGGGGCTACATTGCCGCTTTGGAAGAAGACAAACTCGCCGTACCTGAAGAACGCTTCGATGCTGTATTGATGGCTGTATGAGCAAGTTGCCGAGTCTTTCTGGCCGAGCCTGCATGAAAGCGCTTGAACGAGCAGGCTTTGTGGTGAAACGGCAGGAAGGTAGCCATGTGATTCTTCGGCGTACGTAGCCCTTTGCGCAACTGGTAGTCCCAGATCATAAGGAACTCGATCGTGGAACACTCCGTGCCATTATTCGTCAGGCAGATCTGACGGTGGAAGAGTTTCTTCGACTGCTGTAGTTCGTATAGGCATAGAAAAGGTACCCAGAGCCACCTATTGAATTTGCCGTTCAATCCGTTTGTGCACCACCGCAGTTCAGTTTCCCATGCCGATCACA
>JAHBWR010000007.1 GCA_019636875.1 Nitrospira sp.
TACGGCTCTGGCGGCTGTTTCTCGGGGGTAGGACTCTCTTCTTCAAAAAACTCTATGTGCCCTGTACCGACATTATAGATGGCGCCAACGACTGCAACCCGACCCTCCTGGACGAGGCCGGCGAGCGTACGACTCTTTTCGCGGAGTGCCGTCGTCACTTGCAACACGTTCTGGCGGGCAACCGTGTCGACCAGCTGGTCGATCTCCGAATTCGGTCGTGCATCGACCGTCGTGTGTACGTCCGGAATGGCCGATTGCTGGATGGTATGAATAATGTGGTCGAGATGTTCACACCCTGTGGCCTCGGCAACCGATCGAGATGAGCCGTTGAGTTGCACAGCAGTGGTCACAGCGCCGCACCGTGTGTGGCCTAACACTAAAATCAACTTGGCCTGTGCGACCGCACACCCATACTCCGCGCCCGCCAGCACGTCCGGAGTCGCCACGTTTCCGGCCACGCGGATACTGAAGATGTCTCCCAATCCAAGGTCCAAGATCAACTCGGCCGGAGTTCGGGAATCGATGCAACTGATGACGACAGCCAGCGGATGTTGCCCCTTGCCGGTGGCGCGGATCTGGCGACCCCAATCGCGGGTGAGCCGTCGGCCGGTGCGAAACCTCTCATGACCCTCTCTCAGAATGTTGAGAACCTGATGCGGGGTGAGCGTCGCTTGGAGTTCAGGGGTCGAGTAATCGACATAGTGCAGCCTGTCGCGTAAGTCATACTTATCCTGAAATCCCAGGAGACTCACCTTGATCCCACGGGCCGGTCCTGTTCGCTCTTTATACTCACGAATCAACCCAAATACATCAGGATCGATGTAATCCGTGCTCTGTGCGTCCAGCAAGACATGCCCGTTGCGGGGAATATCGGTCAACACAGTGGAGAGTGCGGCGCGATTCAGAAAGCTGACCTGATTGGGCAACTCGATATGGACCACATCGTTACCGGGATGTTTTTCCGTGTAAGACTGCATCGGGCGCCGGAGGTTGCTGTGGAGAATAAAAGCAATGGCCACGGCTAACCCGATCAGCGAACCGATCAGAGGATCGGTCAAAACGATAGCGACGACGGTTGTAGCAAACGGGAAGAACTGATTGTACCCGTCATGCCACATTTGTCTGACCAGTGCAGGACTGGCGAGTTTGGCGCCGGTGTCCACCAGAATGGCCGCCAAACACGCCAACGGGATCATGTTCAGCCAAGTAGGAATGAGCGGGATGCTGATCAGCAACAACGTGCCATGAACGATCGTGGCAAGTTTTGTTTTTCCACCGGAATTCGCATTTACGGAGCTACGAACGATCTCTGATATGACCGGGATTCCGCCGATCATCCCACAGGTCACGTTCCCGACACCTTGCGCCACCAGTTCCCGGCTGGGTGGAGAGGAGCGTTGCTGTGGATCGACTCTGTCCGCGGCTGCTAAGTTTAGTAATGATGCGAGGGATGCCACCATCGCGATCGTCAGGGCAGCACTATAGATTGCCGGATTCGCCCATTGAGAAAAATCAGGCGTCCAAAAAAGGTCGAACAACTCCCCCATGTTCTCCGTCACCGGCACCTGTACGAGGTGGCTCGGCTCAATCAGCCACGGTTCCCCAAGATGCTCAAACCAGAACCGCACTCCTATGCCAAGCAAGATCACGGCTATGGGAGCCGGAATGCCTGAATCCTTGAGCAGCGGCCACCGGTTCCAGACGATGAGCAAAGCAAGTGACGCAAGGCCGATGACGGAGGCCCCTGGTTCGATGCCTCCGGTGAGACCCAACAGTTCAGTGAACGTGTTCTGATCGTCGATTTGGCTGAACGCCAAGTTTCCCTCGGGATTGAGGTCATGGCCAAAGAGATGGGGTATTTGTTTCAGAATGAGGATCAGCCCAATGGCGGCCATCAACCCCTTCACCAGGCTGGTCGGGAAAAAAGCGGAGATGGATCCGGCCTGGACCACGCCCAAACCGATTTGGATCACCCCGGCAAGAAGGACGGCCAACAGGAACGCCGGGAACGACCCGAGCGTATGAATCTCAGCCGCCACCACCATTGTCAAGGAAGCGCCCGGACCACTGACACTGATGGGCGACCCGCTGATGGCACCGACCAGCATGCCGCCGACAATCCCCGCTAACAATCCCGATAGCAACGGGGCGTCGGACGCAAGCGCAATCCCGAGGCACAGGGGAACCGCCACGATAAAAACGATAATTCCCGATTTCAGATCATCCAAATATTTCATGCGAGCGGTCACCTGGTTTTGGCCAGTCGTCGACTCTCACCGCCATCATTCGGGCATGCTTCGCCGACCTGGGCGAGCACGTTGTCAACGACATGTCCTATTTGCACCAACAGCATCATTATTTGAAGTACGCACACGACTCGTGCCCGCAACAGCTCTATCGCATCATCGGTCGGGACACACCTAGAGTAATTACTAGGCGGGCTGGCTCACCTTCTCTATCCCACACCCGCGTAATGCACCATCGCAGATCCCATCACAACTGAAACGCAATCCTACTATTTACCGCGACAAGGGTTTCAACCAGTCGCTTGATTCAACGATTCACCTTACGCTGCGGTCATACATCGAATGCGGCCTTCAGCCGACTGCTCACTCGAAAGTCAACGAATCACATCCGCATGAATCCGGCTGTCGGCAAACCTCATCACGCGCATGCACGGCCGCAAATACCCGAGAACGACCATTCCGTGTAGGAGGAATACATCGTGACTCTCATCACCCATACCGATCGAGCGAGTTTTCATCACACCCTCCGTCCCGGATTGCACAACATCGCGACGCGATTGCGCATCGCCTGTATTCAAGCGACCACCAAAGCGGGAAGCGGTCACGTAACCAGTTGCTGTTCAGCGGCCGACATTGTGTCGGTGTTGTTCTTTGCCGTCATGCACTATGACCCTCAGCGACCGGACTATGTCGGAAACGACCGCTTCATCCTCTCAAAGGGGCATGCAGCTCCCCTGTTGTACGCCGCCTGGGCCGAGGCGGGTCTTCTTCAACACGCTGAGCTGTTGGAACTTCGACGTCTCGATTCCGACCTGGAAGGTCATCCGACTCCACGCCTTCCCTTCGTAGATTTCGCCACAGGGTCTCTGGGACAAGGCCTCTCGGTCGCCGCTGGAATCGCACTCAACGCGAAGCGATGGAGAGGAAACGGGATCCGCGCATATGCGCTGCTCGGTGACGGAGAAACGGCCGAGGGAGCGGTGTGGGAAGCTGCAGAATTCGCGAGTGATCACTCGTTGAATAATCTTTGTGCCATCGTCGACGTGAATCGCCTCGGTCAGTCCGGACCGACCAGATTTCAACATCAGATGGACGCGTATCGTGTGCGATGGGAGGCAGTCGGATGGCATGTGATTGTGGTCGACGGGCATGATCTCGGCGCACTCCTCGATGCTTTTGATGAAGCCGGGGCGATTTCCGAAAAACCCACCGTCATCCTGGCCAGAACTCTGAAGGGCAAGGGCATCGCCTCGGTCGAAAATCATGAAGGCAAACATGGGAAACCGCTTCCTGAAGATGAAGCGACCCAGGCGATCCAAGCGTTGCAGGAGACATTTCTCGACCATGCACCGCAACCATTCATCCCCAAACCCCTATCTGATGAAACCTCAGCAATGATGCCGAAGTCGTCAGCACAGCGCGACACCATCCCATCTTCCGGAGAGGAGAAGCCGATCGCCACACGAACCGCCTTCGGTGACGCGATGGTCGCCCTCGGACAGATCGATGATCGTGTCGTCGGGCTGGACGGCGACGTGCAAGATTCCACCAGGATGCAGAAGTTCGCCGAGGCCTTTCCCGACCGGTTTGTTGAATGTTTCATCGCGGAGCAGAACATGATCGGCGTGGCCGCAGGGCTCGCCGCGTGCGGCAAGGTTCCGTTTGCCGCAACCTTCGCCTGTTTTCTCACGAGGGCCTACGACGTCATTCGTATGGCGGCCATCAGCAACGCCAACATCAAGCTCGTGGGCTCCCATGCCGGAGTGAGCATCGGCCAGGACGGCCCCTCTCAGATGGGGCTCGAGGATATTGCGATGATGGCGGCACAACCGAACACCGTCGTCCTCTATCCGGCAGACGGCACCGCCACGCATCGTTTGGTTCAACAGGCCGCCAATCACCGAGGGCTTGTCTACATCAGAACCACCAGAGGAACGACACCCTCCCTGTACTCAGATGAAGACACGTTCATGATCGGCGGTAGCAAGATTCTGCGATCAAGCGAGTACGATCAGCTCACACTCGTTGCCGCAGGCATCACAGTCAGCGAGGCGCTGAAGGCCTACGACGAACTCAACGAACACGGGATCTCCGCGAGGGTGGTCGATCTATACAGCCTCAAGCCTGTCGACCGCCCGACACTCGTTGATTGTGCCCACGCGACACATGGCCGCCTGTTCACGGTCGAGGATCACTATGAACATGGTGGCCTCGGAGACATCGTGCTCGCCAGTTTGAGCACTGAGCGCGTGCATGTCCATAAACTGGCCGTTCGTGAGATCCCACGCAGCGGTAAGCCCGATGAATTGCTCGACAGGTATGAAATCAGCGCAGGCGCGATCGTCAAGGCGGTCCGAGACAACCTTCGCATGTAAAGCCTGTTGTACGAGCGGAACGACAGAGACAAGAACCCGTTGAGGCATCATGGAAGGTGAGACACCAGAGTCCCTGCAATCTCTATTCTGGTATGCGACGGCCGTGTTCGTCGTGATCGGCACAACATTGCTCGTTTCTTATCTGGTAGGAGAGCGACATGAGAGTCCGGCGACATCAGATCCCTATGAATCTGGCATCGTGCCGACAGGATCGAATCGATTTCGCGTGCCGGTTCAGTTTTATCTGGTCGCGATGCTCTTTGTCATTTTCGATCTGGAGGCGGTCTATGTATTTGCCTGGGCCCTGGTCGTGCGTGAAGCGGGATGGCCGGCCTTCTGGGAAATGACGATTTTCATCGGCGTCTTGCTGATCGCACTGATCTATGTGTGGAGGGTCGGAGCTTTGGATTGGAGGAAGAATGCACCGTGATCGCGTATCCCCAAACAACCAGGAATCAGCCGAAACACATCAGGCCGATGAAAATACCGACCGGAATCGCCTGCGGCTCTTGGAGGCAGACGGGTATCAGGAGGCCGTGCGCCGCGTGATCGTACTGGCACGGTTGCAAGACCTCCTCGCGTGGGGGCGGAAAAACTCACTGTGGCCGTTCAACTTCGGCTTGTCCTGCTGTTACATCGAGATGGCAACGAGCCTGACCAGCCGTTACGACATCGCGCGCTTCGGCTCAGAGGTTGTCAGGGGAAGCCCCAGACAAGCCGACGTCATCGTCATCGCGGGCACGGTATTCCGGAAAATGGCGCCCATCATCAAACGGCTATACGAGCAAATGATGGAACCGCGTTGGGTCATCTCGATGGGATCCTGCGCGAACTCCGGCGGAATGTACGACGTGTATTCCGTCGTTCAGGGCGTGGATAAATTCCTTCCGGTCGATGTGTATGTGCCAGGTTGTCCGCCCGCTCCCCACACGTTGATGGAGGGTCTGTTGCTGCTGCAAGAAGCCGTCGGCAGCGAACGACGCCCTCTGAGTTGGGTGCTCGGTCCCGAGCATATTAAGCGTCCGATCTTACCAGCCCGCCGAGATCTCGCCAGAGAATCCCGACAACAAGCTCGAACATTTCCCGGCATGGACACGGTGGCGTGGTATTCGAGCAAGGATCAAGGACCACGATGATGCATGACCTTCCGATACTCGACGAATTGCGGCTGAGGTTCGGAAAGGATTCCGCTCAGATCGAGGAGACGCGGGACGATATACCGACCATCTCGACGAATAAAGCCTCCGTCCTTCCTCTCCTTCGCTTTCTGAAGGAGGACACCGATCAGCCCTACCGGATGTTGTTCGACATGACCGCGATCGATGAGCGAAACCGGACAACTCGTCCGATGGACGCTTCGAACGAATTTACGGCGGTCTATACGCTGTTCTCGTTTGATCGGAATCAAGATCTTCGCGTCAAAGTTCCCCTCGCCTCGGACGATCTCTTGCTCCCCTCGATCACGTCGATCTGGCCCTCGGCAAACTGGTACGAGCGTGAGATATGGGACATGTTCGGAATCAGGTTCAATGGGCATCCGTATCTTCGTCGACTGTTGATGCCGAAATCCTGGGAGGGACATCCTCTTCGAAAGGATCATCCGGCGCGCGCGACGGAGATGACGCCGTACGAGCTCGAAGAGGAGGACGAGCAGACGGAGCAGGATCTGCTCAAATTCAGTCCTGAAGAATGGGGCATGCAGAGAACGCATGACCAGGTCGAGTACATGTTCCTCAACTTGGGTCCCGCCCATACCGGTACCCACGGCATTCTTCGTCTCGTGGTGCAGCTTGCCGGAGAACAGATCGTCGATATCGTGCCGGACATCGGCTTCCACCATCGTGCAGCGGAAAAAATGGGCGAGCGCCAAACCTGGCATACCTACATCCCCTACACCGACCGAATCGATTATCTCGGGGGCGTCATGAACGAGCTCCCTTACCTGCTTGCCGTCGAACGGCTCGCAGGCATTCGGGTGCCGGCTCGTGCTCAGGTCATCCGGGTCATGCTGGCGGAACTCTTTCGAATCGCCAGCCACTTAGTCTGGTACGGCACATTTGCTCAGGACGTCGGGCAGCTGTCCCCGGTCTTTTACATGTTCACGGATCGTGAGCGGGTCTTTCACATCATCGAGGCGATTACCGGCGGACGCATGCACCCTGGGTGGTTTCGTATCGGAGGCGTGGCACACGATCTCCCGCAGGGATGGGAGCATCTCGTCCGAGAATTCCTGGAATACCTGCCGCCCCGATTAAACGAATATGACGACCTGGTCCTCGGCAACCGGATTTTTCAGGCCCGAACCAAGGGGGTAGGCCGCTATACCACGCAAGAGGCCATGGATTGGGGCGTAACCGGCCCCGGTCTGCGCGCGACGGGATTCAGCTGGGACTTTCGAAAGACCCAGCCCTATTCCGGATATGAGCAGTTCGACTTTGAAGTACCGACGGCCACCAACGGAGACTGCTACGACCGTGGCCTCGTTCGAGTCGAAGAAATGCGACAAAGCCTCCGCATCATCGAACAATGTCTGAATCAGATGCCGGAAGGCCCGACGAAAGCCGACCATGCCCTCACGACTCCGCCGGACAAGGCTCGAACGCTCCATGATATCGAAACTCTCATTCAACACTTTCTCGCCGTGAGTTGGGGCCCGAGGATTCCCGCGGGAGAGGTCATGGCGAAGGTCGAAGCCACGAAGGGATGCAATGCGTACTACTTGATCAGCGATGGGGCGCCCTGGCCGTATCGAGTCCGCATTCGCACTCCGTCGTTCCCGCATATCCAAATGGTCCCGTCGATCTCGAAAGGGCATTTGTTGTCGGATCTTTTGGCGATCTTGGGAAGCGTGGATTTCGTGTTAGCGGACGTCGATCGATAGCGGAGCGAACAGAAAACGGCCTGCGATGATCTCTGTGGAGCCTGATGACCGATGAGCCATAGCAAAGACATCCGATCGATGTTGTCGGAGCACGAGAAGGACATGATTAACGAGGAATTGTCTCACTACCCCACCAAGCGGGCCGGTGCAGTAGAGGCCTTAATGATTGTTCAGCGGCAGCGAGGGTGGATCTCCGATGACCTACTGTTGGCGGTCGCCGACCATGTGGATATGGCGCCTGCCGAGCTGGATCGTTCGGCGACCTTCTATAACCTCATCTTTCGGCAACCGGTCGGTCGACATCTGGTGCTCGTCTGCAACAGCGTGACCTGTTGGCTCATGGGGGCGGACCGGTTACGCGAACGACTCCGGTCCCGTTTCGGTATCGACGCCGGCGAGACATCGGCGGATAGTCGTATCACCGTTCTGCCGAATGTCTGTTTAGGAGCCTGTGATCGCGCCCCCGCCGTGCTGATCGATGAAACACTGCACGGGCCATTGACCGCAGACGAACTGGACCGGCTGCTTGACTCGTCTCTCTCGGAGACGCTCCCATGACTATCGACCGCCGACCGTTGACAGAACAGATTCGTCGCAACGGCCCGCCGCCGACACTTTGCGAGTATGAAGATCGCGGTGGATATGCGGCCATCCGAACGATGCTGACAGAGATGACCCCCGAAGAGGTTCAGCGGGAAGTCACCGATTCGAACCTACGAGGACGTGGTGGCGCCGGCTTCCCGACCGGCAAAAAATGGAGTTTTGTCCCGATGGGAGACGATGCGCCCCGTCCCAAATATCTGGTCGTCAATGCCGACGAAATGGAGCCGGGGAGCTTTAAAGATCGTGTGCTCCTCGAAGGGCATCCGCATCAATTGATCGAAGGGATCATCATCGCCGCCTATGCGATTCAAGCCGAGTGTGCCTACATCTTCATTCGCTGGGCCTATCGCCGGTCTGCGCTTGCTCTCGAGCGAGCCATTCGTGAAGCACGTGAGAGCGGACTGCTCGGTCACGATCTACTGGGCTCAGGGTTCAACCTGACGGTCCATGTCCACACCAGCGCCGGCCGGTATATCTGCGGGGAAGAGACGGCGCTCCTGAACGCATTGGAAGGACATCCGGTCATCCCTCGCGCCAAACCACCATATCCGCAAGTCAGCGGACTCTGGGGCAAGCCGACCATCGTACAGAACGTGGAAACCCTCTGCAATCTTCCTCACATCCTCGCCCATGGCGCGGAATGGTACAGAGGCCTTGGAAAAGGCAAGGACAGCGGAACCAAGCTCTATGCCGTCAGCGGACGAGTGAACCGGCCCGGCGTCTGGGAACTGCCGATCGGGACGACAGTGCGCGAGATTTTAGAGCATCATGCCGGAGGCATGCAGGAAGGCTACGCGTTTCGTGCCATGCAGCCGGGAGGAGGATCGACCGCATTTCTCACTGACGCGCACCTCGATATGGCGATGGACTTTGAATCGCTGTCGTCTGTCGGAAGCCGTCTCGGCACCGGAACGGCGATCATCCTGGACGACCGCACCTGTCCCGTCGGTTTTGTGCGGAACCTTGAACATTTTTTTGCCCAAGAATCCTGCGGATGGTGCACGCCTTGTCGAGACGGATTGCCCTGGGTCGAGCGTCTTCTTGCCGCCCTCGACAGCGGAGACGGGCGCCCACAGGACATGGACATTCTCGAACGCCATGTAACGTTCCTGGGTCCAGGCAGGACCTATTGCGCGCACGCACCAGGAGCGATGGAACCATTGAAGAGCGCGTTAGAGCATTTTCGTTCGGACTTCGACCGGCACATCGACGAGCGAGGCTGTCCATGGGCGAAGACAGGAACGGATGAATGATCGCTGATGACTAAAGCACGAAACCACTCCGTCACGATTCATGTGGATGGGCGATCCTTTCAAGCGGATGCGCAACGAAATCTGTTGGAGAGTTGTCTCTCGCTGGGGTTCAACCTCCCGTACTTTTGCTGGCATCCCGCCATGGGTTCCGTCGGGGCCTGCCGACAATGTGCGGTCAAACAATTCAAGGACGAATCCGACACAAATGGTCTCATCGTAATGGCCTGCATGACTCCCTCGGCTGAAGGAACACGAATTTCAATCGACGACCCTGAAGCACGGGAATTCCGTTCGAGCGTGATCGAATGGCTGATGCTCAACCATCCCCATGATTGCCCGGTCTGCGATGAAGGCGGCGAATGTCATCTCCAAGATATGACGGTCATGACGGGTCACGTGTCTCGCCGATATCGGGAGTCGAAACGAACCTATCGCAATCAGTACCTGGGATCGTTCGTGACCCATGAGATGAACCGGTGCATACAATGCTACCGCTGCGTGCGGTTCTACCGTGATATCGCCGGCGGGGAAGACCTGAATGCGTTCGGTTCGCGCGACCGGCTGTATTTCGGCCGGATGCAAGACGGAACGCTCGAGAATGAATTCAGCGGCAATCTGGTGGAAGTCTGTCCCACCGGCGTCTTTACGGACAAGACGCTGTCGCACCATTACTCACGAAAATGGGATATGCAGAGCACCCCCTCGATATGCAGTCACTGTAGCGTCGGATGCAACGTCCATCTCGCCGAGCGAGCCGGCATCATGCGGAGGGTCACCAATCGTTATCACAGCCGCATCAACGGATATTTTTTGTGCGACCGCGGCCGATTCGGGTATGAATACGTCAATCACCCGCAGCGCCTTCGTCGCCCGGCCGTTCGTCCTTCCCGCGAGAACTCCGCCCCCTTAATCTCGCTCTCACCCGCCGAGGCGCTTGCGAGGCTCCGTTCTCGCCTGTCTGAGCGAAAGAGAATCGTCGGCGTCGGTTCGCCAAGGGCTTCGCTCGAATCCAACTACGCGCTGAGGACCCTGGTCGGCCGCGAGCATTTCTTCAGTGGGATGTCCATTGTCGAACATCGCGACGCGTCGTTGATCCTCCAAATCCTCACGGATGGGCCCGCGCCGAGCTGGTCGATTCAACAAGTCGAGCAGGCTGATGCGGCGCTCATCTTGGGTGAAGACCTGGTGCACACGGCACCTCGGTTGGCCCTGGCGCTGCGCCAGTCGGTGCGTGAACAGCCGATGGAGCAGCTCGATGGACTGAACATTCACCGTTGGCAAGATGCCGCCGTGCGTACGGCATTGCAAGGTCAGAGAGGGCCCTTGTACATCGGCTCGGTCGCCGGCACCTCTCTCGATGACGTAGCCACCCGAACGTTCAGAGGCTCTCCATGCGATATCGCCAGACTGGGATGTGCCGTGGCACATGAGATCTGCCATGATTCACCCAGGATCTCCGAGTTGACCTCCGAGGAATCCGCCTTGATCCGTGAGATCGCCAGGGCTCTGGCCTCGGCCAAACGTCCGGTCGTGGCGGTAGGTGCCGGAACAGGGGAAGCCTGGATCATCAAAGCCGCTGCAAATGTGGCGTGGGCATTGCACCGCCGTGGCGTTGCTGCCGGTCTCGTTTTCGCGCCTCACGAATGTAATACGTTGGGCCTTTCCCTGCTGGGCGGAAACAGTTTCGAACAAACCACGGCGATCGAAGGCGATCGGGATCGCGATGCCTTGCTCATTCTTGAGAATGATCTGCGCCGACGGCTGGAGACGGCTACCTTGAATCGCTGGCTGGAGCGGTTCGACCCGATCATCGTGATTGATCACGTGGATGACGCCATCCTTGATCAAGCCGGGTTTGTGTTTCCCGCCTCCCCCATCGCGTGCAGCGACGGATCGCTCGTGAATCATGAAGGTCGCGTGCAGCGATTCTTTTCCGCCATAGCGAAGGAACAGGATGTCCAAGTGAGCTGGCGCTGGATCCAGGACATCGGCCGCGTCTCCTCCCTCGAGTCGTTTCATGCAATGGCGGATTGGACCAGCCTCGAGCAGATTCATGCCGCGATGGCCGAGGACTTCCCGGTCTTACGTCGGATCGGTGAAGCGGCCCCGCCGGCGCAGTTCAGGATAGCTGGGCAGAAAATTCCGCGAGCCCCGCATCGGTTCAGCGGACGCACTGTACTTCCCGTGCTTGAGACGATCCACGAGCCTCAGCCCCCCCACGACCCCGAAAGTCCCCTGGCTTTTTCGATGGAAGGGACGCCATCTCAACCGCCTTCCCCTCTCGTTCCGTTTTTTTGGTCATCCGGCTGGAACTCCAACGAGGCGCTCAATAAATTTCAGGACGAGGTCGGCAGATCGCTGCACAACGAACACCTCGGGATTCGATTACTTGAACCGCAACCCGATGCGCGGAGCCGGTTCTTCGAGAATCCCCCCCCTCGTTATGAACGCAGAAACAATCAACTGCTCCTGGTGCCGCTTCCACGGTTGTTCGGTTCGGAAGAACTCAGCGCACGAGCCTCGGCAATCCAAGAGCAGATTCCGAAGGCCGCCGTCGTCCTCCATCCTCGAGAAGCGGATCGACTCGGTTTGCGGAAGGGTCAAGCGGTCGACGTCACCGCGCCGGGTCTTACACGACGCTTGCCGTTCGAGACGGACGAGACTATGGCCGGAGGCCTTGCCGGGCTGCGCCTCACACCTGGCGGAGTCTCTGTTCCACTGCCTGCCTGGGCGACGCTCAAAGGAGCACCATCGCCATGAACGAACTGGTGCTCATCGTCTTGCTCTTGGGCTCACTGTTTACGATCAGCGCGCTCCTCATCTGGGTGGAACGAAGGCTGCTCGGGCACTGGCAGGAACGCTACGGACCGAATCGCGTAGGACCGGGAGGAATTCTCCAATCTGCGGCCGATGCCATCAAACTCTTGGCAAAGGAAGATTGGACTCCTCCCTTCGCCGACAAGCCCGTGTTTGTACTGGCTCCAGCGGTCGTCGTGTCCGCCGTCCTGTTGTCGTTCGCGGTCGTCCCCTTCACCCCGTCGTTGATTGTGGCCGACCTCAATATCGGATTGTTGTTTGTCTTCGCCCTGTCGTCGTTGAGCGCCTACAGCATTGTCTTGGCAGGCTGGGCGTCGAACAGCAAGTACGCGTTGATCGGCGGGCTACGCGGTTCGGCTCAAATGTTCAGCTATGAAGTGTTCATGGGGCTTTCCGTCATGGGTGTCGTGATGCTCGCCGGCTCCTTCCGGTTACGAGATATCGTGGAGGCGCAACAGGACCTCTGGTTCTGCATTCCACAAATGATCGGCGCCGGCATCTTTTTCATCGCGGCCCTGGCGGAAACGCACCGTCTCCCCTTCGACATCCCCGAAGCCGAAGCGGAGCTCGTCGCGGGCTATCACACGGAATACTCAGGCATGAAATTCGGCATGTTTTTTCTCGGCGAATACCTCGGCATCGTCCTGATGTCGTCGCTCACCGTGATCTTGTTTTTGGGTGGCTGGCAAGGGCCGTGGTTGCCTCCGCTGGTCTGGTTTTGGCTCAAGACGTTCATGGTCATCATGGTGTTTTTTTTGATACGGGCGACCTTACCGAGGCCTCGATTCGACCAGTTGATCACGTTCGGGTGGACGGTATTGTTGCCGGCGTCGCTGCTTAATTTGCTCGTAACGGCAATCATCATCCTCACGAACGGACACGATGCGCTATGAGAGCAGGAGGTCGTATGAATCCAGTGATATCCGGTCTGAAAGCCTTGTGGCGGATATTCGCGCGGTTGTTCAAGCGGCCCGTTACGATCGAATACCCGGATCAGCCTCTGCCCGTGTCCTCACGATGGCGCGGACGCATCGTGCTGTCCCGTGATCCGGACGGGGAGGAACGTTGTGTCGCGTGCTATCTCTGCTCCGTCGCCTGCCCGGTGGACTGCATCGCGCTTCAAGCGACGGAGGACGCACATGGTCGCCGGTATCCGGATTGGTTTCGCATCAATTTTTCACGATGCATTTTTTGCGGATATTGCGAAGAGGCGTGTCCGACGTATGCGATCCAGCTCGTCCAGGACTTTGAGATGAGCGAGTATCGAAGGACGAGCCTTGTCTATGAAAAAGACGACCTGTTGATCTCCGGAACCGGTAAGTATCCCGACTACAACTTCTACCGCGTCGCGGGGGTGGCGATCGGCGGGAAAGACAAGGGGGATGCGGAGCGCGAACAACCTCCGGTCGACGTGCGGAGCCTGCTGCCATGATGGATTTCTTTTTTTACGTGGCCGCTTCTGTGGCGATCTCGTCCACTGTCTTGTTCGTCATCGCGCCAAACGCCGTCCATGCGTTGCTCAACCTGATCCTCTCCTTCCTGGCGATCGCGGTGATATTTCTGCTGTTGGGCGCTCCCTTCGCCGCGGCATTGGAAGTCATCATCTATGCCGGAGCCGTCATGGTGTTGTTCGTATTCGTGATCATGATGCTCCAGGTCGGTCCGAAATCCGTCGAGCAGGAACGCCGCTGGATAGGGATACGGATTTGGTGGGTCCCAGTCGGATTGGCCATGCTTCTGCTCGCGGAAGTCGGGACCTTGATCGCGACCGGGGCGGTGACGGCCGAATCCGGACCTCGTCGAGTCGGCCCCGAGGAGGTCGGTCTCGTGCTGCTGAGTCGATACCTGTTGGCCGTAGAGCTGGCCTCCCTCCTCCTGCTTCCTGGAATTCTCGGCGCCTACTACCTTGGACGTCGCCGGAGGGAGGACCCATGAGCGGCCCGCTGGTGGTTCATGCCGTGATGGTCGCCGGAATCCTCTTTGCCCTCGGCCTAACCGGGCTGCTCGCACGGCGCAATCTGTTGTTCATGCTGATGTCGGTGGAAGTCATGCTCAACGCCGCCGGTCTCGGGTTTATCGCGGCCGGCGCACGATGGGGAGCGCCTGATGGACAGGTGATGTTTCTATTCATCTTGACGCTGGCTGCGGCGGAAGTGCCCGTCGCGCTCGCGCTGGTACTGCAGGTGCATCGCCGATTCCACACCCTGGACGCTGATGCCGTCACCCTGATGGAGGGATAGTCATGCTCGACTGGTTCTGGATCATTCCAGCGTTGCCGTTGGCAGGATTTCTCGTCCTGACGCTCGGCCCATCCCTGTCCCGTGCGACCGTGTCCGGCATGACGCTGGCGACATCCACGCTGGCCGCCATGCTATCGGCCTCCATTGCCGTTGCGCTTCTGCAGCAAGGGTTTCATCCCGTCGGCTACAGTCGAAGCCTCTGGACCTGGATAGATCTCGACGGATTCACCACCCGAATCGCGCTCTACATCGACGCACTGTCGATGACGATGGTCCTGATCATCACCGGAGTCGGACTCCTCGTTCAGCTCTATGCGACGGAATACATGTCCGAGGACGATGAGTATCAGCGGTTCTTTGCCTACATGAACCTGTTCGTCGGCTCCATGTTGGTCTTGGTACTGGCAGACAATCTTCTCCTGCTTTTTCTCGGCTGGGAGGGTGTGGGATTGTGCAGTTATCTCCTGATCGGATTCTGGTATCGCGATCTGCTCAACGGTCGGGCAGCGCGGAAAGCGTTCATCGTGAACCGGATCGGTGACGCGGCAATGCTGGTCGGGCTCTGTTTGTTGTTCACAGAGCTGGGCACGCTTGAGATTCAAGCCATCCTCCGGAACGCGACGTTACAGTGGACGATCGGCGATCCGCTGGTGGTCACGGCCACCGTACTCTTATTGGGAGGCGCGATCGGCAAATCCGCACAGGTTCCGCTGCACGTATGGTTGCCGGATGCGATGGCCGGTCCCACGCCGGTCAGCGCACTCATTCATTCCGCCACCATGGTCACAGCCGGTGTGTATCTGATCGCCAGGACCCACACTCTGTTCGCACTAGCACCGGTCACGCAAACCGCCATCGTCGTCATCGGAACCACGACGATGCTGTTCGCCGCGTCAAGCGCGCTGGTTCAACGGGATATCAAACGCGTATTTGCCTATTCGACCATCAGCCAATTGGGCTACATGTTCATAGCCTTAGGTGTCGGGGCCACAGGGGCAGCAATCTTCCACCTCTTTACCCACGCCTGTTTCAAAGCGCTCCTATTCTTGCTGGCCGGAGCACTCATGTTCAGTCTGCATCACGAAAAGGATCTCATGAACATGGGCGGGTTACGACGAGACCTCCCGCTGCTCTTTTGGGCCGCCGTCATTGGAGCGGCCTCACTGTCGGGTCTTCCCTTCATCACAGCAGGATTTTTCAGTAAAGATCAGATTCTCCTCCAGGCGTGGATTTCACCGAACGGAGGCCGATGGTTGCTGACCGCCGGCCTCATTGGCAGTGTGCTGACCGCCCTCTACAGTTTCAGAGTGGTGTTCTTGGCGTTCTTTGGTGAGAAGCACAGGGAGGTCTCCAAGTCTCCAGGATGGAGAATGACCCTTCCAATGGGCATATTGGCCGTATTGTCGCTCGGAATCGGGTGGCTTGGGTGGTCGCCTCGGGCAGAGGAGCCTTCTTGGTTTATCCGGTTGATGGACACCGCCATGCCGGTGCATCAACCGGATCCCATCACAGAGGCGCAAGCCGGTATGGTCGCGGTCCTGGCCTCGAGCGCCGCGTTGCTGGGAGTAGCTGGAGCCTATCTGATGTACATGCAGCGACCGGCGAGCCTCGAAGCTGTAGTGAAGACGGAAGCTGTTCAAGCAATCAGGCAATTCCTCTTTCGTGGATGGGCCTTCAATTGGCTGTACCGGCTGACGATCCAAAAACCTTTCAGATTATTCGCCCAGGCAGCCAAACATGACCTTGTGGAACGCGCGTACGATCGGCTGCTGGTACGGCCATTCCTCAGCACGGCTGGTTCGGCGAAGGGCGACATCGTGGACCAAGCCTATGAGCGTTTGCTCATGCGTCCTTTTCAATGGGTCGCTGATATCAATCAAGACGATGTGCTGGATCGGCTCTACAGAGGGTTGACACGGCTGGTAGAACAAGCCGCCGTCACGGCCCGCCGACTGCAGACCGGCCAGGTACGATGGTACGCCACCGTGTTAGCCGCCGGTGCCGTTGGCCTGGCAGGATTGGCGGTGCTCGCATGATCCTACTCCTATTGATCGCATTCCTGATGCTCGGTGGCCTCATTGCTTGGGTGTCGGAACGGCTTGGACCACAGTGGCCTCGTTGGATCGCTCTCGGAACGACTGTCGTCAGCCTCTGCACCATCGGGCTCGATACGATCCCTCACCTCTTCGGGGACGTCGTCCCCTCGTCAAATCCGTGGCTGCGGGAATTTACCGTTCCGTGGATTCCGCGGTTCGGCATCGGCCTTCACCTGGCGATGGACGGTCTTGGTTTTTTGCTCATCGTCCTAACGCTCACACTCGGGATAGTGGCCGCCATCGCGTCTTGGACGGAAATCACGAGTGGGATCGGATTTTTCCATTTCAATCTCCTCTGGGTGTTGGCCGGAATCGCGGGTGTCTTCGTCGCGATGGATCTCTTCCTCTTTTTTGTGTTCTGGGAATTAATGCTGGTCCCGATGTATCTCCTGATCAGTATTTGGGGTCATGAGCGACGTTCATACGCGGCGACAAAATTCTTTCTCTTCACGCAGGCCGGCGGGCTGCTGATGTTGATCTCCATTCTCGCACTGTCGATCGTGCATTACCGACAGACCGGTGTTACGACGTTCGATTATGCCGTTCTATTGGGGACTTCGCTCCCACCGGAGACGGAGTTCTGGCTGATGTTGGGGTTTTTCGCCGCCTTTGCGGTGAAGCTGCCGGCGGTCCCGTTGCACCCCTGGCTGCCCGACGCCCACACCGAAGCCCCGACCGGCGGCAGCATCATCCTGGCCGGGATCTTGCTGAAAACCGGCGCCTACGGGATGTTACGGTTTGCCATCCCGCTCTTTCCGAACGCCTCCGAAACCTTTGCGATCGTGGCCATGACGCTGGGCGTGGTGGGAATTTTGTACGGCGCCTTGTTGGCGTTCGCACAGACCGACTTCAAACGGCTTGTGGCCTACAGCAGCGTGACCCACCTCGGTTTTGTCTTGTTGGGAATCTACGCCGGTACCCTGCACGCAAGGGAGGGAGCGATCATGGCGATGATCGCCCATGGTCTCAGCACGGGAGCGTTGTTCATGATCGCCGGCGTTCTGCAAGAACGTCTCCGTACGCGCGACATGCGGCGCATGGGGGGGTTATGGCCGGTCGTACCAAAGTTGAGCGGGGTCACGCTCGTCTTCTCCATGGCCTCGCTCGGCATCCCGGGATTGGCAAACTTTATCGGCGAGTTCCTCGTCTTGCTGGGCACCTATCGCGTCAATATTCCTCTGGCGGTTCTGGCGACGATCGGGGTGGTGGGAGCTGCCTTATATTCGTTAATCCTCATTCAGCGGACATTTCACGGAGAGAACACAGAAAACTGGAAGGTGCCTGATCTCCGCGGAGTGCAGTTTGCCACTCTCGGTTCGATGATTCTCGTGAGCCTGACACTCGGACTCTACCCCCAACCACTTTTGAAGATTTCAAAACCTGCGGTCGCGCGAATCCAAACCTGGGGGTCTCCCCCCCCCGCACAGGAGACGTCCGCTGTTCCCGAGAAAGACGTTTCAGACCGCGCTACTCCTTCGCCGCCGGATCGATAATCATGCCCGTTCACGACATCATCGCGCTGCTACCTGCCCTAATCCTTGCAGGTGGCACGCTCGTCGTCGTGCTGGGAGCTGCCTGGAACTGCTCTCACGGCATGGCGAGTCGGACGACCGCGATCTCGCAGGTCTTGGCATTGACCAGCCTCTCGCTCGCTTCGAGCGTGATTCCCCGACCGGTGACTTCCCTGTTACTCGTCGACGAATTCACACTCTTCTATACCGCGCTCATTCTCATCGGAGGGCTGGGGGTGAGCCTCCTGTCACAGGGATATCTCGACGGCACGCTGGACCGGCACAATGAATACTACGCGCTGATCTTGCTTGCCTCGTTGGGGGGATTGGTGCTGGTGATGTCCGTGCATGGCGCATCATTTTTCTTGGGCCTGGAACTACTGAGCGTCTCACTCTATGTCCTACTTGCCTACAGGCGGGACGAGCCGCGCGCGTTGGAAGCCGGAATCAAATATCTGCTCCTATCAGCCGCAGCGTCTGCCTTCGTTCTGTTCGGTTTCGCCCTCCTCTACTTTTCGAGTGGAGAACTGGCTTTTGCGGCCATGCAGCCGTCCCTCACAAAGGCAGGCCGAACCGTGTTCCTCGTCGGCCTTGCTCTCATTTTGACCGGCATTGGATTTAAGTTGGCGGTGGTGCCGTTCCATCTGTGGGCGGCAGATGTCTTCCAGGGCTCACCGCTACCCGTGACCGCATTCATCGCGACGATCTCCAAGATCGCCGTCGTCGGCCTGCTCCTCAGAGCCTTGGTCCATACAGGCGGGAGCGCCGACGAGGCGGTGATCGCGACCCTCGGGATTTTAGCGGTCGCGTCCATGTTCCTTGGAAACTTGCTGGCGCTGCTCCAAGAGAACGTGAAGCGCCTGTTGGCTTATTCCTCTATCGCGCATCTTGGATACCTGCTCGTGGCCGTCGTCGCAGGCGGTGCGCTGGGAGCAGAGGCCGTCGGGTTCTATGTCGCCGCCTACATGGTCACCATGCTGGGGATATTCGGCGTCCTGATGCTCTTGTCCAGGCCCTCCATGGAGGCAGAACAGGTAGAGGATCTTGCGGGATTGTTATGGCGGGACCCTCTTGTCGGTGCGATCTGGGTTATCGCTGTCCTGTCCCTCGCGGGTGTGCCGTTGACGGCCGGATTTGTCATCAAGTTCTATGTGGTCGTGGCAGGCCTCTCGAGCGACCGATGGCTGCTGGTTCTGTTCTTCGTCGTCAACAGCGTGATCGGGCTCTTCTATTACCTCAAATTGATCCGCATCGTCTTGGTGAGAGAGTCCGGCTCCTCAGAACGACCGATGCACGCGATGATCCCCAGATGGAACTGGTCCGATGGATTCGTGCTGGCATCACTCATCCTCGCCATCATCGGGTTGGGCGTCTATCCGATTCCATTCATCGATGTCATCGAACAGGCCGCGGCGGTCTTGCCGATTGGAACAGACTAGGGACCTGACCAGTGGTGTCTCATGAGGACTGTGCATTATGGTGAATCCAGTCATCCTTCACCTTTATGAGGAGCCACAATATGGACGCTCATTCTCCTCACACCGGAACCGTTACAGGGATTGCTTCCGAGGCGATGAAGGTGTTGGCGCGCCCCACGCACCCCTCCAGAAGGTCAACACTTGTTCCTCATCCACGGCTCGATGCCTTGCGTCGCCTCGGCACGACGAAGATCTATGCCGATACGGCCGACGTCGAAGAACTGAACGATCTTATCGCAATCGACGAACAATCGATCTATGCCGACGTGGACGGCAACACCGCCAACCAACCGCTCGTCCACAAAGTCATCCAGCATTATCTCTCGCGATTCGACCCACGAGCCTTCGTCGAACAATTCGTGTTCCCTCGTGAACGACAACCGACACCCGAGCAGTCCGCCCTCTGTTACGCCGTGATTTGCGCCAAGATCGGGAACGATTTCGATCATCTATTTGCCGGTGAAAGGTCGTGGGAGGTCAGTCTTCAACTCCACATGGGCCTGACAAGATTTCCGGACCTTGCGAAGAACATCGCTCGATCGATCCGCCGGATGACCCCGTCGGCAATCATCAAAGTTCCTTTCGCTCCTTACGCCCCTGAATGCTTCATCGTGGCCCGTGATCTCGAGCGCGAGGGCATACCCGTAAACTTCACCTCCACCTTCTCCGCCAGGCAAGTGGTCGCAGCCGCCCTCCTCTGCAACGTCGCGAGGACCAATATTTTTCTCGGCCGGCTTGACCAAGGGCTCCAAGCCTGTCTGCTGGGCGCGCATGTGAGTCTGGAAGCCCAGCGCAACTTGCGGCGCCTCAGGCAATCCGCCGGCGTGAACACGCAGCTGATTGTGGCTAGTCTACGGAACTGGGAAACCTTTCTTCATACAGCCGGGTGCGACATCTATACGGCACCGGTGAAGGTGTACCGCGACTGGATGACGCAAGAACAGATTGATCAGGACCAACTGGTGTCGCGGCTCGAGCAATCTTACGGCGATCGTCTCGGCATATCTGCTCAGGTCCTCTCCGAACTCGGATCTGAACGGATCGCAAGACTCTATGATGTTGAGCCTTCCTTCGTCGACTTTTTGATGACATTCCGTGAAACACATGAATGGGCGGAGCTGACCGATCCCGAAGCGCTGTTCAAACGATTTGAGGAGGCAGGATTCGGCGATATCTTTTACAGCCCACGCCAGAATGATTGGGCGGAAATTCGTCGAGGGAAAATTCCTGATCTGAACGGCTCGCTCATACGGCAACTTCCGCTGGACACGCTCTACAGTTTGCTTGCGGACGCAGATTTCGAAAAACATCAAGAGGATATGGACGCCCAAGTGGCGCAATACGTGAGCTCTTAGTCGTGGTCGGTGGTAGAGACGAGTAACAAGCGGGATTCTCAATCTACACTTGATTGTCGGACCACTACCGAGGTGATTCATGCAACTTTCAGAAGCCTATCTCACTCTCGTCGGCCGCATCCTAATCGGGATCATTTTCGTCATGTCCGGCGTCAATAAGATACTCACGCCCGACGCAACACAGCAATATATGGCATCGCATGGACTACGCACGCTCACCACGATGCTTTATATCGTAACTATCATAGTGGAGATCGGAGCCGGAGCCTGTCTGTTGATCGGCTATCAGACCAGGCGAGCCGCATCACTCCTCCTGTTTTTCATGATCCCGACGACGTTGCTCTTTCATACCAATTTCTCGGATCAGAATCAGATGATTCACTTCCTCAAGAATCTGTCGATGAGCGGAGGGCTCCTTTACGTGATGACCTATGGCGCGGGAGCGATCAGCATAGACGCGCGGGAGCGGATTCGCCGCCCGAATCGCGCGAACATGATACATCCATCGGAGGACGCTCACATCGGCCACGGACCTTAGGGATGGATGGGGAGAGCACGAGTGCCGGTCGTTAGACCGATCATCGGCTCACCGCTTATTGGACTAGATCCAGTTGCTCTCGAATGACCTTCTTCACGTTGATCGGACCGTCTTCCTTACCGGACGGGCAGAGGTTCGCGAGAGGATAGAGCAATCGGTCGAATTCTCGGACCAGCGAAGCAATCACATGATCGGTCGCCCAGTCCTGTTCCGCTACCTCCATGATCCACCGCAAGGCTCCGGCAGATGTTTGGCACCGGTCAAGCCGAACCACGAACGGTTTGACCGAGATCGATTTATGAAGAACCAGCGTGCGACGCTTGGAATCGAATGTCCAAACCGGCGTTGTGCGTGATCTTTTCACGTTTACCTCTCTCTTGAGCTGTCTCGGTGAAGAGTTCATATTCGTCTTTGCCTAGTTTTTGACGTCTTGCCTGGCAACAGGATACGTCCTTTACTCAATCCCTGCAGACTTCGACCATGATTTTGGTCTTCGGATGTTTCGATCGTGAAGCCAACCTTGAGCGTGACCTGCCAGCGAATCTCGGATCCGTTTTCGATCTCTCCCCGTACGTCAACCACTTCGAACCACCTTAGAGACCGGAGCGTTTTGGAGGCGGTTCGGATCGCATGCTCCACGGCCGCTTCAAATGTCGAGCGGGACGTGCCGGTCAATTCCACGGTCTTATAGACATGATCGCTTATACTCATTTCTATCCTCCTCACATATAGGAACTTGTTCACACGGCATCAATCTCGCCTATACCCGGCAATCCGGAGGCAGCTCTCGAACGAGGTTGCAAGAGCCGAATGAGCAGGTCGACTTTCAAATTAGAACATTCATTGATTGCCTCCTTCGAGTCGTCGATTCAAATCATAGGCCGCGCTGATCAACGCCAGATGGGTGAAGGCTTGAGGGAAATTCCCCAAATGATTGTTGCTTCGACCTAACTCTTCGGCATACAGCCCAAGATGGTTGGCATATCCCAGCATTTTCTCGAAAATGAGCCTCGCCTTATGGAGATCCCCGGCACGGGATAAACATTCTACATACCAGAACGAGCATAATGAGAACGTCCCCTCTCCACCCGCCAGCCCGTCGTTCTTCCGGGCCAGCCCGTCATAGCGATAGACAAGGGAGTCCTCAACGAGATGCTGCTCCACGGCCTTCATGGTCGAGAGCCAGCGGGGATCGGTTGGTCCGATAAACTTCACGAGCGGCATGAGGAGGCAGGAGGCGTCCAAGGATCGACCGTGCTTATACTGGGTGAACGTTGCGCGCTCGGCGTCCCAGAATTCCGTCATGATTTCAGAAAATATGGCATCGCGCTCATGTACCCATCGGTCTGTGGGCGCAGGAAACGATCGCTTCTGTGCCAAACGGATACCCCGATCAAGGGCCACCCAGCACATGAGCCGTGAACTGAGCCACTCCTGTGTTTCGCCACGGACTTCCCAAATACCCTGTCCCGTCTGCCGCCAGTTCTCACAGACCCAGTCCAGAAGCCGAGCCAGGTGGTGCCAGAGATCGTATGAGATCGGAGTCCCATATTTGTTATAAAGATACACGGCATCCATGAGCGCGCCGTAGAGATCGAGTTGCAGTTGCAGATAGGCATCGTTCCCGATCCGGACAGGAGACGATCCTCGGTATCCCTGCCAATGCTTCAACTCGGCTTCCTGGAGTTCTTTGTGCCCCCTGATCCCATAGACGACCTGCAGTGAGCCATCCCATTCTTGGGCAGTGCACCGTTCCTCGATCCAATGCATGAACGCGGCCGCCTCTTCCGTATACCCAAGCCGCAGAAAGGCGTAAATCGTAAAGGTCGCGTCGCGGATCCAGGTATGCCGATAGTCCCAGTTTCGGCTTCCACCGATTTCTTCCGGAAGGCCGAATGTTGGGGCGGCGACAAGCGCTCCGCTGGGCCGATATGTCAGCAATTTTAGGGTGAGCGCAGACCGAGTGACCATCTCGCGCCAACGGCCACGATAAGTTGAACGTCCTACCCACTCGCGCCAGAAATTCAGCGTGTGCTTAAAGGCCTCAGACACTTCATGATCATCGACCTGACCTGTCGGAGTGTCCAACTCGGCGTCCTCCAAGATAAAGGATGCATGTTCTTCCGTCGCGAGCCGAAACTCCGCCGTGACGCTCCCGTTTCGCACGTGCATCGGAATCGAGCCTCTTAGACGCAGAGTCATCTTGTGTGGACCCTCCGCGACAAACAGGAATTCTTGTTCTCCGTGCCGGACGACTTTGTGGCCCGCTCGGCCATAATCAAACTTTGGCGCGCAGACCATCCGAAACCTGGCCGTTCCGTGCACCATCTTGATCCGGCGGATCAAACGATGCGCATGATTCTGTTCCTCGACAGGCATGAGATCAGATAACTCGACGACACCATCATCCGAATAGAAACGCGTCAGAAGAATGTTGGAATCGGGAAGATAAAACTGGGTTCGGCGCTCCGCCTCATGGAGAGGATCAATTCGGAAATGGCCTCCGTGTTCGGGATCCAGCAATGAGGCAAAGATCGTGGGCGAATCGAAGGCGGGAAAGCACATGAAGTCGATCGCGCCGTCCGTCGCGACGAGCGCCACGGTATGGAGATCACCGATGATTCCATGATTTTCAATCGACGGGAACGAAGTCATGGAAGGAGAGTGGTGCATGGTCGGTTTCTCCGGTTTCATCTCAGGCTGAACATCACTACTCCTGTATCGAATCCAACCCCAAGACTACTGGGCGAAACCCTAGCCTAGCTTCTCCTCCTCTACACGTTGTCTATTGGGACGTGGAGTGAAAACAGAGGGTCAGCTCTGTGAGGTGTGCATCATCGCGGATAAGAATCTTGAACGACTACCGAAAGGAATAAACCGTCCGTCAAGGCTGAGATACCCGATCTTGCATCACTCCCATAAGCACCCGACAGAGTTCAACGGCAGCCACATCTTTGTACAGGAATGCTCTCGCCCCCGCTGCCAGCATCGCCTTCCTCGTGGCCGCATCAGTGTTCACCGACAGACCGATGATATAGATGGACGGCGCGGTCGCCATGATGCGTTGTGTCGCCTCAATTCCATTCATGCCCGGCATATTGACGTCCATCACGATCGCGTCAGGTTGTAAGACGTGGGCCAGCTCAATCGCTTCCATACCGCTTGACGCTTCCCCGATTATGTGGAAGTCACAATGGGATTCAAGCGAAACACGAACGCCTTCTCGTACCATGGCATGGTCGTCGACCAATAACACCCGCACTCTGGATCCAGGTGAGGGATCGGAGCGACCGGTCGGCTGTGGTCGTCCTAGCGGCCCGGAGTCCGCCTCATGGAGCTGGCCATCGGCCGTCGGCCTGCCAAGTGCCGGCGACTCACACGGCAAGGCCAGCGTCACGCATGTCCCTCGACCAGGTGAAGAGTCAATGTCCAGTCGACCCTTGAGCGCCTTCATCCGTTCCTGAATACTGAAGTGGCCGAATCGCGTCGAGATGGATTGCTTACCAGCAGCAGCAGCAGCAGCAAGATCGAAGCCCTGGCCTTCATCCGCAACCTGGATACAAATCTCTCCATTGATCTGCTTGGTAAGCGACACCGTCGCACGATCAGTTCCGGCGTGCTTGATCACGTTCATGAGCAGCTCTCGGACGGATTGAAATAGAAGCACTGCCTGCTCTTCTAATAGGGTAAGAGAATCGAGCGTACTGTCGACTTTCACCAGAAGTCCGTGCTGGCGCATCTGATCACTCAGGAATTCGAGCGCCTTCGGAAGCCCGAACTGATACAGGACTTGAGGGCTGAGTTCCGCAACCAACGATCGGGTATAGGTGAGGGACTGATCCAGGACCTGATCGATGTCCTCCAAGATTTTTCCATGAGGTTCGGATCCGACAAGACTTCTCAGTTGACCGCATTTCATACGACAGACTACCAGGAGCTGAGCCAGATAGTCGTGCAAGTCTGTCGCCAAACGACGGCGCTCGCGCTGTTCAGTCAAGGTCAACTCTGTAGCCATGGTTCGAAGCTGATGCTGTTTTTCCATCAGTTCATCCGTCCGCTCCAAGACCCTCGTTTCCAGTTCATTCTTCAAGCGATGGATCTCTTGTTCATGGCGAACTCGCTCGGTCATATCATAGAAATAGCACACCACTCCAAACAGCCCATCCGGTAACGTGACTCGCTCGATCCTCCAGTCATAAGATTCAATCTCGGTGGTATCGTTGCGCTCCTCCGTGGTATCCATTGACCGGTACGACTCTCCCGTCTCCAGGGTGTGCCGAAAGCGTTCGATTGCCTGAGTAGCAAATGGCTCAGGCCACAGGATTCGGAGCACCTCCGCAAAGTCTCTCCCGATCATGGGATTGATGGTGCTGAATACCTTCTGCGCCCCCGCGCTCACTTGCGAAAGGCGGAACTCGGAATCCACCACATAGACCCCGAATGGATTGTTCTGGATCAGGTTGAGAAACATGTCCCGACTGCGGCGGAGCTGATCCTCGCTCCGCTTGCGCTCTGCTTCAGCGTTGAAACGCTGCACCGACTGACCGACCACGTTGGCGATCGCTTCTAGAAAGTGAACGTCATCGTCTGAAAATCGTCGTTTCTTCAGGGTATGGGCTCCGAGTACGCCAAAACGAGAGCCTGGTCGCCCAGCAATCACGCAACTCATGCCACTCACGATTCCATGGTCGAGGAGGAGGCCTGGGCCGGAGAAGCGGGACTCACTCTCCAACTCTTCCACGATGACCGAGCCTTGACTGGCCAGCGTAAACCCTACTTGTGAGTTCAGTTCGGCACCCACCGTCGCGTCGCCAACCAATCCTTCTCGCCAACCGACTCCGGCACGGAGTCTGAATTCCTTTCCATCCGGACTCAACTCGAGGATTTTGCCAAATTCGACTTCGAGGGTCTCAGCCATTCGCTGGACGGCCTGGTTCAAGATGTCGTCGAGATCGGACACCTCCAGCGCGAACTGCCCCAGATCGGCAACGACACTCTGCTGCTTGGCATGAATTCTGAGCTGTTCCTGAGCCGCTTGCCGCTCACGAACACTGACGATCGAAAGGAGTAGACCCTTTCCCGACGATGTTATCAGGGAAGTCACTGACATCTCGATTGGAAACCCTGTCCCGTCTTTCCGTCTGGCTACCAGAGGCCGCCCATGCCTGGACGGGCGATCCATCGGTGCCGTGATACCGTCAGTTCGTATCTTCCGGAACTCCGTACGGAATTGCTTGGGTACCAGTTCTTCCACAGCCATTCCGGCCCACTCGTCCCCCTCATAGCCGAACAAATTCTCAGCCTGCCGGTTCATGACACGAATGCTCCCCGCTGAATCGATCAGGATCTCCCCGACGGGAGAGCCTTGGATGAGCGATATCAGCGTCTCCTCGGCGTGCCTTCGATTGAGGATGACTCCGGCCACAATCCACACCACGGCGATCGTCAAACCGCGGTTTAAGAGCACCATCCAGAGGCTCCCGGAAAAGGACGAGGCTGTCAGAGCCGGAACGATCAGGGTGAATGCCGTACACAGGCTTGCGGTGACGATCGGAGCGAGAAATCCTGGCAACCATGCAGTCATCAGCATGGCGACCACATAGAGAAAGGATATCGATATGCCCAGCGGTGTGAGGAAATCGAGGAGAAAGACTGCCGTGATGATCACGCCCAGCGCGATCAGGATCGGCACCGTATTCCATGAAGTCTTTCCCAGACTCAGGGGTCGAGACAGATCCTTCCCATTGAGAGGAAGGTGTGGTGAAACGGGCGAGAGATTGGTTGACGTATCTTGGTCTTCTGAGTTCTGCATCAACACACTTTTCCCTGTGCGCTCGAAACAGAGAGGATTCTTTACCCCAAGTCCCATCGTTCCGCAACTAGCTACTCACCCAGGTCAGAGGGAAAGCCGCGCTCCCATATTAGCGGCCCTGCCAACCCATCCGCATCTACTTCCCACCGGGGGGAGTGCTAGTTTGTTCAGACTCAAGTTTAGACAATAATTACGTATTCAGGTACGTAGGTGCGCACGTTTGACCCGACTGCCCGTATCAAAGAGTGGCATAGAGAAAGTGATATCCGTTGAGGCATTGAGGGCTGATGAGTACTATTCTCCTCATTGAGAAGGACTCCGGCTTACGCCATAGATTACGGAGTGCGCTGATGGAGGCTGGCCATGATCTCATCGAGGCAGCCGATGGCGAAACCGGCCTTGCCCAGTTTCACGCCATCGGCGCGGACCTCGTCATGACCGATGTTGCTCTCCCTGGCAAAGGCGGCCTCGAGGTGATGGCCCAAGTGCTCATCGAACAACCACACACGAAAATATTCGCACTGGCGGTTCCTCAAAGCGATCGAGGTGTCGATCTTCTCGAGGTGGCGGAGATCCTAGGTGCGACTCGCACCTTTGAAAAGCCGATCGACGTCCCAGAACTGGTACGGGCTATAGACGAGGAGCTCATAACAACCTGGTCGTCAGAGTAACGATGGGTCGTGTCTACCTCGCCATTACTGCATAGCCGGCACCAGGACGATCTCAACTCGTCGATTCTGAGCTTTCCCGGAATCCGTATTATTGTCTGCGATCGGCTTGCTTTCCCCATAGCCTTTGATGTCCATCCGCTCTGCCGCGATCCCTCCTTCGAGAAGAATCTTTTGAACCGACTGGGCACGCGACTCAGAGAGGGACAAATTGTACTCGCTCGACCCGTCCGAGTCGGTATGTCCTTCGATGAGCAGATGTTGATCTGGGACAGCCGCCAGCGTCTGCGCGATCGTGGCCAGCTGTTGCTTCATCCCCGGCTTGACGTTGGACTTGTTGACGTTGAAAAAGATGTTCCCCGGCAACGTGACCACAACCCCCCGGGCCTCCTCGCGCACCTTCGCCAGGCGTGACAGGGTCGCGGTTAACTCCGCGCGCGATTGTTCGTGCTCCGCACGAAGCCGCGCGAGCTCACGTTCGGCCTGTTCCGCGCGAGTCTGCTCAGCGGCCAACGCCGCGAGCTTTTCCTGCTCCTCACGCAGCCGGGCAGCCTCCTGTTCTCCGCGAGCCTGTTCTTGCGCCAGCGCACGTTGTTTCTGCTCCTCACGAAGTCGAGCAACCTCCTCTTCTGCGCGGCCCCGTTCAGCAGCCAGTTTTTCATCGGCCTGACGCAGCGCCTGTTCCTGCTCTTTGGCGAAGGCTTGCATTCGTTCAAGTTCTGCTTCCTGCTCTCTTGTTCTCAGGGTGGCAAGTTCAGCGTCACGCAAGGCGATCGCGTTGCGGGTCTTCCTGTCATGTTCACGCCGGATCGTTTCCTCTGCTGTCTGAGCTTCTGCTGCATATTGCGCTTGCCTCGCCTCAGCCTCCGCCATCCGTGCCCGGTGAAGAATCGCCGATGCATCATGATCCTTTTCCCAGGATTTGTTGGCGGCATCTAGATTGGCCGCCGCGGAATCATAGGTACGGGTTGCCCGTTTGTCGGCATTAGCGGCTCTGGCATCTTGGAGTGCCAATCGTGCATCGACAAGTTCCTCCGGTGGCGAAGGTGGTGTTGCACAAGACGTCATGGTCAACAGACCCAATAGTACGCTGCTCGTGGTCCAGACTGTGTTTTGCATAGGAACCTCTTTTTTTCCTCTCAGCTCATTATTCTCGAAACTGATGACCTGCTCGGATTACGGATGCCGAACCGGCTACCGTTTGATCTTGGCCTCAAGCTCGTCCGCTTGCCGTCGCACGGCGGTGGCCTCGTTTTTCATCTGCTCAGTCTGAGCCTTGGCTTGGGCCGCTTCGGCATAAGCCGTCGCTTCAAGAATGTGGTCGCGGGCGACTTGATGATCTTCTCGACCTGACGCCTGCTGGGCAGCACCGAGCGCCTGTCTGGCTTTCTGAAGAAGGTCCGGAGCGCGGTCAAATGCCCCTGCCGATTCAGCGCTACGGATCGTCGCTTCGGTTTCCGCCAGTTGCCCTGGCGTCACGGGGGAGACACCCGAAGCACATCCGCCCGCAATGAACGATAGTGCCATGACCACGGACACCCCCGTCATATTCATCTTCTTCATAAACAACCCCTTTCGGCATACTTCATCTTATGTTGAAATGGTGACCTGCCTCATACGTCCACCAAATTGCGGCCTCGCTCAATGGCCTTCTGAACTTTCTCGGTCGCTTGCTCTTTTGCCTTCTGGATCTTCTCGCTTGCCCGTTCCGTGACATCTCCGGTTCGGTCACGGACATCCTCGGCGAAATCAGCGATCCGGCGACGAGTGCGCGTTCCTGACTGCGGAGCATAGAGCAACGCCGCCGTCCCCCCGACCACGCATCCTGCGAGAAATGACAACGCGACTTCCAGCAATCCATATCGGTCGTTTGCCATCATCCACCTTCCTTCTTAAGTGTTACTGTGCCTAATGTCCCGTAATCCAGTGTGCACGGACGGAAATGGCTCGATCCCTGGCGGTGGCAAACAATGAGATCGTCATCGCATATCAGTGCGACAAGCATTTTGACGGCATCGGCGATCATCGTCGTCTTCCATCAGGTTGTGGGATGTTCTTTCGTCCAGTCTGTTCGACTCACCGAATCAGACTCTTCTGGAATGACGGTTATCCGACTCTCGAACTTTCTGCATCTTTTCAAAAGCCCCGGCACGCGATCCTGCCCAAGACATCAACCGGAAACCTAGACTGTTTGAATGCCCTAATCGGTTAGGCATACCCCTTGAACTCTTTTTTTTTCTCTTTCCCAGGGACATCCTCCGGGAAGGAGGGTGCCTCGACCGGTGGTGGATCGGGCAACGGCGAAGATTCCTCCACGGTCTCAGGAGGCTGTACAACCGGCTCTGGAGGTTTATACACCTCGATCAGATAGGATAGGATTTCATTCTCATCTCCTGCCAAAATACGCTCCCGATCACTATCCACGAGCGTCGGGACTTTGGCCTGCCCCGACACCTTCATGAGCTGCGTGCGTTTCTCAAGATCCTTCGGCACATTGCGGAGAATGTAGTCGATCGCCCAATCCGACAATCGTTGTCGTACCTTTTGCGAATGGGGGCACTCCTCAAATTGATACAGTTCGAGCATATGGGGCCTCCTCGGTATTGAGCGGACCACCCAGCTCAGTGTCCGTTTGTATCGACAAATGCATCACCCAAACGATTCGCTGTTCACTACCTCTCGCTTTCTATCAGGCGGCTTCTCTTTATTCTGAGCCAGTACTTCAGTTATCAGTCAGGAGACGTTTCCGATGACGCTATTAGTCAACGTTAAAATGGACAAGCCCACTCTGCCACTAGAACTACCCCTAGCCGGTGACGGATGACGAGTGTATGGGTTCAATTCAACATGAGCAGCCAACACAAACGCCAAAATCAAATGGTGAGATCGAACCTTGTCCACTACCTAACTAACGAGACGACTAGGAGTTGATCGAGTACACCAGAGGCATGGCATGCAGTATTACGACCGATATGGAAAGATGAACAGATTTCATGAAGACGTCAGACTCTTCAGGTGATCGTTCGGGGACAACCTAGACAAGAAATGGCGCACGGCACACTCACCCAGCGGCAAAGACCGCACACATAGTGGAAGGAGATTTACCATGCAGGTACGCGAAGTCATGCAAACAGCAGTACGGAGTTGTGGGCCGGGTACCACTGTCGCAGAGGCCGGCGTCGTGATGTTCCGCGCAGATTGCGGTGTGTTACCGATCACCGACGATACGAACAAACTTCTCGGGATGGTGACCGATCGAGACATCACGGTGGCGCTCTGCACACGTGGAAAGCGAGCCGACGAGTTGACCGTACAGGACATCACCTCCAATGGTCCGGTAACGTGCGGAGTGGAAGATGACCTTCGGACGGCGATGCGCAAGATGGCGGATGCCCAGATCCGGCGGATCCCTGTGATCAGTAGCGGTGGACAATTAGAGGGCCTCTTGTCCATCAATGACATTATTCTTCACGCGAAGGCACGAGGGAACGGACTCTCCTATGCGGACGTGATGGAGACATTGAAATCCATTTGCACCCATCGAGAACCGGTGACTGCCTGAAGACGATCTCCGGTCACGGTCCTTGCTGGAACGGTGATGTGGGAGACCTGCCATGATTCTCGTGCACGTACTGATCGCTCTTCCGATCGCGCTCCTTGTTGGAGCCTTGGTTGCACGGGTGTTTGACCGACAGACCTCCGTGGTGCGTCTTCCGTTGTTCTTTCTGGCAATCTTCCTGGGAGCCTGGAGCGGGGGGCTTGTGACCCTCCCGCTCCGGAAGCTCGCTTGGGCTGTGTATTGGGTTCCGTTCTTTGCCGGGGGCATACTCATCGCGATGCTGGTGATCCTGGTTTCGATGATGCCCTCCCTTCAAACCTCTGCGGAAGAAAGCCTAAAGCCAAGGACGGAACGGACGGGACACCTCACGTTTATGGAGGGATTCCTCTTGGCTCTCAGTACTCTCCTTGCAATCCCGATCACGCTTCACCACATCGGAGTATTTTCCCCTGCGAATTAGCAGACGAGAACCTCCCCTGTCGGATGCCGCGCTACCGATTTTCATTCATCACGATTTTCAGGAGGGCGGCGCCAAGTTTCGGATTCGCATAGACGCCGAATGCGTCCACAATCGTTCCACGGGTACCGTCCGATGCCTCCACCGCGTAGATGACGGACATATCGTCAGGGTCGCTGATTCCTTCGAACCGATGATGCTCCACGATGCTCAACTCGCTTTCTTTCAACAAGCGCTCGGAACCGGCTATGCGAAACGCCCCGTCCACATACTCGAAATCAGCCTCAAATCCACGTGCCTTTAGCGCGCGTACTGCTTCGGTCATGCTGATATAGGATTTGCTCTTCTCTACATTCATGTGTTGTCTCCATCCTCCGTTCAGGTTGGTTCCTTTCCTGATATCGAGACGTACATTCCCCCGAATAAGTTCAACACGATCGTGAGAATGATTCCCTGGACGACCCATCCGATCACGCAGACACCAACCGCTCGGGTCATGCTTCGATAATCCAAAGCTTGTCGTACTGCGATGATCATTGCCACCAACATCCAGACACCGGTCACCAGGAGTACGGCTTGGGCGAGAGACGGACTCACAGCCAGGACTCGGAGAATTCCTGGTGAACTGGCAAACCCGATTGTTCGGAGCAGCTCCTTGTGGGTGGCGTGAGTCTGTGGTTCCGGAAGGAGCTTCGTGCCGATGAAATAGGTCAAAAACGCCCACACATACCAGCCGAATAATGCCATTGCGGTTCCTATGACCAGACCTTCGAGGCCACCGGTCTTGAGGAGACCGATGCCGGTCGCCAGGCTGGACAACAGGACTACTCCCATGGCCTGAGCGAGCGCGCCTGGGTCGGCTTCCACTTCCTCATACAGTCCGGCATCGAGCTTCGCAGCTCGAATCATTCGATCAACGAATAGACTCATATCTGTCTTCGTTTCAGCATGACGATCATGCCCGGCTAACGGGGGTGGACCATGGCACCTTTGCACTAGCCCCCGAATGAACTGAGGATCTGCCACAATCCCTTCAACCGTTCGTACCACGACGTCTCATAAAGGCACAGCTGGAGGAACTACTAGTGGTGCCGGCTGTGTGTCGTATCGGTACCCACTCAATCTTGGCGAGCTCCGGACACCTCTGCATTGAGGTCTCGTGGCGTGTCCTTTTCGCACATTGGGATACACATTTGCGCTGATCGTTCTAGGCCTTTGAATCCCCACCTAGGGATTTGACGAGCTCCGCAGGCCCGTTAATGCGGCGTAGAATCGCTTCAACACTTGCTATCCATGGGGGTTCTGCTTGAGGCGAGGAATGAGGTCGGCTTTATGAACCAACAACCAGTCGGATTTTGCAACGGGTGCGGAAAGATCCTCGATGAGATTCAGCCCGTGAGTCCTCAGAGTCAGTGGATTGAAGCACGCGCCTTTCTGGTCAAATATGGGTTCACCTGGGACGATCTCCGTCTGCAACACAACTTTTGTCCTGACTGTCGCAAAGTGGCGACTGCTATCAAACCCGACACCTCGCCGGGAGCTCACTCCAAAGCAATGCCCTAACGTAGTATCGTGAGAGCCCGGACGATATCCTGCGAATTATGATGATGCTTCGAAAACTCACAAGCCTTGTCGTCATCGTCCTGATCCTGTTGATGCTGCTGTTCGATCGGCTCCCCGAAAAAGCACAGGCCACATCGTGGGAGATGTATCAGTCCGCGGGACACCAGGCCATTGCTGAGAGACGACTATCTGATGCTGAAGAGTTCCTCCTTGCCGCAGCGCGACAGATTGAGAGTATGAATCCCGATGATCCACGCCTGGCGAGTACGCTCAATGATCTTGGAGTCCTGTACGGCATGCAACAGCGAGACACTGAGGCTGAGTCGGTCCTTCATCGCTCTCTCGTGATTAATGAAAGAGCATTCGGTCGCCAACATCTAACCATTATTTTGATATTGCAAAATCTCGGTGTGATTTATGCCGTGCAGGACAAGTTTCTCGAGGCACACCAAGCGGCTCGCGAAAGCTTAGCCATCAGCCTGGAGCTGTTTGGAGCCGGTCATCCCCGCACCGGTTCCACCTGTCGAACCCTGGCGGTCGTTTATGAGCTGCAGGGCTCTTACGAGGAAGCAGAACAATTCGCAGAGCGCTCGGTCACCATCTTTGAAAATACGGTAGGCGAAGGCCACCCTGAAACTTTGGAGAGTTTGGAACTCTTGATCAGGTTGATGTGGATCACCGACAGAGAAAACGAAGCTCAACAACTTGAGACCCGCCTTAATACCTCCCTACAAAGGTCCCACTCTGATACTAAATGAGCGAGTGCCTCTCCTATGGTTGCAGCCAGCAGATCCTTTCACGCTCTGACGTACATCAGCACGCATCCCTTACGGCTGAACGGATCGGCATCTGCCGGTCCGTCCAACCTGCGGTCTTGACTCGCAAGACGAATGACGTGTCGACTGCATCAACCAGGCAAGTCGACCGTGCGTGAGGCTATTCGGAATGACCGAACCATACGGAGGGCATCGGACACCTCAAATGGTCGTCACGCATCCTCAATTCATTTGGCCGATATTCGACCGGTCGCGACACCCTTGGGAATCTGCAATCCTGCCGATTGCGATAACTTCATGATGGCGTGCATCATGTGCTCGGTCGCATCTTCCGTTTGTTTTTTCTGGCCATGTTCAATGGCCTCACCCAAGGCATAGACTCCTTCGTTGAGTCGCTCGTTGAGGCCATAGCGTTGAGCCTGCTTGGCAAGATCAAGCGATTTCTTGGCATGCGTGACCAACGCCTCGGCTTTGCCTTGCTTCCCAGCCGATTTGGCTTCCATCGCATGATGAATCGCTTCACGTACCTGGTCCGTGAATTGAGCCCGATCCTCGCCCTTCATCTTCTGACTTCCTTCACCCGACGCTGAGCGCTTCGCCGCCTTTGTGGCGTTCGGATCCAACTCATAGAATTGATAGATCACGAAAGCCCACTCATTATTCGACATATCAGGCCAGTTATTTTTGTCAAACCCTGGAGCATTCTTGAGACGCTCTTCTTTGACGTTCACGATGAAATGATCTTTGTCATCGCTCAGGGCCATCGCTTCCCAGGGGATGGCAAAATACTTATCACCCACCCCAAACACTCCCCCGAACGAGAGGACGGCATACTCGACAAATCCTCCGTCTCGCCAGTTGATGACCAAGTCCTGAATGTCACCAAGATCCTTCCCTTCCGAATTTTTGACTGGCTTTCCGATCAAGCTCGTCGCCTTGCTGGCCCCTTCGAGTGATATCCCCGCGTGCACAGACGCTATTTGAAGCGCGGTGACCGATACCAGCGTGAGGATGCCGCTGGCAAGGAGCGAGTTTCGTACGCTGTTCATCATATGTCCCTCCTTCAAGTATAAACGAGGCCTCTTCTAAGGTCCCCATGGTTATGGATGTGCTCACTGTCTCGTGACGACATGAACCTGGTGGATCCTTGTTCCTGTGAATTCGGTATCCCGAAGGACGTCGCTCCAGAAACATTCGCAGACGCGAGGACGTCCTTTGTCATAGGGGGCAACAGTAGATGTAACGACTGTCGCTCCAACGGCTCCATAGGCTGCGGCCAACGATCGATCATAAAAACGGTACATGATCACTTCCGGGGCCCCGTTGAGTTGTGCCTGGTTCATATTCAGCACGAAGTGATCCTCCCCTTTATCACCCGACAAAGCCTCCGATGGGACTCCACCGTGTTTTTCTCCGTCGCCTAAACCTCGGCTTAGAGACAACACGGCATATTCCCTGTACCCATGGCTGTTCCAGTGGAACACCCTGTCTTCGATCCGACCTATGTAGTTCCCCTCCTGGTCGACTACACGTTTGCCGATCATGGCTGTAGGATTGGATATCCTCTCTGTCCGACCGTCCGTGGAAGGCAGGGTTCCGATCCATACGGCAACGATGATCGAGCAACCCGCGACCCCCCATCTGAGGATGGCAAGCGGTGGTGTCAGAACAGAACTACACATTTCTTCAACTCTTTGGCATTCATGCACTCCGATTGAGTTCAAAAGTGATGACTCCCCAAAATGATTAGATCGACTCACGATGCAAAACAGAGGCCGCTCAGAAGCTACCCTCTCGTCTCAACGTTCCTCATCCTAAAGCCTGAGTAGATAAACAAAAGGTTCTTGCGCCTAGAACAACAGCCACAGTGCCTCTGAGGACAACATGTCTGGCCTGAGACATGGCTTCCATGCGGAAGGGCTTGAGGCGACCCTGTTCGCGACACAGGAATGCACCGACTGGTCCGACGATGGAGTCCAGCGCTTCCATAATCCCCACCTATGGATCTTCATCTCCGACACTCCTGTGACCAGGGGATCTACCAGTACCCTACCGCCATAGATGGGCGTAGCTGTACACACAGGAGGACTTCGCAACATGTCTACACCGAAACACATACACGTCGATCAGGATCACGAAAACCAAGTCATCCGGCAGTATGAGGAAGACGACGAGGATCAGGAGGAAGGGACTTCGGCAAAAGACACCTTCGCCTCGGTTTCGACGAGTGATTCGCAACCCTCCGACGCCACACTATACGGTGGCGATGTCGACGCCGCGCAGCAGCAGACAGATGCGGGTGAGGAAACGGTGGGTGGATCGAGCCCCACTCCCGATCAGGATGTGGTTGAAAAATTGGGGGAAGCCGTGGGTATTACATATGAAGATAATGAGCCTCTCCGGTTCGGCGACAAACTGGCAGATCGCGATGCACAGCGCTGGGAACTAAACCCTGCTTCCTCGGAAGACTATCGTGAGCGGCTGCGCAACCTGTCCGAGGATGGCGAATCGACGACAGGGCACATTCCATCGGCCGGACGCTCGACCACACGATCGGACCGAGCACGAAGCACGGAGAAGAATACATCCCGCTCGACCCGCCCGGCCGGAGCCCGTGCCCGCAAGGCTCAGAAGAAAAAGCGCTGATACCCGCTAGAAGTTCTTTCAAGGCCTCTCTTCCCTTGGACCAGCTCAGGGCCAACGGAGATGTGGTGCTAATAAGAGCGTCTTCCGTTCGTTCCTATTGAGTGTTCTGACGCACAGACATGGGATGTTGAAATAACTTCCATGACACATGCGGTCGTTGAGGCAGCAACGCGTTTCACCAATTAAAAAGGAGGCTAGAAATGCAGAAGCAGAACAACGGGACCATAGGTCGTTTGATGGCTGGCGCAATGATCAGCGGAGCACTACTGCTGGGGGCAGCCAGCCAGGGCTTAGCAAAGCAGGAATCCGGACATCACCGTTTTAAGGGTGAGGTGATCGAACGGGCCGGCTCCATGGCGGTGAAGTCTGAAACCGGAACGACGTACCAATTGAGTGCAAATGAGGCACAGCGTCAGGGTCGCGCGTTTAAGTCCGGTGACAAAGTTGACGTCACGGTCAACGAAAACAATGCGATCGTCGATATTCATTTGGAAGGCCAGAAAGGAAAACACACGTTCGTCACAGGGAAGCTCGTACATATTGGACAGATGAACAAGAATGTAAAACTTCAAACGGCAGAAGGCGACCGGTCTTTCCCTTTGCTCTTACAGGAGACCAAGACAAGGGGTATTCCTGAGGGCACTGTGGTGACGGTGGAATTAAACGAAGCGGGTACGGTGGTCGACCTCCATGAGGGGAAGCGGTGAGCTTCCCCAATCCGCTGCCGCAGGACTATAACAATGCATGACTTCATGTCATACTCACCGCCTTGAACAGCCTCACGACTTATCCAATCGAGGTACCATTGCAAATCACAACCCTCTACGGTGAGGTCGTAATCCCATCCGCTCCGTATCTCACCAACCTGTTGCGTACAATGTATGATGGTGACCTCTGCTTCGGTGAAGCTCTGAAGCGACCGATGGTCATTTGCAACTTTGTTCAGACCCTGGACGGCATCGTCTCCTTCAAGATTCCTGGCAAGTCCGGGGGAGCTGAGATCAGCGGACACAACCAAGAGGACGCGTTCATCATGGCGGTCTTACGTGCCTGTGCTGACGCGGTGATGATCGGAGAAGAGACGTTTCGCAATGCGCCCGGGCATGTGTGGACCGCGGGCGCTGTGTTCCCTGCGTTGGCCGATGAGTTTCGGACGTTTCGCAAACAAGCCGGCAAGATTTCTCTTCATCCCTTGAACGTCATCGTCAGCGGCAGAGGCCATGTCGATCTGAATCAGTCCCTGTTCAGGCAGACCGAAATCAAAAGTCTTGTCTTAACGACCCAACAAGGCGCTGCGCGATTACGACAGCAATATGGTGCCACATTGCCCGCGACAGTCCGTGTGCTTCCCGGCAACGACGTCCTCGCTCCAGCGGACATGATGACATTGCTCCGGACCGAGTATGGAATACAGCTGCTTCTGCATGAGGGGGGACCGTCATTACTGGCTGCATTTCTGGAACAGCGGTGGATTGACGAACTCTTTCTCACCGTCTCTCCTCAAATCGTCGGACGAGGTCCGACAGGTGAACGGCCGTCCTTTTCAGGCCCGCTTAAATTACCTCCCGAGCAAGCACAATGGGGGAAGTTACTGTCGGTAAAATGCGCCGCCAAGAGCGGCCATCTTTTCCTTCGGTACCAACCTAACGAATGGAGGGAACCGCAGGATGAATAAGCGACCAGTCAGAGAGCCTCCGACTCCAAAGAAGCCGCCGGTCAAACAACCACCGACTCCTAGGAAACCGCCTATCAAGGAGCCGCCGCGATCGCCTAGGAAAAGCTCGATACCGATCGGTGATCCGCCGAAGAAGCGACGTCCTCATAACCTCTGAAACTTCCTGCCGATTCACCATCATGCACGGTGCCCCGCGATCAGGGTTCGCGATAGGAGATTCGATAGATTGCGCCGGCCATATCATCGGAGACCAGCAGCGCACCATCCGGCATGACCATGACGTCAACAGGGCGCCCCCATGCCCGTTGGCCTTGAAGCCAGCCCTCAGCAAAGACGGAATATCGCATGTGCCCTTGCCCATCTCGTGACACCATCGTGATTCGATACCCGCTTTTTTCACTCCGGTTCCAAGAACCGTGTTCGGCAATAACAATTTGATTTCGATATTCCTTGGGGAACATGTCACCGGTGTAAAAGCGCATGCCCAGAGACGCGACATGAGGTCCAAGCTCGGCGGCAGGCGCCGTAAATTCTCGGCAGGCACGTGTGCGTCCGTACTCAGGATCCGAGAGGTTGTTCCCATGGCAATAGGGATAGCCGAAGTGGAGTCCTGGCTTCTCCGCATGATTGAGCTCGTCCGGGGGTTGATTGTCACCGAGATAATCCCGTCCATTTTCCGTAAACCATAACTCATGGGTGGTCGGGTCCCAGTCGAAGCCGACCGAGTTCCGGACTCCGCGCGCGACAATCTCATATCCACTCCCGTCAGGATTGAGGCGACCGATGAGGGCATACCGATCGGGATCGGGCTCGCAAATATTGCAGGGTGCACCCACCGGTACATACAATTTTCCATCGGGACCGAACGCGATAAACTTCCATCCATGACTGGTCTCTTTCGGGAAGCCGTCCGTAACGACCACCGGTGGTGGCACATCCTTCAAGTGGGCGTCGATCTTGTCGAATCGCAGGATGCGATCTACGGCAGACACGTACAGCGACCCTTTTCGATAGGCGACCCCGACCGGCATCTGCAGCCCGCGAGCAATCGTCAGCACTTCATCGGCACGCTGATCGCCATCTTTGTCCAACACCGCATAGACATCGCCCTTGTCCCTTGTGCCGACAAAGAGAACACCGTCTTGTCCCAATGCCATACCACGTGCATTCGGAACCTTGTCTGTGTAGAGGGCGATGGTAAACCCAGGGGGAAGTTTGATCGTATCGAGAGAAAGCCTCCCGGCTTCGATCCGGCTCCCGAAGACGAACAGGGTCAACAAGGCACAGACCAGCCCGACCGTGCGATTCAGGACCATGCTTCGTCTCACGCGGCAGGTATTCATGATGACTTCCTCCTCAATGGATGAAAGATCCACACGCTCACGGCCTCATCGTGAAGAATGCCCTAGACCGGTCCGATGCTCGAACAGGACCGGAATGCTGACTGAGCGACCGGCCTGAGCTCTCGCCGACTCAATGACGTGATGACCGGGAGCCAGTGTGCAGGCGGGATCGGGCAGACCGGCATCTCCCATGAGGTGAAACGCTTGGCAGCGACAGCCTCCAAAATCTATGGCCCGGCGGTCACAAGTGCGGCAAGGGTCCGGCAGCCATTCTTCCCCCCGAAATCGGTTGAATCCCGAGGAACGGCGCCAGATGTCCGCGAGCCGGTGCTGCGTGACCCGTTCGAACTGCAACCCTGGAATCGTATGTGCCAGATGGCAGGGCAACGCGAGTCCCTCCGGGTTGACCACGATGAACCGGCGTCCCCATCCTTCCATGCAGGACTTTGGGTATTCCGTATAGTAGTCTGGCGTGACGAAGACGACCTCCATTCTTCCACGCAGGCGCGTTTTCGCCTCAGCTGCAACGGTTCGTGCCCACTTGATGTGCTCCCGAGTGGGCAGGAGTGCATGGCGATTCTTTAATGCCCATCCCAGGTACTGCGTATTCGCCAACTCAAGTCGATCGGCGGCGACATGTTCAGCCAGCGCGATGAACTCTTCGATCTCGGCAATATTTTCCCGATGCAGGACGACGTTCAGCGTCAATGGAAGTCTGAGCGACGTCGCCCACCGCATGGCGTCGAGCTTGCGGTTGAACGCTGGCGTTCCAGCGAGACGGTCCGAAACGGCCCCCCTCGTACTTTGAATGGAGATCTGCACGCTATCCAATCCCCTTTCACGAAGTCGGGTGAGCCGTTCGAATGTGAGCGGAACTCCGCTCGTGATAAGGTTCGTATAGAGATCGAGCCTACGGGCCCGTTCGACCAGGAGTTCCAAATCATCTCGCAACAGGGGCTCGCCGCCGGTGAGGTTGAGTTGAATCACCCCAAGTTCTTCGGCTTCTTGGAAGACCCGAATCCACGTGTCGGTATCGATTTCCTTCCCATACTCCGCAAGATCTGACGGATTCGAACAATAGGGGCAGTGAAGCGGACACCGATAGGTGAGTTCGGCAATCAACGTATAGGGGCGATACTTGTTGTTCATGCCGCACCTTGAAGCAGGCCACGATCAGCAAGAATAGCCAGAAATTCTCGCACCGCTCGACTGATTTCACCTCGCGACACGTCACCATAAGATCGGATGAGATGATCGACGATCTCATCGATCGTCCATTCACCCGTACAAAGACGCACAATCGCCGTGGCGGTCTCGTTCAGTTCGAGTCCGGTTTCAGGGTACAACAAGAGGTAGCGGTCGGTCCGCCGATCGAAGCGAAGGCGAACCTTTTCACTAAGCCGAGGCCTGACGGTGGCGTAATTCATCACTGTTCTGTTTGCCTTCTGATCCCATTTCACCAGAGGCCAGAGAGAGGTGATCGAGCAGGGTCCACAAGATGTCTGCTTTCTTGATCAAGGCCCTCACGCACCTCTCTTGAAGCGCATAGGTGGTCGCGTGCTGCACCACGAATTCGACGGCCTGAACGGAATCGAGCGTTGCACGAGCGATGCGCAATTGAAAATACTCCAGGGACTCCGACCGAACCCAAGGATAATGTTGTTTCCACGCCTCGAGGCGCCTCGCCATCAGGGAAGGAGCAAACAATTCCGTGAGCGAAGAGGCCACGGCTTCGAGAAGCGGAACGGCACGGACGAACCGAACATAGTCGTCACACGCGAGCTTGACTCCAGGAAGCACGTCTCGATAGCTCTTCACGGCTTCGACGTCGAGCCCCACGCCTCGCGCTAATTCAAGCCATAGCGCGAGTCCGCCTTCCCCTTCCTGCCCACCGTCCTGATCCCGAATGCGACGAAGCCACATCCGTCGAAATATCGGGTCCTCGGATTTTGCGACGATGCACGCATCTTTGATAGGAATTCGCGTTTGATAGTAATAGCGGTTCAACACCCACTGCTGAAGCTGTACCTTCGTCAACTGTCCGTTATGCATCCGTTGATGGAACGGATGGTGGTCATGGTAGCGACACGCGCCCTCCTGCTTGAGCCATTCGATGAAGGCTTCCTTTGCGAGCCGATCCGGAGGGAGCGCTTCCTTTATCATCACACGAGGATTCCCATTCCGTCCCACGCGACTTCCCATCCAGCCGCATCGACGAGTGTCCGTTCAGGAGAATCTACCCTCAGCATGGGATTGGTGTTGTTGATGTGAATGAACACCCGGCGACGAGCCGTGATCTGCGAAAGCATCGCCAAGCTTCCGTGCGATCCACTGACAGGCCAGTGCGCGAGGTCTTCCGCTGACTTCCCGAGGAATCCAGGTGCGGATAACTCATCACTCGACCAAAACGTACCGTCAAACATGATGCAATCGGCGTCTTCGAGCGCATTGAGCACCGAGGAAGTGATCCGGCCGACGGCCGGAAAATAGGCGAACACTCCCCCATCATCCGATTGTCGAAATCGAAGTCCCACATTTACATCCGGTTCCCCCGGTGACACGAGTCCTTCCAAATGGATGGGAAGTTTTCCCGGAACGGCCACCGCCATGACCGACAGCCCTGACGGTCTTCCATCCGCGAGCAAGAGTGGTTCTTCAACATCGAGCTTCAGCGTCCGCCAGGTGACCTGTTCGGCAAACCGTTGGAGTGTCCGATACAAGACATTACCTTCGGTAAATCCTCGACGCACCGAGTCCGTCGTATAGATGACCAGCCGATGGTTCTCTCGGAGCGTGAGGAGCCCCAAACAGTGGTCCAGATCTCCGTTTGTCAACACAATTGCTTGGATGGGGGAAGAGCGTGATTGAGGAGGATGAAGGGACACACAACTCTCGATCTGAGCACGAATATCCGGAGAAGCGTTGATGAGAAACCAGTCACTAGCTCCCGCGCTGAGGCCGACGGATTCCTCCATCCGTGTGATGGCAGCAATGCGTCCCTTACGTACACCCGCACAATTGACACAGGCGCAGTTCCACTGTGGAAAGCCACCTCCGGCAGCTGACCCTAGGACCCGGATGACCATCAGATCGATCCATAGGTGTTCGGAGGATTCGCGATAACTCCGGATGACGGCATGCTCTGCAATGAATCCTTCGCATCGGCCTCATCCCGGAAATCATCTTGGTACGAGTTGATTTCGGAGTCCATTTTTATTTCTATACATGAAGGCGCTTCCCACTTCATGATTGCTCCTCCTTCTCTCTCTTAAATGGGCACTCCTCAAGCGGCGACATGAATCGTCGGTAGGCCGACCTCACGAATGACAGCGACAGCTTGCGTTCATTGGTGGTGGTCCGCACCTCTCATTTACCCTAGCTCTACCAATATAAGCGCTCGCATCTCGGTTTTGTTGCGTGATTCAGCCGACGGAGTAAGTGGCACAGACGACCGGTCCTACGGGCAGGGGTTGCAACCTTCATAGGTCCGACGTTCATCAGACAGCTCCATCACCCCATAAACCAGGTACCCGTTGTACGCGCGAGCCGTTTCCCGCACCCACCCCATCGTCAACATTACCACCATGGTACAGCCGGCGATCACGATAAGAATCCGCTGGTTCGCGCGATCCTGACCGTTCACAGGCTCAGCGGTCGATCTGGATCCAAGACCGATGAAGGCACGCAGGAAGAGGATCCAATTCAGCAGACCGAAGAACACGAGCGCGGCAATCGCGATATATTTATTCGGCTGCATTTTGCCGAGCGGATTGATCTCGATGTCGGTCAGTTGGGACAGTCCGGGAATATGGTGCAGATGGTACGGCATCGCGAAGACAAGCCAGGCGATGACGAGTACCACCACGCTCACCGGAAGGATCAAGCGCGCGGTGTCGTCGGGCTTGCCGGTCGAAGCGATGACCCGGAGAATATACAAGGACCCAAGCACGGCGATCAGTCCATAGAACAGGGCGACCAGATCGAATAGCCAGGAGCGGCCGCCGAGCATGAGCGTGTGAAACGCCTGCGGTTCGGCATACCGCACATGGAGCAGGTATTGATAGCCGATCACCGGCATGACCAACAGCGCCCCAAAACCCACGGCGAAACAGAACCCACCGGCCCAGCGATAAAAAAGACGGTCTTCCTCGACTCGTGCAAACAGGAAAGCCGTACCGCACCAGGCCGCCAGGGCAAATCCGGCCCATGTCAGGTTTCCAAACCACCGATGAAGATCGAGATCGATCATGGTCGGATTCAAGATATTGGCCCACGAGGAGTCGGGAGGATGTGGCGTCAACATATAGGAGGCGGTGATATCGATAAAAAACATCGCCACCACTGCGCAGACGGCTGCGAGCCACGCGAACGCCAGATGCACACCTCTGCGCCAGTCTGGAGTGGACGACCAGCTCCATAGGTAGTACCAGGCATAGGCAAAGACGGCTTCTCCAAAGAATAAACAGGCCTCCAGCACGAACGGCCAGAACATGATCCGAAAAATCTGGTGCCAAAACCGAGGCCAGAACATGTTGAGCGCGAACACCAGCGATACCCCAAAAAATGAGATCGTGGCGGTGCTCAACACCAAGGCGAACGCGATCATGTGCGCCAGCCGTCGATAGCGAGACTGACCTGTCACGTGGGCCAGTGTCGCGACCACCGCACCGATGACCGCGCAGCCGACAACCAACGTGGCGAACAAACTATGGCTCAGCGCTGCCGCCGCGATCGCGCCACGACCGTACATCATCGGCATATGAAGCGGTTCAAGGTCCATCGCAGTCCTTGAAGTTACGGTTGAGGGCCAGACAGAGGTCGGTCCATGATTGATTGCCTCGCCTCGTCCGGAATAGAAATCACATGGCGTATCGTATCCGGACGGCGCGCGGTCTCCCGGATGACACCCATCGTGAGGTACGTCAGCACCGCAACAACGGCCAGGGCTGCCGAGAGGTGTCGAATGAGCGGTCTCCGGTACCGGTCAGGCGACGAGACGTCCCTAAACAAGCCGCGGGCTCGGTACAGCACCACGGCGCTCAGCGTCACGAGCGCGAAGGTCCAGACGCGTCGGAGGTCCGGATAGCCGACGGACAGCACCATGGCGAGTACGAATGAGCCGGCTGCGACCACGCTCCACCACTTCGCCATCCCCGTCGATACGACAGTATGAAGCCAGAGATGACTGCCGAGGAATAATGCGCCGATTAGGACAAATTGAGCATAGATCCAGGGCTGGTAGGCCCCCTGTATGAGTTGTCGATAGGCTTCCGGTGCTGATGCGCTGATTGCCTGCGCATAAAACAATCCGCTCAGCGGTTGAATCATCAGGACGATGAATCCGATCAACAGCCCCATCTTCAACAGACGCACATAGTACTCGGCGTCGTCCCCTTGTGCGGCGGCAAGCCGCCACGCGGAATACCCGGCCAGCACATATCCGGCCATGACGAGATTGCCCAAAAAGCGATGTGCGATCAGAGGAACCCACGTTGGATTCGCAAGGCGGCTCCATGCATCGCCGGCCGACACCGGAGTGAGCATAGAGGACCCGATTCCATCGAGTACGGCGACCCAGATGAGCATCAGCAAGGCCGCGAGGACTCCGAGCATCCGATGGAGACGCGGGCTCCTCGCGCGCAAGGGATCCCAATAATGGTAGTAGGGATAGAGCGCGAAGAGCTGCACGAGAAAGGCGATCATCGCGACATAGATCGGGTAGCGAAAGCGGTTGAACAGGTACGCGTTTGTCAGGGGGAACAGCCCGATGAGCAGTTGCACCATGAGGACCGCCAACACCAAGCTCGCCGTATAGGTCACGATCGTAAATCGCGTCATCGATCGGGCGGCATCGAGCAGCCACGGACGGCGTTCTCCCGCCCACTCAGCAGGCGGCGCGAGCATCAAGAAACCGACTCCCAAACCAGCGAGCAGGATATGCAGAAGCGCGAACAGGCCTACCACGAGACTGTTTCCGATCAGCGGGAATTCGATGGCAGGCAGGGTCGGCATCATGACGATGAGATCTCCGGAACGGTTGCTGTCAGGGTTGAGACAAGGATTTGACGTAGGTCACCACGGAGTGCCGCTCCTCAGCGGACAGTTCGCCTTGAAAAGCCGGCATCACATCCCTCCCCTCAACCGCCAAACCATAGGTCACCGTATCGTAGAGTGCCGCTTCGGATAATCCTTGTACATACGGATCGCGAAGATCCGCCGGTTGCTCCTTCAAATAGGCGACGACCGGACCGTTGCCCGTCCCGTCCCGTCCGTGGCAATGAGAACAGTTGATACGAAAGAGTCTGGCCCCTTCATCGAGCTCCTCTTGAGTCGTGAGAGACTTGCGCAGCAACCGGCTGTCGCGCGGCACCGAGCCTTTCGGCGAATGGATCCGCGGGGCTTCCTGCGACTGATAGGACGATTGATCTTGCATGTCTCGTGAACAGGCCGGCACGCCACACAAGAGCCAGGCCACGACGAGCATGCCGGCGGTCGTCCGTCTGTCTAGCTCCACGCCAGGTGGAATCGATGACGTGGCATGGTGATGGCGGATCTCAAGCGCCCCGGCCTGTTTCAGCAGCGTTTGGACCAGCTGCAGTTGCACCGAATTCGACGGGAGAGACAGAACCACCTCAATGAGGCCATCATCGATGCGCGGATCGCGCTCGACGGCATCCCGGCGTTCCGATCGAAGCCGGATAAGCATCGTGACGAACGTGGTGACGATCGCCATCAGCATCATCGTTTCAAAGGAGATAATCCCCACGACCGGAGGGGCCACGATCGGTTTTCCTCCCGTCATGATGGGATACAGAATCGCCGTCCCTCCGGCGACCACCACCCCGAGGACGAGGCCGACCAGACCAGCTATGATCGCAATACGATGCAACGGGAGAGGTGCGGGACGCACCAAGCCCGTCTCATGAAGCGGCAGCGGCGAACGGATTTCCATCGCGCCCTCCGGCACACCGGCTTGTCGGAGTTTCTCGACAAGCGACTCCGGATAACCGGACGGCTCAAAGAGCGCCCGCACCGTTATCTCATGTTCCGTGACGGGTCCCATGGACGAGGCCTTCCTTTTCTTCCCAGATGGAAATCACCGGGACAAACTTGACGGCCAGAGCATAGAGCAGGACCGCCAACGCCAACGATCCCACGATGATGGTCATTTCCACCCAAGACGGGAAGTAGCTTCCCCAATTGAACGGCAGTCGGGGATAGGTCAATGGCGGCACGAGGATCAGGACACGCTCGATATACATTCCGATGTTGATAAAGACACCGACGAGCATGACGCCCAACGGCCACCGGCGAAAGGCCGGGTTCGTCAACGTCGCGAGCGGGATGAAGTAGATACAGATCGCCATGAACCAAAAGGGAACGGCAAACGGACCGATCAGAAGAGCATCCACCACCCACATGTGATCCGGACTCTTCGCGTACCAAATGGTGAGCAGTTCAGCGAAATACAGATAGGCGAGAACAAGTGTCGTCACGACCAATAACTTGCCGATTTTGTCGAAATGCTCCGACTCAATATAGCGCTCGAGACGATAGATCTTCCGAAGCACATATAACCCGATCGCCACCAATCCTACGCCGGAATGCACCGCACCGACGACGAAGTAGGGCGCGAAGATCGTGGAGTGCCACGCGGGAACCAGCGACACGCCGAAATCCCATCCGACGATCGAATGGACGGACACCATCACCATCACGATCAACGGTGTAATGATCCGCAGAGCCGTTTCAAGGACCTGCCATTGGTTCTGTGTGCCGGTCCATCCGAGGGAGAGCACGCGGTACAACGGTTTCCGCCAACCGCCGATCCGTTCACGCAACAACGCAAAGTCGGGGATCAACGGCAGATACAGATAGATGGTGCTGGCGGTCGCATAGGTAAAGACGGCGATGGCATCCCACATCAGCGGTGATCGAAAATTCGGCCATAGTTCCCGCTGATTGGGATACGGCATCAGGTAATACCACCGCCAGACGCGCCCCAGATGGAAGAACACGAACAAGGTAGCGATCATCAACGAAATGAACGTCATCAATTCAGCGATTCGCGTGACAGGCCTTCTCCACTCCGCCTTGCTCAGACGCAGCACACCCGAGATGAACGTGCCGGAATGGCTCGCGCCGACCCAAAAGATGAACGACGCGATATAGACACCCCAGAAGATCGGCGGATGCAAATTCGTCTGCCCGATCCCCGTGTCGACTTGGTAATACCAGGCCCCCGCACCCAGAGCCACGATTGCTCCAAGGACGATCAACAACAAGAAATAGGCGGGGGTCGCACTCTGCAACGGAGCGAGCAGATCTCGATTGATGCTCGACATCTTCTTCCATGCAGTTCGGTCGTCGGCCGTCACGCGATTCTCTTCAGGTAGGTGATCGCTGGGTGCGTACCCTGTGATTCGAGCAGATGGAAGGCTCGGTCTTGACGCGCCAATTGCGAAACCCGGCTTTCGGGATCATGGCGGTCACCGAATACCAAAGCGGAGGTCGGACAGGTCTGCACGCAGGCCGGTATGATATCGCCGTCACGGACGGGCCGCCCTTCCTTTTCCGCCTGTTCCTTGCCTGCCCGAATGCGTTGCACACAAAAGGTGCATTTCTCCATGATCCCGTTTTGCCGAACCGTCACGTCTGGATTGAGCTGTTCCTCGAGGGGAGGATCCCAGTGTGGGTCGAACCAATTGAATTGTCGTGCAGTATAGGGACAGTTGTTGCCGCAGTAGCGGACACCGATGCACCGATTGTAGACTTGGGCGTTCAATCCTTCCGGTGTGTGGTAGGAAGCATACACCGGACAGACTGGTTCACAGGGCGCGTCATCACAATGCTGACACAGCACCGGCATGAATCGAGTTTGCACATTCGGATACTCCCCTTCCCAATACCGCTCAATCCGGATCCAATTGATTGCCCGACCCTCCGATGCTTCGTCTTCACCTGAAATGCGGATGTTGTTTTCCGCATGGCACGCGACGACACAGGCTTCGCACCCCGTACACCGATCGAGATCGATGACCATCTCCCACTTATGGGATTTCGTCTTATTGGTATCAGCCATAATGTCCGGTACCTCCTGATCAAGGGGGTGGTAGACTCTCTCCGGCGTTTTCGTTACGCCTATGTGCCAACCGTTTCACCGCCGATCGATCGCGATTAAATCACTCGGTTCCATGGTAGGCCGTTCGAGTGTCGCCAGCCGTCTCTTCTCTCCGGTACGTTCGATACGAACCCTGGTGGCGCCTGCCGCCAAAGTCCCGGTCATGCTATCAAGAGCCGGCGCCAGCAATTCGGCTGGGTTCACCCCGCGGTTCTTGGCGTATCGACCATAGCTGGCATGGCCCTGTCCGAGCGGCATGGCGACCACATCGGGATGAATACCTGGAAAAAGAACTGTCGACGCGGTCAACGTTCCAAATGGCGAGATCACCCGCACGACATCGCCGTGAGTGATACCTAGATCCTTCGCGGTCCTCGGATTGACTTCCACCCAAGAGCCCCACACCACCGTCGTCAAGGTGTCGGGCAATTCCTGGAGCCATGGCCTGTTGGCCCCCTCACCATGGCCAAGTGCCATCGAGGCGTAAGGATGAAGAACAAAGGGATAGTCAGGTTCTTCGCCGACAAAGCGTGCTTGTTCGAATGCACGTGAGGGCGCGAAGTTCACCGGGCCTGCAGCTTGGCTCGGCTCCCTCCACAGCCCACCCTGTTGCAGAAGCTCGATCCACTCAGGCTCAAACCAATCGGCGGTCTGGGTATGCGGTTGATCGGCAAGAACGGTTTTCCATCGCCCGCGTAACAGGTCGTAGAAGGTCTTGGATTGACCATGGCCGAGGTTCAACCGACGACTCAGCTCAAGAATCGTGTCGCCGATCTGCTGCGTCTCATATAACGGTGTCACGACCGGCTGGGACAAACCCATGGTCTGTGCAGGGTTCTCAACGACATGATCACCCCATGACTCCAGCGCGTCTCGATCCGGCAGCAGGAGATCGGCATACTCTGACGTTTCATCAAGAAATGAACTGAAACTGACGACGAACGACGCCTGTTCAAACAACGTTTTGATCGGCACGGCCCGCGGCATTGTGAAGAGCGGATTACAGCCATACAAGAGCAGGACTGGACCAGCACCAGCATCCTGTTTCTCCGCCAATTCGAACATCATCTGTTCGGTCAACCACGGGATTGAACGGTCATCACGAGCTTCGTCGTGACACCAACCTTGCGCTATGGGTGCTCGGCCCAGATGATGGGCCAATGCATTCAAGCCGTTGATCGAGATCAACGAGAGCGTACCGTTCGTTTGCGAACAGGCCGAGCCACCTCCGATGGCGACCGGAGCTCGTGCGGCATCGAAGTCCTGTGCCAAACGAACGATCACCTCGCGTGAAAGGCCTGTGACGTGTTCGACTTCATCCAGTCGAACAGAACCATAGAACCTGTGGAACCGTTCAAATTCCTGTCCGTGTGCCGTCGATCGATGGGCATCAAGAATGAGCTGTCCGATACCAAGAGCCAGCATCCCTTCCGAGCCTGGTCGAATCGGAAGCCATTGATCGGCGTTCGCGGCGGTCACCGACATCCTTGGCTCAATATGGACGTACCGGCCACGTACCGTTGCACGCCCCTGTCGCATCTGACCGAAGGCGATGCCCATCGCGACCGGAGACAGCCAGTGTTCGAGAAACGGGGCCCCGAAGGACAGCAGATAATCCGCGTGGGCCAGATCATAGACCGGCGCTCCGTCCCCTCCCATGCTCTCACGCCATGCGGCATGTAACGGCAATTCCGCGTCCGGTGCATAAAAATAGAGCGTGCCCCCCATCGAATCCATAAATTCGGACAACAATCGGGCAAGAGTTCCGGACACCGGCCTTGTCACCATCATCGGTGGCACGCGTCCGTCCCGAAGAACCTGCGCCAACCTCTGCAACCCTTCTTCCCATTTGAGTGGGACAAACGTGCCTGCTCCTCGAGGACCTTCCCGTTGAAATGGGTGCCGAAGCCGATCCGGGTTATAGAGACTTTGGAGCGAGGCCTGCCCTTTTGCGCACAGTTTCCCATGATTCACCGGATGGTCCGGATTACCCTCGATCTTCTTGGCTCGTCCTTCCATCACGCGTACGAGAATGCCGCATCCGGCAGCACATTCTCCGCACACGGACGCGTACCAATTCGCCACCCCTGGCACGATCTGATCATCCGGGAGGAGATAGGGAACAAGCCGGTCAACTTCCTTCTTGCAACCGGGAATGATGGATCCGGCCGTCGCCGCACCGGCCAACTTGAACAATGTGCGTCGTCCTACATTCATCTAAGCTGTCTCTCCAAGCTGATTCCTCTCATGCGTTCCGGGTTCCGTTTCAGTGATGACAGGTCAGACAGTCGAGCGATCCCCCTTCCCGACGGTGGCACGAGAGGCACCATCCCATCTCGAAGGTCGCGGCCCTCGGCGTATGCGGCATGTCTTCCACTCGCCCATGACAGTGGATACATTCCATCCCATGATGGAGATGCATCTCGTGCGTGAAATAGACAAAATCCGGAAGGCGTTGGAGTCGGACCCACTGAATCGGCGTCTCCTGTTCCCAATACACCCGAAGCTTCTTCGTTTCCGATGTGTCTTCCTTGAGGTTCTGATGGCATCCCATGCAGAGCTGCATGGACGGCACACTGGCAACGCGGGATATGGTTGCATAGCGATGGCAAAACAGGCAGGACACCTCCAATTGACCAGCATGAAGTTTGTGGCTGAACGCGACTGGTTGGATGTCCTGTTCTGAACTGTCAGCTGAGCCACTGGCATATAAGAATCCGACAACGAGCGCGCCTCCACCGACGGCAAGTACGATGAATACCGCCTTACCTATGGAACTACGCGCTAGGGATGTGGATCTCATCGATTAATTCCCGTTCATTCCACGCTCTGTATGAGGGACGATCATCGCTTCTCGCTATTGCGCTTCAGGTAGTCCGCGAGTTCGCTCGCGTGCCCCTCGGTTTCTTGGAGAATATGGAGAAGAATTTCCCGTGTAATGAGATCTTTGTCGCCGATCTCTCGAATCAACGCGCTATAGGCCTCGACTTGGCGCCGCTCGAGTAACAGGTTTTCGCTGACCATGTCGGTCAGAGAAGTGCCTTGTTCCGGATGGACCCCGATTGACGCTGCCCTGCTCGCAAGCTCTTGCAAGTCGAAAATCGGTACACCACCGAGCTGTTGGATCCGGCTGGCAAGTTGGTCGGCATGCGCGAGTTCTTGGTTGGCATGCTGTTCAAATTCGACCTTGAGCCCGGGCGACAGCAAAGAGACAGCCATGTAGCCATGTTGTTTGTATTGGAGGTAACTCGTGATCTCCGTCGATCGCAGCCGATTGAGAGAACTAACGACGTCCTGCGGCTGAGCCAGATACTGCTTGGTCACCGCCCCTTCCGCGATTGCGTTGTGGAGATCTTCTTCATTTCTTGTGCCGACGGATTCATCCTGCATCGTTGCTTTCATCGTCATCCCTCCTCTTTCATCATGAATTGATTGTTCTTAGAGCTCTGTTGTTCACACCAAGCCTCTCGGTCCTCTCTCCTGATTGCCCATAAACGATCATCCGGATCGATGAGCCACCCATACTCAACCTCTTAATGGTAGATGAGTTGCACCCTATGCTGTGAGTGCATGCAACCGTTCGCTCAAGCGAATGTTCTCGTCGTAATCCACCGGACAATCGATGATCGACGGCACCGGCTGCTTCAGAGCGTCTGCCAGCATAGGTGCTAACTCCGAAGATTCGGTGACACGGTACCCGACCGCCCCGAAACTTTCCGCATAACGAACGAAATCAGGGTTCCCGAAATCCACGAACGAGCTGCGGCCGAACTTGAGCTGTTGCTTCCAACGGATGACCCCGTAGCCATTGTCCCGCCAGATCAGGACGACGATGGGGAGATGTAACCTGACTGCAGTTTCCAGTTCCTGTGAGTTCATGAGAAACCCGCCGTCCCCGGTGACGGCGACGACTCGTCGCTCGGGATACAGCAATTTCGCCGCAATCGCGCCGGGCAGGGCGATCCCCATCGCCGCGAACCCGTTGGAGATGATGCAGGAGTTCGGCACGTCGCAGGGGAAACTGCGAGCCATCCAGAGTTTATGGGCCCCGACATCGCATATCACCACGTCGTCTTGTTTCAGCGCGGCCCGCAGATCGGCAATGATGCGTTGTGGTCGCAAAGGCCACGAATCCGGATCCGGTTCCTCAGCTGCAAATCCTTCAACAACGCTCGCTCGCGCATCCTGAGCCCACGATGCCGCGAACGGTGCCGCCTGGACGCCGATCTGCCCCAGCGAAAGGCGGAGGTCCCCGAGTACTCCTACCTCGACAAAGTAGTGCTCATCGACTTCCGCCGGCGAGACATCGATATGGATGATGCGTTTGTCACATCGGGGATTCCACAAACAGGGAGCGTATTCGACGAAATCATAGCCAAGGGCAATGACCACATCGGCTTGTTCCAGAACGATCGAGGAATAGTCGCGGGCTTGGAGGCCAACCGTATACAAGGACAGTGGGTCGTTGTCCGGAAGGACCCCCTTAGCCATAAACGTATGGAGCACGGGGATACGCAAGCGGCGCGCGAATCGTCTCGTTGCCTCATGAGCCCATCCGCGGACGACCCCATTTCCGGCAAGCAACACAGGACGCTTGGCTCTGCGCAGCACCTCGACTGCACGGGTAACTTGGGTCGGAGACGGTTCCGGTAATACCGGCGATTGCACCGGTAAGGGTCCAAGTTTGACCGATTCCTCGATTGATTCCTCTGCGACGTCCTCAGGCAGCTCGAGATGGGTGGCTCCGGGTTTATCCGTTTCAGCGATCTTGAAGGCTTTTCGGACAGCCTCAGGGACGACCTCCGGTTTCGGAATCGAGGTATTCCATTTTGTGATGGGTCGAAACATCGACATCACATCGATGTACTGATGCGATTCTTTGTGACGTCGATTCAGCGAGGCCTGCGCCGTGATGGCGACGAGAGGGGTCCGGTCCAAGTAGGCATCCACGACCCCGGTCAGGAGGTTGGTCGCGCCGGGGCCCAACGTTGATAGACATACTCCTGCTTTACCGCTGAGTCGACCATAGACGTCGGCCATGAATGCCGCGCCTTGTTCATGCCGTGCCTCAATAAATCGAATCGAGGAATCCGCTAAAGCCTCGATCAATTCCAAATTTTCTTCGCCTGGCAAGCCGAAGACGAATCGAACCCCTTCCTGCTCGAGACAGCGGACAAGGAGGTTGGCCGAGTTCATGAAGCCTCGCACCAAGGATGAAAAATCGACCTTCTGATTCGGCACACTGTCATAAGTCGTTTTGTATCCGAGAAATCACGACGTCTGTACTGGGACTTTCCCCAGTACAGTGAAAGTTGATGACGTGCCACACTCACAATTATCCAAGACGATGAGTACGACCGTGCATGTCATTATTCTCATGGGAGCCGCGGGCGCCGGTAAATCAACGGTGGGTCGACAGTTGGCGAATGAGCTCGGCTGGTGTTACGTCGATGGGGATGACTTCCACCCGGCTGCCAACCTCGACAAGATCAATCACAATCTACCGCTCACGGACAAAGATCGACGTCCATGGCTCGAACACCTTCGGACGGCCCTCAGAGGGTGGGTAACCAGCGGAACGTACGTGGTACTGGCATGTTCTCTCCTCAAGGCCGTTCATCGAGCAAGGGTCCTCGGCCATACCAAAGGCCATGTGAGAATCGCCTATTTGAAGGCTGACCGTCCGCTTTTGAAGCGCCGCCTGCTCGATCGTACGGACCATGTCATGAAAGTCGACCTGCTCGACAGTCAACTTGAGACGTTGGAGGAGCCGATGGACGCCCTATTCCTCGATGCATCCGAACCGCCACAGAGGCTCGTGCAGCGGATTCTCGACGCATTCGAGCTTTAGTTCATTCCATCGTGTTGCGACAGCCAATGTCTTCGAGCAGAGGAGGTTCTCATCTCGGGTCACCGGTTCCCAGGCAGAAGCCTCGGTACTGATGACCAGAATCAGCTATCGAGAGCCTGCACTATACGATTCATCTAGGTATTAGAGGAGGCTGCCCCCGCTCGCTGGGAGGTTTCACCCTTGGACTTATTGGAATAATTCTCTGCGAATCTTTCAGATACTTGAGCGTGCGAAAAGGCGTAGTTGCTTCAGATCCGTCCCTCCTCAAGATCGTAGATATCGAAATAGTGGTACACGACCTTGTGACGCGGAACGGAGGCCGCGATGTACTCCTCCATGAATTCTTGCAACTCAGGTGTCAGGTCGCTCAATCGTCGATCGCGCTGTTGATTGTTCCATACGACGATCTCCGCCCTCCAACGCTTCTTAGCCTGCGCCTCAATCCACTCGGCAATCTCCTCATCTATTGCGCCGGTCTCCACAATCGACCGGAAAGCCCCATAATCGATCCCGGTGAACTTCAACCACTGCTGGTCCAGCGGACAGTTGGAGTGGTATTCCCCCTGCCAGCCGACGAGATCAGCCCGGCATTTGTCTACGGCACGGGCGGCTAACACATATCCGGCCAGCGTGTCCCTCGGGCTGCGTGGGAACTGGGTGCCGTTACGCAAATCTAGGGCCAACGTTTTTACCTTCTCCAGATTGTCACTCATGGATTCTCCTTTTCGCCCACGATTGCTCAGCGTGTCATAAGTATTTTACTGTCATCTCTCGGGGAGCATCACGTATAACCCAACCACAATGAGAGGCCCCACGATATAGGCGGCCCGTTTCCCAAAACTGTCATAGACTCCATAGATCAAGATCGCCCCGATGAGCGTGAAGTAGATCGACCCAATCCCCCGATAGGATCCCTCAATCTCTTCCGCCAAGGCGAGCGTGGGCCAGGAGGCTATCAGTCCGGTCACGATTCGAGATATTCGAAACATGGTCTTCACCTCCCATAAAAAAGTGTGCCGCTGATGGATAGGGGCAGCACAATTGCAAAATCGTCAGGACCGACCTCTGGGGGACCATCCGTTCTGAAGATGTTCCAGTCAAACAACAATTGATGAACGCCACACCTGGCACAACCTCTAGTCATGGCACTGTAGTCTCGAGCGAGAGGTATTTGCGTAGTCTGGATTGGAGCGATCAATTCGCTCCTGCACGCAGAAGGCCAGGTTGCGCCACTGCCATTCGAGTCCTTCTGTGAATTGTGATACTCCACAAGCGAGGGTCGATATGGAGGGACAAGTCGTCGTGCGGCGGAAAGATTGTCCGTCTCGGATAGGCTGCAAATCGCCAGAAATCGCAGGACAAGAGCGACGGATCAATGGAATCGGGGTTGCAGGTATAACGCGGTGAGACTTCCGTGTAGAGGTGAGGGCGGTGTTCTATGGAAAAGTAAAGTTACATGTCCTTCCCTTTCCACAAGATTCCGCCATGGGATCCGAAGACCAGGCTCGTCAATGTCATCATTGACACGCCTCGCGGCAGTCGAAACAAGTTTAAGTTCGACGAACAGTCGGGCTGCTTCAAGCTGTCGCGCATCCTGCCGGCAGGACATGTCTTTCCATACGATTTTGGGTCAATTCCCGGCACACGTGGCGAAGACGGCGACGCACTCGATGTGCTCATGGTCATGGACGAGCCGACATTCCCGGGCTGCCTTATCAGGGCGCGTTTGATCGGCGTGATTGTCGCGAGCCAGACCGAAAAAAGGCCACACGATCTCAAACGACCGACTGGTCGCCGTACCTCAGACCCCGGCCAATAAGCCGACCATACAGGAGCTTTCTGAACTCGGAACGGCCTGGATCGAGCAGATTGAGCATTTTTTCACTTCCTACAATGCCGCTCAGAATCGGCAATTCGCGCCATCGCGTCGGCTCGGCGCCGCTCAAGCGGAGCGCATTCTAGGTCGCGCGATCGCTCCCGACGCACTGAAGAAAGGTCAGTAGATGAAGCAGCAAGATGTGAACGGCACTCTACAGGCTGAAACGGTACGCGATGAGTTGCTGGGCCACATTAAGATGGCGGTCAAGGCACTCCGTACCCGTGAACCATCAGACGAGCAAATCCACCATGCGCGCAAGGAGCTCAAGCGGGCTCGGGCAGATCTGCGGCTATTGCGACACACGATCGAGCAAACGGCTTATGCTCGCGAGAATGCCGCATTACGCGATGCCGCGCGACCGCTGAGCGGCGTGCGAGATGCGGCAGTTCTGAAAGAGACCGTGGAAATAGTGCTCAAGAGCGGGCGGAGCGGCGCACGCCGGAGATTGCTCCTAACAGTGCGCGGAGCACTCACACAGGCACATCGGGAGGCTCGCGCGGAATTACGCATGCTGAACGCCGTCAAGGAAAGTGTTGCGTGCCTGGTTGCAGCGGCGGCCCGTATGCGTCAGTGGCAGTTCGAACAACCTCACACGGCATCACTGTATAAAGGATTGCAACGAATCTACAAACAGGGGCGCGCGGCGTTCACGACGGCTTGTGCTGATCCTACAAATGAGCATCTTCACGAGTGGCGTAAGCAAGTGAAATACCTCGGCCAGTCGATGGAGGTGTGGAAGGCGCATAATGCGACCGGCGTGGAGAGACTCGTCAAGCGCGCCGACAAGCTGGCCGACCTCCTGGGAGATGATCACGATCTCGCAGTCTTCGCAGAGCGGCTGGAGCAGCTCGCCTCACCTCATCCGATCCGGCCCGCCATCACCCGCGATATTGTCGGACGACGGATCCATCTGCGAAAAACAGCTCTGACGAAAGGTCGCCGCTTTTTCAAAGCCAAGCCGCGCGCGTTCGTCCGCGAAATCACGTACCACGGCTGACGCCAGACATACGAGTGCTCAACAATAGAGCAACGGACGCCTGTCATTCGTTCGATTTACTCCTTGATCTCCGGCTCGACGAGTTGTGCCAAGTTCCGTAGAGATTCTTGCCACCCCAAATAACAGGCTTCCAGCGGAATCACCTCCGGAAGACCTTCCTGCTCGATGCTGAGCTCCGTACCGACCGAGACTTCTTTGAGGGTAATCGTCGCCATGATCTCCCCCGGCAGATTCGGATCATCGAACGTGTCTGTGTAGCGAAGACGTTCACTTGGTACGAGTTCGAGATACTCGCCGCCGAACGAGTGGCTCTTGCCGGTCGTGAAGTTGGTAAACGACATTTTGTACTAACCTCCGACCCTCGCTTCCAACTGATGCACTTTGCCCGTAAATCCGTTCGGCGGCAGCCACTTATTCATCGCGTCGGCATCGAGAAACGCGCGATAGACCTTGTCCGGCTTAGCGGCTAAGACTCGGTGCAGGCGGGCGGTATTTTTGGTAGACATAGCTTCTCCTTTTCGAGTCGATTGACGATCATGACTAATTTACCTGCTTACTTCCTAGTCGAACGAGGAGCTATAAATCGACAACTGACGAGAGTCTTTTCTTACGACTCCCTTGATGCAGCCGCTTCTATGGACCCGTTGTCCCAGTTCCGCCCGACGAGAGGCTGACCGAACACGGGGTCTTTATCGGCGATCCCGCGCGGCTACCGCGAGCACCATCTTGCCTTTTGGCACAAAGGCTGAGGAATGATACGCGCTAGCTAGCCATTTTCGGAAACCAGGTCGTCGGAATGTCCGGCCTTCACTCGAGGCCACTGGACGATGGGACGTCCATCGATACGATACGGGTGCTCTTCTTCGTCGTCCTTCCACGGTTGCGGCCAGCCGGTCGGCGAATCCTCCCACCATTCTTGCCGCCCGTACACCGTCATGTCGAGCAGCGGATAGCTGTTGCCCATCACCTCAACGCCGCGCCTCGTTGTCCAGTAGGTCTCGAAGATTCTGTCGCCCTGGCGTAGGTAGCACATGATGTACATCATGCCCGCCCTGCGACCGTCCAAGAGAGTGTCGAGCGACGTTCCCTGGACTGAGTACCATGGGATCTCCCAGCCCATGAAGTCACGGTACCGAGCACTCTCTTCGTACGGACCCTGGCAGAAGGTGGCGTACGTGACATTTCGGGAATGCAGAAAGGACAACTCGCGGACCTGCGCCGTGTACAAGGCGCAGCCTTCGCACTGCTCCGGCGCCGTGCGGCCCGTGTGCCACATGAAGTAGTAGGCAATGAGCATCCGGCGACCCTCAAACACATCCAATAGCGTCACCAGCCCACTGTCGCCGTTGAGCGACACCGCACCATCGACCTCAACCATGGGGAGCCGCCGACGAGCGGCCGCAATGGCGTCGCCTTCCCGCATGTGGGCCTTCTCTCGGACCCGCAATGCGTCCAGCTCGGCCTGGAACGTGCTCCGATCGACCATTGCAGGTACGCTAAATTTATCTCCCATGACGTCATCCTCCACCTCCATCGACCGGTCATTCATTAGTGGCGATCGCCATCCGAAGAGATCCACCAGCGAAGCAATCGCTTTATCGATCTCGAATCATGGATCTTCTCTCCCGACGGTAAAGGGGTCGTCGATGAGCCAACGCCAACTCCCGGCCGTCTGATGTCGGGCCACCTCGATCGCGTGTACTTTCATCTGCTGAGGCCCGGACACCGTCCAGTGAGTATGCATCAGCGCGATGTCATTGGTGTGAACGATCTGCTTGATTGAGTACTCGAAGCGAGACTTCGTGGCCACTAGCGATGACAATTCCTGTTTCAGCCTGTCTTGTCCTCTGATCACTTCACCCGCTTGATTCAGAAACGCCACTTCGCGATCGTAGAGTGTGAGCACCGAGTCCATGTCAGCTTCGGCCATGTGCTGTCGGAACAGACAGCAGATGTCTTCAGGGCTGTGTGCTGACATGGCTCATGTCTCCGGGCTGGTTTGGTACAATCTTCTTCGTAGCATCATCTGCGTGACAGTCCATGACGTGTGGGGTGACTCTCCGCGTGAAGAGCCCTCGTATGTCGTAAGCATGTTGCGTTCCAGCTTCGGTTGGTTAGAGATAGATGTATAGTGGAATGTTCCTCGACAGCCACTCCACGCGAATGGTGGAGGGAAACAAACGTTTGAGTTCCGATGAGGACAACTTGTCGTCGAAGGGAAAGATTGTCCGAAAACGGAATCATCACCCCTTCAATAATTCAGAGACTATGGATGTTGTGATGAATGGCAAGGCCTGGAATCAGGATTGCACACTTCACCTTTGGTGCAAGCTCGTTTCTGCAATAATCGGATACGACCATGAACATCCAAGGCGCGCGAGCTCTTCTTTGCATGACCTTCTTCCTCCAGGTAGTTCCATTGCCTGGAATTCCTCTTGATCGTTCCGAAGTGGTCGACCCATTGCCACCTCAGCCGATTCCGGATCCTGCACCACAACCTGAACCGATCCCACCAGCTCCTGTCCCTGCTCCACAACCAAAACCATTGCCTCCTGCACCTGTTCCTCCTCCACAACCAGAACCCATTCCTCCTGCTGAGCCTCAACGTACTCCAGCTCCATCGATTCCAAAATGAAGCATCTCCAACAGCAGGACTCACTCACCCTGAGAAATGAAAGGAGGCTCGCCTATGCCTCAATGCGAATGCAGAAAATCCGTCTCGCGAGGTCAGGTTGCCTGTAGGCTCGCGCAGCTTGCCGTAATCTTCGTCATGGCTAGCTGGGCAGCCTCGTCTGTCCAGGCTGCTCAGCCGACAGTGGAGTCTGCCTTGGCCGTGGTCAAGGACACGCTGTCCGGAGTATTGGCGGTTTTGAACAACGCACAATTACAAGAGTCGGAGAAGCGCCGGCATATCGAAGATATCGTGGCGACCAGATTCGATTATCGAGAAATGTCCAAGCGAACGCTAGCCGCACAGTGGAAACGTCTGACCGAGCCGCAACAAGCCGAGTTCGTCGACTCCTTCAAACTGTTTCTGTCAGACCGGTATGCAGGAAAAATTCGAGACTATGCAGGTGAAAAGGTGGAGTACCTTGGTGAGCGCTTAGACGGCAATTACGCAGAGATTCGGACCAGATTGGTCTCCAGCAAGACCAGTTATCCGTTAGATTATCGCCTGATCTACAAAGACGGACAATGGCATGCGTACGATGTCGTGATCGATGGAGTGAGCTTGGTGAAAAATTACCGCAGCCAGTTCGAGCGTATTATTCGAGCCGACTCGTACAACGAACTGATTCGACGCATGAAGGATCGTACGCTCGCTCAAGAGCAGAAGGATTAGCTTCACCTCACCGATTCTCTCGGTGGCAAATCTCTAAACGATTACCACTTGGGTCTTCGAAAAAAACGGCATAGTATTGCGGGTCCTCGCACAGCGGACCTTTGATGTTGCTGGCTCCAGCCTGTCTGACAATCGCCGCCAGCCGATCGACTTCTTCACGGCTGTCCACCCACAACGCGACTCGGCATTCATTGGCGACATGGGAAGAGGATTCAGTCACCCCGAAGAATTCTGTGGCGCCGTCGGAATCTTCCACTTCGTATGTCAACCAGCCGGGAATGGATACCTCACGCGTGAACCCGAGCGCAGGCAACAGTCGTTCGTAAAACGGCCGCACCTCCGCGAGGTTTCGCACCCGAAGATCGATATGGTCGAATCGAGATGACATGCTCAGCTCTTGTTAGAATTGTTCATGTGGCACAACCTCGTTGAATGGATCATCGCCTGTTCTCGTTCGTCGCTGTCGAGCGACTTCCGCGCCGCGCTGCCTTAATGGCAGCGACATCGATCTTTTGCATGGTCATCATCGCATCAAAGGCACGCTTGGCCTCATCGCCCCCGGCCGCCATCGCCTCCATTAGCACGCGTGGTGTAATTTGCCAGGAGATGCCCCACTTATCCTTGCACCAGCCACATTCGCTCTCCTCCCCGCCATTGCCGACAATGGCGTTCCAGTAGCGATCGGTCTCCTCCTGGTCGTCGGTCGCGATCTGGAACGAGAAGGCTTCATTGTGCTTGAAGGTGGGACCACCATTGAGACCGATACAGGGGATCCCGGCCACGGTGAAGTCCACCATGATGACCTCGCCCGCCTTGGTGGAGGGGTTATCGCTCGGCGCGCGGGTGACTTTCCCCACTGTACTGTTAGGAAAGGTCTTCGAATAAAAGTCGGCAGCAGCCTCGGCATCGTTGTCAAACTACAGGCAGATCGTGTTCTTCTTTTTAGAAATCATCTTTTTGGCCATACCCATCCTTTCGCTTCAAGAGAATTTCAAGGACCTTGCACTTGTTCCCTTGCTCCGTCGACGACGAGTGCTTTGCGCTATTGCTTTCGCTCGTAATGGATTTCCATGCCTTTCGTCTCTTTGCCGTTTTTCCCGATATGGTACATGGTGAAGGTCTGGGTGTTGGAATCGGGTGTCTTCCAGACGGCTCGATGCTTCATGGTTCCTTCATAGGGATCGGGATGGTCGCCTTTCAGTGTGATGGTCGTTCCGTCTTTACCGCCTGTTCCATGCATGACGAAGAGACCGGTCCCCATCGTACTTTTCCATGTGGACACATATTTTTTGGTGGAATTGTCATATCCTGTCACGTTGATGCCGGAGAACGGTTGGCCCATCATCTCGCCTGTACACTCCTGTTGTAGGAACCGTCCGTCCAGGATCATTCTCATGTCACAGGTGCCCGTGGATTCCTCCGGTGGTTGCCCCGGCTTTATCCACGATTTGGTGTGGGTGGTCCACGTCCCCTCCAGCTCGCCAAGTCTCTTGTGCTGGTCCCCAGGTGTCGCGAGCTTCTGATAGGTCTCCGTCATGGCCTGAGGATCGAGTTTCCGCGACTTCTGGTCCGGCTTGGCCAGCGCTGGAGACCCGATAAGGATCATACAAAGACATGTGACTCTGATGGCTAACTTACGCATAGCGAACCTCCTCTGCTGATGGACAACATCCCTCACACGTTTAGATGTAAGATTCTATATTGTCATGTCGCTTGTCTTTGCCAGAGTGACAGGACATTGCCCTCCGGATCCGCGAAGTCCGCCATAAAACCACATTCGTCCACGGAATGTTTGGGCGTGATGACCTTCCCACCGCCCGCCTCGATCGCCTTGAGCGTCTTGTCTATCGATTCCGTTTCAACGATGAGTGACGGGGACTCGTCACCGGACTGTCGCTTATAGAATCCTCCGTTGATCCCACCAAGTTCAGTCGGGTTCTCATCTTTCTCCACTGCCGTCGTGTATGCCATCGCACTCTGGTCGCCACATGATTTGATCTTCCAGTCGAACACCGTTCCATAGAACTCGCTTACTTTCTGAAAGTCCGATGCGGGAATCTCAAACCCTACGATTTTGTTCTGCATGGTATTTCTCCGTTATCGTGAGCATAGTTTCTGAGCTCGTTGCTCTTTTCTTTCCATCGAAGTCATCGACATCAAGAGCTTGCGGTATCCCGTGTGAGCAATTCCAGGAGATGCCCGTTCAAATCTCGAAAGTAGACACCTCGGCCGCCATTCCAATCATTGAGCGTTCGGTTCTCCGGATCCCATGGATGGCTGCCATATGCCAGGCCGGCCTGCTGAACTCGCTGTACAATGGCATCGAATTCGTCGTCACTCACGTGAAACGCATAGTGATGGGATTCAAACGAATCATCCTGATCGAAATCAAACGTGAGTCTGTCATTCACCCTTACCGGAGCAAAATGCCCCGAGGATCCCTCATAGGCAAGCCCGAAGAGGTCGGCAAAGAATCGAGCCGATGCCTCTTTGTCATGCGCAGGCACGATCGTGTGATTGAGCTCAATCGTCACGAAGAACCTCACATGCACCATGCTCTGTGAACGCAGTCAGCTCCTGTACGCTGCCTTCAAAGCGCGCTTTCCAGTCTGCTTGAGACGCAAAATGCGCGGGGTTCTCCATCGATCGCCGATAGAGTTCCACTGTTGACCGCACCCATGCTTTCGCGGCATCTTCACCGTCTCGAGCGCAGAGCATGGCAATTCGCCTCCGCTCACTCATTATGGCGCGACTGGTCGCCGGAGGACATGCCAAGGACTGAACGCACGTTCCCTTCCTCGACTGGATGGGAAACTTGGTCCTCGCTCTCCGTGGTGCCGTGCTTGGTACGTTCAACCGGGACTGGTTTCGCTAGACGGTCTCCGCTCCGCCATATCTCGAGAGAAATGGCCAAAGAGATGAACAAGACCGACATGACAACGATCAACATTGCACTCACCACCCAGAGCGTATTACGGATGATGAAGAAGAAGCTCTGCACGTTCAGTGCCCTCTAGTGCAACCGCAGTCACTTGGAATCCACGGCCCAAATAGTTTTCCTTGCGGAACCTGTCGCGAAATCTACATTCGATGAAAAGGGGACAACCTTATTGCCGACCCTTTTCATGCTGGCCTTCGCGTGAACCAGACCGTCCTTCCGTTATGAACTTCTCGCCGGCCGCACGCGTAATGGAGAACACACGAGTTCCCTTCACGTCCAACTGTACCGTGGTCCCTGGTTCTCCCCGAATCAGTGAAACAACTTCCTCATAACTTTTCCCTCTGACCGGCGTGCCGTTCACCGCGACGATCTCGTCCCCGTGTCTAAGTCCTGCCTGCTGGGCAGGGCCATCCTTTCGGACCTTCAAGATATAGAGAGCCGCCGGCTCACCGATCCGCTCAGCCGAAACTTGTATGATTACCCCAATCATTCCATTCGGTAGTGGCAGATCATCTCCATGTCCATAGACTGAAGAGGATTCACCCCCCGACTGCTCCGCTAGGCCGTTGCCCGTCCCTGAAACAATCATCAACACGCCTGCCACGACGGCAACCATCTTCATATTCATAGAATCGTCCTCCTTATTACGGACTTTCGGTTGATCGTCTATTGCGTAGGTTTTCTAAACTCCTATTGTGATGCGTGTGGCCGACTAGGTTACGAAATTCATTGTTGAACTTAGCCATCTATATCGTCGATCTCATTTTCACACGACTGGCATATTCCCTAGAACAACTCCTCTGTGGAGAATGGCAGGAATTGCTACGGCCACTCCTGAAATCTGACTTCAGAAACATTGGTCTCCCTGTGTCCGAATTGCCTGATAGGTGAGGGATGGTCAGTTAGATGGGTCGTCAGTGCGAGAGCCAGCACAGATGCACACACCGTGTCACCGGCTTTAGAGCAGACTGTCGGATGGAACACGCTTTGTAGACTAAGAAGATTCTAGGATCACTATCGAATCATACTCATTACGCGATGGTCTCGAATAGACTATCCTATCGGGCACACCAGCTTTAGCACCCTGTCCCGTCATTCGAGCGGGATGCGGTCCTTGTTGTGGGCGAGCCATGTATCAAACGTTTGCATGGATGGATTCAGACTGCGCGCGACTTCGGGCTTGCGCGCCCCGCAGAAGTACGAGTTAAAGTCACGCTTGAACTGGAACATGTTGCCGAGATCATCCGCTCCAGGGAAGTCCAACCTGCGGTAGGCTTCGGGGGACACGGCGTCATACCACACTTTTCGACCCAGCGCCTTCGTCATCTTGGCCGCCATCTCAGAACCGGTCAAGTGGTCGCCGGCCACACCGACGGTCTTTCCGATCCATTCCGCTCCTTGTTTGAAGATGCCGAACGCGCACTTGCCGATATCCTCCGCGGCGATGCCAGGCAGCTTCTTGTCGCCCATCGGCATGAGGAGCGCGAACTGTCCGTCCTGCTCCTTCTTGGGACCCATCCCGAACGAGATCATGTTGTCCCAGTAAAACGACGCGAGCAAGAAGGTCGTCGGAACGCCGAGGTCTCTGAACGCCTCATCGGCCTCACCCTTCCCATCGAAGTGCGGTACCTTATACTTGTCCTTGAGCGTGGGCATACGAGTATCGGTCAGGGCAACCCACCGGCGCGTATCTTCGAGTGTGGACCAGATCACATGGTGCACCGCGGCATGCTTCGCCGCCTGAGCCATGGCTGTGGCTTGAGCCGTCTCTTTCTCCGGTGAAAAATGCTCCCAAAAATTGGTAACGCAGAAGGCGCCGTACGCTCCTTCAAACGCGCGCTTCAGGCTTTCGAGGTCATCCAAGTCGGCGGCAACCACCTCGGCACCTAACCTGGCCAGTTCCTGCGCCTTGGGGGAGTCGACCTTTCGCGTCAAGGCCCGCACAACACACTCTTGTGTCTTGTCGTTCAGAATCGCACGGACCAATCCGCCACCCTGCGAGCCGGTTGCCCCGACAACTGCCATGATTTTGTTATCTGCCATACATATGGTCCTTCCTCGATAAATGCGACGAACCCTAGCTATACCGGCCTCGCTTGAATGACTGAACGATAAGACACTCCGCTCTCGATCCTGTGGCGGGGCACTAGTCACTTCGTCATGACTCACTCCTTGATTTCCGGCTCAACGAGTCGTGCCAAGTTCCGTAGAGATTCTTGCCAACCCAAATAGCAGGCTTCCAGCGGAATCACATCCGGAAGACCTTCTTGCTCGATGCTGAGCTCCGTTCCGACCGACACTTCTTTGAGTGTGATTGTAGTCAGA